>CAVSHJ010000007.1:0-60363 GCA_963727725.1 Thermodesulfovibrionales bacterium
AATGAAACCCTGGATGCCCGACTACAGGACCTCGGGGACGACGAATAAAATTTTATGTGTCTTTACTTATGACCCTATTAGTAACTCTGAAGTCCGATACTTACACGTAACGTAAGGCGTGGACGTAGATGTGGCGGGCATAAGTGTGAAGGAGACTGCGCATTACCCGGGGAGACATCTTTCAGCGTATGTAAGCGTATGTGTGGGGACGTTGCCAATCTAACCAATTATTCACTATGCCAGACTGAGCAGAAAGTCCTCGCAGGGTTGTATCGTTCAACATTAGCACTGGAAGGGGTATTGATGAGGGGGGTAAGGCCGTAAGTGCTTGTAAAGATTGGTGGCGGTGCAGGGATTTGAATAATGCCCATCTCGCTCCTAACTCATTGAAGTTATAGCATTATTTAACAACCTATGGCTCTTCTTGTTGACGATCTGTTGACGTTCCATAAAGTTTTACCAGAGAATTAAGAATTGTGAAGTGAGCTGTAATGTGCTGGACTTGTGAGACAGATAGGTCATATTGTGTTTTGCTCAGTCTTTCACCTTGAAAGCAACGTTCGGAACAGTCTCTATACTCCCGTTGTGTCCCTCCTGTTACAAATGGAATCAAAAATTGATATAATGTGTACACCGCAACCGCAAATCATCAAACAATCAGGAGGTCTTCATGCCTGATAAGTATTCGTATTTTATTGTGTTTGTATCATTTTAGAGGCAAAAAGCTAACAACACAGTAAACTCAATGAAATCGGCAAACTGACCAAACGCTTAAAGAGGAGGTATTGATGCAATTTTCAACATCGTCTTTGATGGGTTTTCTTTTTGTATTATTCCTCGTCATGTATTTTCTTTCGAGTGCGATAAAAATCCTGAGGGAATATGAAAGGGGGGTAGTATTCAGGCTTGGAAGGGTGATACCCGTAAAAGGCCCTGGCCTTGTCATCATCTGGCCAATAATCGATAAGCTTGTTAGGGTTAGCCTCCGAATTGTCACCATGGATGTCCCTTCTCAGGACGTGATAACGAAAGACAATATTTCAGTTAAGGTGAATGCTGTTGTTTATTTCAGGGTCATGGAACCGATAAAGGCGATCACTGAAGTAGAAGATTTTTATTTCGCTACATCACTGATCGCACAGACAACACTAAGGAGTATACTCGGTCAGAGCCAGCTCGATGAACTGCTTTCAAACAGAGAACAGGTAAATGCAGAGCTTCAGAAAGTTATTGATTTCCAGACAGCACCATGGGGGATTAAAGTCACAGCAGTAGAAGTCAAGAATGTTGACTTGCCTGTAGAAATGCAGAGGGCTATAGCAAAGCAGGCAGAGGCTGAACGTGAAAGAAGGGCAAAGGTCATCCACGCAGAAGGAGAATTTCAGGCTTCACAGAAACTTGCGGATGCAGCAAATATCATCGCGACAGCACCATCTGCATTACAACTCAGATATCTCCAGACCCTAGCAGAAATTGCTACAGAGAAAAACTCAACTATAATATTCCCTGTACCTATAGATTTGATAAAACCATTCTTAGAAAAGCGTGAAGCACCAAAATAGTTTTACCTGTGAGTGTAAGTAGGTATTAGTTGCATGCCGACAGAATGATCTGCTGTATGGACTTGCTGAAGGAGAGTACGCACTATTACCGTGTGACTGTTTAACATTCTGTCGGCTATTTCGAACTGCGGAGTATCCCTACTGATTAACGGAATTCCTTTTTTTTGGCAGTTTTTTTATCTGACATTTTTCTTTAATAACAGGGTTCAAGAACTTCTCGATGAAGGGAACGATGTGAGCCTCGATATTGATACTCAGGGAGCGATGCAGATAAAGAAGAAATATAAGGAAGGTATATATATCTTCGTACTTCCTCCTTCTCTGGAGGGACTGGAGAAAGAGACTCGAAAAGAGGGATGACAGACTCAGGGGAAGAAATTGAAAAGGGGCTCAAGAGGGCCATTTTAGAAATAAAAACCTTCCCTAAGATTATGATTATGTTATGATTAACGACATCCTTGAGAATGCTCTCAGGGAGTTTGAAGCGATAATAATTTCGCACAGGGTCAGTACAAAACTGATTGATCCGCGCTGGATCGAAGAGATATTTTTAGAACAGGAGGAAAATTAAGAATGGATATTATTTCTCTACCGATTGAATACGACCCCGATAAGATAGACGGGAGATTCAGAATCATAGCGATAGCAGCCCAGAGGGCAAAGGACTGGCTGTGGGTGCCGAGCCCAGAATTAAGACAAAGGCAAAGAAAATTACAACGGTGGCTATCGAAGAGACAATAAACAATGCCGTCGAATTCTTGATAGGCGAAGAGGCCAAGAAAGCAAAGGAAGAGGCCGAGAAATTCGATTACAGAAAACTTCTCGAGGAGAAGAAGCGGGAAGTCAGAGGGGAAGATCTTACGGAGTTTGAGAAGGATCTGAAGGTCTATCTCCATGAAAAGGAGACAATAGACAAGAAGGCTCTGGAGGGCCTCTTTGAAAAACGAGAGGAAGGTGCTCAGGAATAAATCCGTTCTCCTTGGCGTCACAGGTTTCCGAATCTGGGTTCGCAAGGTTTATTTTAGGGCCATATAGGGGTCCAGGGTTATCGGGTCTCCGATGGAACAGATCCTTAGAATGGCTCTATCTATTTTATGGTAAGGATTATCCCCCTATAGCCCCCCCACGCCCTCAGATAATGGGAAGTCTCCAAGAGGTTATGTGAGGGTTTGGGTTCTACGGGATTTCAATTTCCGCCTCCAGATAGGGCTTGGCAAGGTTATTTAGTCTTTCCTTCAAGAATCCTATTTTTGCATCCTTTAGACTCCCTGCAACAATTTCTTCAAAGCCTCAATGGGATGCTGGTAGTTTATTGCTACCTTGATAGTCCTGTTAATCTGCCGATTGACCTCGAGGATTTTGACGCTTTTTATTCCACCTTCTCGCATAATCAGAAATTCATATTCGAATGCAAATTCATTCAACGAACCTAAAACTCTCTTGTTTGAGGTTTTTGCAAAGCCTATTTCCTTATATTCCTTCTGGATGCTTACAACCTCCAGACCGAAGCCCTCATTTTGCAAATTATAAGTAAGGTGGGTAAGAAATTCATTCTCAATATTCTTTAGATTACCCTTCGATACCTTCGGGATAAGAAATGTATAAAGGGTCTTTTCATTAGTAAAAAGAAGGCACCTTCTCCTGTCAATCCCTATCAGATTTGCATACCAGTTTCCCAACCCTTCGGGGTTGGAAGGAATCTCATCAGGTTCGATAAGGGGGACATCAAGTCTTTAAGAAGGTTCTTGGTGCAATGGATGATTCTCATGTTTCATCTTTCATTTCTCTAACAGATGTCATCAACAATTGTAGAAAGTGTTATTTTGGCACTTCTATATCTTTATATCCCTTACCAGCTTGAGCCATTAATCGGATCCGTTCTGGCCTCATCCGAATAACAAGATATCTGGGATCAGATGGGTGTTTAAGATAGTTTTTTAGAATTGGAACGGCTTCATACAATTTCAACTTGTCATAATTATTGGTACTAATTGTGCAGGGTCCCGCAATCCTTACGTGCTTTCCTTCTCTATCGCAGAAACAGTATTCTGCATAAGGGACTTTTCTCAGTTGCTCAATTATCTCTGTTCCATCTGTGGTTGCACACCATGGTTCATTGTCCATCCATACACAACTGCCCATAGGTCGAACCCCCACCTTATTGCCGTCACTTGTCGCAAGAAATCCCCAGCCGACTTCTTTCATGAATTTTTTAACTGTTTCTAAGCTCATCTTTGCACTCCTTTCAAAGTTATTACTTCTTATTCTTTTTCTTGCTAATACGTTTAATCAGCAAAAAAATCAGGACAATTGTTACTGGAATGCCCAAACTGTGTCCGATAATTCCATACCCACCTGAAAGATATATCACAAGAACTATGGCAAGGAGTATCACAAGAATTGTTTGGAAAATATCCATAGAATCTCCCCTTTCTACCATCATTTTACCAAAAGGCTGTTGCTTTTAAGATATTGTGATTTTTCAGAAGCATTCCCCAGTTTAAGCCGTTAGTTTTTCAATAGCATTCCCCACCCTTTTTCAGGGCATTCCCCATCAGATAAGTAACACCCGGGTGCAGCAATCTTGATAACAGTCATACTACGCTCTTAACAAAAATAAAGGGAGGTAGTATGTCAGACAAGGAGTACACTGTGATTGAGATTGTGGATGTATTGAGGAGACGGGCAGCAGAAGACAAAATCAGCGCGATAGCGCGAGCTACAGGAATGGATCGCAAGACCGTTCGTAAGTACATTCGAATAGCCGAGGAGAAGGGCTTTGATAGGGAATCGGATGCAAACATCGAGGATATCGCATACGAGGTCTTCAGGGAAGTTAACGGCGGGGACAAAGCCGAGGACGGAAGCAGTAGAGATACCATACTGCTTCCGCACAAGGATATCATCGCCGATTGGCTGGAGCGCGAAAGGCTGACCTTGACAAAAGTGCACATAAAGCTGTTACGAACCGGAGTGGATACAAGCTACAGCTCTCTGTACCGCTTTGTGCAGGAGCATCTTGGAATAACCGGCAAAAGTGCAACGGTCCGCATGGCGGAAACGGAGCCCGGGGAGGTTGCAGAAGTAGACTTCGGCAGGATGGGGTATCTGTTTGACAAGGTTCTCAGCCGGATGAGGGCGTTGTATGCCCTTGTCGTCACGCTCGTGTTCAGCAGGTATCAGTATGTCCATGTAACGCGCAAACAGGATCTGCCGGCACTCATAGGCGGAATAGAGGAGGCGTGGGAATTCTTTGGCGGCGTCAGCAGGCGCCTCATAATAGACAACATGAAAGCTGCTGTAGTGAAATCCAGCCGCTATGAACCGGTATTCAACAGAACTTTTTTGGAGTACTCGCAGTATCAGGGTTTTATCATAGACCCGGCTGTCGCACGACATCCCCAGGGAAAGGCCACAGTTGAGAGGCAAATACCCTATGTCCGGGAGAATTTTTTCAAGGGTGAGGAGTTCATCGACTCTGAGCATGTCCAGAGAGAGGCCGTGAAGTGGTGCACGGAGGTGGCGGGGATGAGGATACACGGCACGACGAGAAAAAGACCAAGGATAGTTTTTGACGAGCAGGAAAAGACGCTCCTGCTGCCGCTACGGGATGAACGTTTTGATGTCCCTAAATGGGGCGCTGGTAGGGTCCACCCTGATCATCATATCCGTTTCTCTAACGCTCTGTATTCGCTGCCGACGAAGTATGTCGGAAAGAAATTGGAAATCCGGGCCGACAGTAAACTGATGCGCATCTACCACCAAGGGGCCGTGATCAAGACCCATCCCGTCATGTCCGAGGGCAAACGATCTACCGATTATGAGGACTATCCAAAGCACAAAGCGCCGTATGCGATGAGGAACTGTGATTACTACATAGCAAAGGCAAAGACGGTGGGAACTACTTGCGGCAGCTTCATGGAGCAACTGCTGTCGGGGGACTTCCCCTGGAGCAAGCTCAGACAGGCACAGAAGCTAATCCGGCTTTCAGAGAAATACGGAGCAGCACGGATAGAGCAGGCATGCAGCCGCGCCCTGTCCTTCAGCCTCGTCGATGTCTTTAGGCTGGAGCGCATTATCAAACAGGCCCTCAGCAGAGAGGCTGAAAAAGGAGGTGAGAAAAAAGGCATTGTCGTGCCGGCACGATTCGGTCGTCCGGCGGAGTATTTCACGAAGAAAAAGGAGGAACAGAAAACACTATGGGAATAACGAATGAGTTGAAGCAAACATTAAAACGATTGCGGCTATCAGGGCTATTGGCCACTCTCCCCGATAGGGTGGCCTACGCCAAAGGGACAAAACTCTCTTATACGGAGTTCCTCGAGCTTATCCTCAATGATGAAATCCAGAGGAGAGAGGATACCAATGTCGCTACGAGGCTAAAGAGCGCTATGGTAGATCTTGATCAGACCTTCGAGCGGTTCGACTGGGATGCTGCAATCACCGTCGATAGAGAAAGGCTTAAGGATCTCTTCAGCCTCGAGTTTATCAACCGTAATGAGAACGTGCTCATCTGTGGCCCCGTAGGCGTGGGTAAAACCTTCATCGCAAATGCCCTCGCCCACAGCGCATGCAGACGAGGGCACAAGGTCCTTATGCTCAGGGCAAGCACGATGTTCAAAAAACTCCTCCAGAGCAGGGCCGACAACTCATACGGCAGAGAGCTGGTAAAACTGATCAGCCCAGACCTGCTCATCTTAGACGACTTCGGACTGCAGAGACTTACCGATGAGCAGGCGGGTGATTTCTACGAGGTCGTCATCGAGAGGTATGGAAAGGCCTCCACGGTGATCACCAGCAACCGTGACGTCCACGAATGGATGGCCCTCTTCGATGATTCGATCATGGCGAACTCGGCCCTCGATCGCATCGCCCACAATGCCCATCAACTGGTAATCGAGGGGGTGTAGGCGATACTGAGAAGCTCCCCGAAACTGATATTTGGGACAGAGCTAATACCGGGCTAAGGACAGACCACTGCGTTGTCTTTCCGGCATAAGGGCGAGCGGAAAGAATCAGGCACTATAGATCTGTTTTGGAATCGAGACTACTTTGATTTATGCTTTTTGAGTAATCGATAGGACCTCCCTTCGAAGGTAATGAACCTTCCATTGAAACTGAGACGATCGAGGATCGCGGGTGCGGCTGTAGAACTGAAGATAGAACCCCATTCTTTAGGCGCTAAATTGGTTGTGACGATAGTTGGAAGTATCTCATTTCTTTTGGATATGATCTGAAAGAGGGTGTCAGTATCTTCCTTTTTGTGATATGTATAACCGAGTTCATCAATACACAAAACCCTGACCTTTGCATAATAATCGATCCTTGAAGGCGGGTTGAGAGCCTTCTGAACCTTTGAGACAAGGTCGAAGGCAGTAATACGGGCAGTTGAAAAGCCTTGCAGAATCGCCTCATAACAGATGGCTGAGGCTATATGGGATTTGCCGAGCCCGGTATCTCCGATGAGGACAAGATTGAAGGCATTCTCTATCCATGGTGAGTTGACGAATGTCATGATATCTTCCTTGCTGATTTTGGGATTGAAATGCCAGTCAAACTGATCCAGAGTTTTGACATGTTTTATCCCCGATAGTCTCAGGAGCCTTTTGATCTTATGCTGTCTTCTGTATTCGCTCTCCGTCTTGAGAAAACCGGTGATGATATCACACTGGTCGGAGGATATCTCCTGGGCAGGTGTTTTACAGCCCAATTCGTTAAGCAATGTTTCAAGGTTATTCATCGTATTCCTCCAATCCTCTGGGTTTATAGGAGATGTTCAAAAGCTGTCCGTTCTGCGGCTGAACTGTTTCGGCTTCGACAGGTTCCATACGCAGATAAGACAGGAACGTCCTAAGTCTGGGTGACTTCTTTTTAAGGCACTCCGAAGCGACACTCATAAGCATCCCCCTGCTGTGGGTTTTCATAAGCTTGAATATTTCATAAGCCGTTTTCTGGGGATCTTCCCCGCACGCCTGGTTCTTAGCCAGGAAGTCCGATATCGCCGGATGCATGTCCTTTATGACATTATGTATGCGCTGCATCTTGGCCTTTACGGAGAGCTTGCAGTAACTCCTGTGAAGGGGATTTATAATCTGCGCGCGCCTCTGGAACGATCTCGGATGAGAGGCCACCTCTTTATTCCCGTCATATATCTTCACCATATCAGGACTTGAATGGATAGACAGCGATTTTCCGACGAGGTAATCCGGCACCGAGTAGCAATTCGTATCAAAGATCATCATGGCGGTCTTCGTTGTCTTCACCGGTGGATGGATACAGACATTGGTCCATGGCTTCTCGGGCAAGGGTCTGAGCTTCTCCTCTTTAAGAAGATCAACCGGTCTTTTCTCTGTGGCCCTGTGGACCGTGTGGTTTTTATTGGCCACCCATTCATGAAGACCCTGGTTGAGGGCCTTTAGCGAAGAGTACTTCTCCATGGTATTAAAGAATGTTCCCCTCATAGTTCTTATGGCCCTTTCCGCACGACCCTTCTCATTCCCCGCTCCTGGGTTGCACAGCCGTATTTCTATGCCGTAATGGCGAGAGAACTCCAAGAATCTCGGATTATACTGGATCTCCGGCCGGCGCTTTAATACCACCGAGGCGAGATTATCATACCTCATGCCGTATGGCATACCCCCCACATCGGAGAAGGCCATCAAATGCCCCTCTATAAAAAACTCAAACGAACTGCGGGCAAACACATGGGCAAACAAATAGCGCGAGTAGCTCAGGATAAAGACGAAACAGTAGAGTTTCCCTAACCGGGGATGATTGATAAAACACCAATCGCACTGAGCCTCTTCCGCTGGTAAGAAGGTTAACGGGTGATATGCCCTGGGTGCCTTGTTACGGAAGATCCTCGTATACTTCACGACCGCGGTGTAACTTATCTCCACACCTCTTGCCCGCAACCACTGATGCACTTGCTGCGCCCTCAATGTCGGGGTTTCCTTAAACCACCCCACGATTATATGCCGGTATTCGTCCAGTATGAATATCCTCTTTACACTATTTTTTCGACAGTATCCTCGATATATGCGTGAGGCACGCTTTCGCGAAATCCCTGTCCGGTCCTGTATCTGATAAAAGCTCAGTTTCAGGACGTCCCGGAGATACAGTATGGTTTGCCTTATCGTCTCTTGCTGCATTGTCCCTCCTTTGTGATATGTTGTTTACCTCCCAGTAAGGCCTCCGGTAATTTATGAGGCCTTCGGATATCAGTTCCTCCCTGGCGTGATCGAGCATGGGGAAGCTTAAACGCAGAATATCCGTTATCGACCGGTCTGAATAAAAACTCCGTCCCTGCCGGTCTCCCACTACCACCAGAAACAGATACAGGACCATGGATTCATGGCTTAATCGCTTTAGGTATCCGCCGTGAAGCATCTGGTGGTCGATTATGGAGTAGCTCCGTGCCCATCGCATGAGTCAAGCGTAGAAGAGTTTGGCAAACGGGTACAATCTAATCTTGTATCTCGCGACCCCTTTTTGCCTCCGGCAACGTACAACCCGCATCCACACTGCCTTACCAGCCTTATCTCGTCTTGTATCTCATTTTTGAGCATTTTCTCCGGTATCACTAAAACCATTGTCCTTACTGGCTCCGAAGGGGGTATCTCGTCTTGTATCTCACGGGCCCTTTTTCTCCAGAGCCGCTGGTAATCGGGATGGTTCTTACGCCACTCCTTTACTTCGGGGTACCTGCCTTTGAAATAGTCCGGATTTGCTTCCAGCCACTTCTTATGGCTCTCCTTCTTACGCCTTGCCCTGCACTTTGGGTCATTGCAGCTCTTCTGGGTTCTCCGGACTCTTGGATCAGGACTATAATACCGTCCACAATAAACGCACCTCTTCTGTCTTGTGTTTGTTACAGCCATACATTTATGTTGACAGAGAAGGTGGTTACCGGACTTACGAACCGGTGAAACAGGGAATCAAAGGAATTAAATACAATGGTTGTGAGGAGGGGAATTAAATACAGAATAAAAAGTGGGTCAAGAACATTGTCGTTGTTAGGTCAGTTCCTGGTATCCCCTACAGGGGAAAGCTACCGGAGAAAAAAGGACCCCCAAAGGAAAAGAAAGGGAGAATGTAGTCGTAGATGACGATCTGATGGAATCCGCCCTCAAGGTATCCGGCCTCAAAACAAAAAAGGATGCCATCGAAGAAGGATTGAAACTGTTGGTGCAAGTGAAAAACCAGAAAGAAATTAAGCGATTTCGAGGAAAACTCAAATGGTCCGGCAATCTCGATGAGATGAGGTTAGACAAATGATTCTCGTTGATTCGTCCGTCTGGATCGACTACTTCAACGGCAATAAAACGACTCAGACGGACTGGCTGGATTCTTCACTTGGAAATACACCCATCATCATAGGTGATCTTATCCTTACCGAAGTTCTTCAGGGATTTCAGAGTGATAAAGACTTCAAGATAGCGAGGGACCTTCTCTTAGGTATCCCATTTATGTCGATGGGAGGACAGGCATTAGCCATAGAGAGCGCTATGAACTATAGATATTTGAGGAAGAAAGGTGTGACCGTGAGGAAGACCATAGACGTCATTATTGGAACTTTCTGTATCCACCACCAGCTGACATTGTTGCATGACGACAGGGATTTCGATCCGATGGTTAAGTTCTTAGGCTTGGAGATAATCGATACATAACGAATCAATCCATCGGACCCTCGTTCCGCGGGCCGGTGATCTTTTCGTTAGCTTACTAAAATAATTACGATATAATCATTTGACTTCATAAGCAATGTGGATTATTATAGCTATAAATATCCACATTATATATGGAGGACACAATGAGAACGGTACAAATGACTTTAGATGATGAATTGGTGTCGGCAGTAGATAACATTGTTAAAAAACTGAAGACAACACGTTCTGCTTTCGCGCGCAAGGCATTGAAGGATGCTATCAGGCAAGCAAATATCAATATGCTTGAAAAAAAGCATAAAAAGGGATACGAGCGTTATCCTGTCAACAAAACGGAATTTAGCGTTTGGGAATCAGAACAAGAGTGGGGTGATTAATGAAGCGGGGCGAGGTGAGATGGTACAAGTTCAAAAGTCCTGACAAAAAACGCCCTGTGGTTATCTTAACAAGAGATTCTATTTTGGAATATTTAGGTGAAGTTACAATTGCACCGGTAACTTCAACAATAAGAGACATACCGAGTGAAGTTCTTTTGTCCCAACAGGACGGTATGTATAATGATTGCGCTATTAATTGCGACCATTTACAAACAGTTTCAAAATCAAAAATTGGGTCTCTGATTACAACTCTGTCTAAAGAAAAGTTGAGTGCAATTCGTAACGCAATATGTTTTGCATTAAATCTTTAATGAATTATTAGAAAAAGATAAGCTAACAAATCACTCATGCCGACCCGGAATAAAGCTGCTTTGATTTTATCAAAGGTCTTTTTTTGGAACCCCAGCCAGAACAAACGATCCTCATCACCGGGTAATTCAGGAATTTCCGATGTTATGATAACGTGCGGATGATGTCTTTTTTAGACGGTAGAGGGTGCCTGACTCGTCCTTGCCGATCAGCTCAAAACGGCGTCCGAAATCGCCGGCGAACTGCAACTTCATTCTCTGGTCATTGACCAGAAAGAGTTGCACATGCATCGAGGCAAGAGTTTCATACAGTTTCTCCGTATCAGTATAGACGTCCAGGATCAAGGAATAACGCGCCGGACCGAACCAGTCGCCGATCATCTTACCTTTTGCAAAGTAGAATGCGTTCTCAAACCCTATCTGATATATGGCCGACGAAGGTTCTTTATTCGCGATCTGGAGCAGTCTGTAACCCGTGATCCTTTTCGCTATGTATTCCTGGCGGGCTGCTCTTGTTACGGGAAGCCGGGTGTTATCGCGATTCTTGAGATACTGCATATACGGCGTTCTGAGGGAGGCAAAAAAAACGAAAACGATTGCAATGCCGATGATCTTTCCACCGGTGGTCAAGAGTACAGTGGGCGGATTAAGGCGGATTTTGGAGCCGGCGATCTTCAGCTTTTCATGAATCAAAGAAAATACAGTGACGATCACAAGGGCCGATAAAAGGGCCATCATGGGAAAGAGGTAGACGAGATACCGCAAAATCTGTGTTGAAAAGAACCATAAAAGAATGTTCGCGCAAACGAAGATGCAGAGCCTCTTGCCGAAACTGTTGAAACGGACGAACAGCAGAAAAGCGGAAAAGACGGGGATCATGCCCCACGGAACAGTGTCCTCCCGGAATCTCTGTATATTGTGAATAAAATCGAAAGGCAGACGATAGAGAGAGGGCAGGTCTTTCTTGAGCCCCCATGTCATCTCGTTGATCTGATCGATGGAATCGGCTTTGCTCCAAAGCCATGAATATCCGAAAATATTCCCTCCGGCAGGAAAAATGGGATCACCGGAGATAATATAGTTCCTGATAAGCCAGGGAGAGCCGAAGATAAGGGCGAGGGAAAGATATTTGACGAACGGAGAGACCTTCCTGCCTTCGATAATTATCCATGCCGCGAAGACCGGGATGAGCATAATGCCTATGTATTTTGATCCGGCGGCTATTCCGGAAGCAAACCCTGCAATATACAGCCAGCCGTTTTGTCCGGACCTTGACCACATGGTCAAGCCGTAAAAGGACAGAAAAACAAAAGACGCGAAGCCGAGGTCTATATACGATGTTTTCATAAGGAAAAGGACAATAGGGTCGAGGAGAAAGATCACTGCGGCGATAACGCCTGTCCTTCTCCCCGAAACCGTTTTCCCGAGGCTGTATATGCCGAGTGCCGTAAGGAAGGCAAAGGATGCGTGGAAAAGGTGTGCAAGGATATCGTCAGAAAATAGGAGTGAAAGTGAATAAAGGAGATCTATATTGTGGGCATTGAGCGCATATCTGAGATACGGGTTCACTGCAAGGCCGTGATGCTCGACGTAGAATCTTGCATAAGGGAGATGGTATGAGGTCTCGTCCCACGATACCGGCGGATACATGGGCAGGAGGAGCATCGGCGCAATGAACACGGCCAGCGGAAGCACCCAGTGCCAGTTATCCTTCAGAAGGACTGCTATCTCAAGGAAAGAGGTCTTCAAATCGGTCAAAAACCGGAAAAAGTTTCTGCGAATGAAGCAGGGAATCAGGATCGCCGTCAGCATAACGGCAGTGAAAGGATTCGAAAACGATCCAAGGAGGGCGGTAAAGAACAGGATGATAATAAGTATGCCCAAGCCGGTGGTTGTGTACACAAACAACTTTCCCGCATTCCCCGGGATTTCAGTCTTCTTCAGGACAGCGTAGCCGAGGATATACGACAACCCCAGGAAGAGCGCCAGGACGAGGTAATGTTTCAGAATAAACAGATATTCAATCATCCTAACCGATAAGCAGGTCGAGGGAACGCTCTAAGACAGATCCCGGGACCCAATGCCATACTCCCTGCCTCTGAAACCGTACACGGCACGAAAAACGAATCTCTTCAGAACCAGAAAATTGATGAAAAACATCGCGAATTCAACAAGAGGCTTTGCAAAGAATCGCGAAAAACCGAATATACCAACCAGACAATACAGCAGCGCGCCCGTGACAGAGAGTGAAAAGAGCACTGCAAGAACATATTTGAGCATCTCCTTCAAAGTCGCTTTTTTCGAACGGAATACGAAATGCTTGTTCGATAAGAAATTGAAAGCGGCGCTGATTATCCGTGACACGACATGCGCATATATGTAATAGACGTCAAATATATAGCTGAGGGCAAGGAAAATTCCATAATCCACCAGAAAGGAAGTGAAGGAAACGACTGCGTATCTGCCGAAGGCGATGAGCACGCGCAGCGAGTCCGATACCGGACGAAAGTTTGAATTTCTATTCTCATCAAAATAAAGGGTTCCGATTTCTATATTTCTGATATCCCGGCCGGTCTCGAGTGCATAGAGCAGAATTTTCATTTCGGTCTCGTATCTGCCGGGAGGAATATGGGAAATGATATCTCTTGCAAAACCGGCAGAATATGCCCTGAAGCCCGACTGGGTATCCGTTAAGGGGCCTCTGAACACCGCGTTCAGGATCTTTGCGGTGACGACATTGCCCAGACGGCTGCGGAGGGGCATCTTTTCGACTGTCTTGCGCTCACCGATGACAAGATCACAATGCCCGCCGGCAAGCAGAATGCATTCCTTGAACTTCGGTATTTCGAAAGGATCGTGTTGACCGTCACTGTCCAGGGTTAATATATAATCCGGATTTTGTTTCAGTGACTCTTTTAACCCTTCGAGCAGCGCATAACCCTTGCCCATATTTTTATCGAAAGTGACGACAGTGATGTTGTCGCCTGAACTGCACTCCTTTATGAATTTCTTACTTTCCGCACCGGAACCGTCATCTACTATGACGACAGAGTTTACCTGTTTGCTTACAGAAGAAACTACAGAGCAGATTATCGGGCCCGGGTCATATGCCGGGATGACGGCGGCAAAGGCGTTCATTCTTCGGTCAGTTCCGTTCACCATCTCAACTTATCGGGCAAATATGTTAAGAAGGAGTCCGGGCAGAAGTTCTTCATATCGGATATTATAAATCGGACATTACAAAATAGATATGCAGGTATGTCACACCGGAAGTTTATAGGAGAATATCGGTTTACCTCTATTCTTTTTCATAATTTCAGTTCACCTTGACAAAAAAATGAGGACAAATATAGTATTTACATTGCGCAACTCCAGGGGTGATAACATGCAAGCAGGTGATAGACGAAGATATAGTCGTTATGACTTTCAGCAGGAAATAAGCTATATTTTGCGCCCCTCTGATTCTGAAAAAATCTGCACAGGTATTATTGTGAACATGAGTTGTTCGGGGATGTGCCTGTATGCGTCAGGTCCTGTTAGTTTAGGTCAAAAAATAACAATCAAGCGAGAAAATCAATATTATATAAAGGGAACAGTTGTCTGGTGCAATGAAATGGGAGCGGGATTGCATTCTTACAAGGTCGGATTGAAGTTCGAATTTGAGCACAATGAGGGAAAAGCGGCACTGGCGTGAGCTGTAATAAAATTTCTTTGTGGCCCTCAGTAATGTTGCCTCAGGAAGTCTATCATGTCTCTTTTTCACAATGGTTCAGTCCCTTTTATCCTGCAATACTCAGCGGCGAAGTATTTCCTCTGAAAAAACAGCGCCACATTTACCAGGCCGATTAGAAGTCGTTCAGGTATACCCATACTGCGAACCGGTTTTCAAGAGCACCCGAACATGCCGTATCCCCCAATTCGCCGTAGTTAGCTATGAATAATATGACCAGGAAGAGGAAAAATACATGTTATACTTCTGATATCTGAAACTGAGATGAACTGCGCAGGATAAGGGTGGAGACGGTATGGGTATCACAAAATTCAGCGTCATAAAGACAGACGGTAATGCCCGGGTCTGTATCCTGGAGACAGGAAGAGGGGCGAGTGCATACGCCGGCATTCATGCCTGTCGGCACAATCGGAACTGTGAAGGCGATGTCGCCGGACGAACTCAGGGAGATAGGGGCTGAGATAATACTCTGCAATACCTATCATCTCTACCTCAGGCCGGGACATGAGATAATAAAGGCGCTCGGGGGTATTCACGGCTTCATGAACTGGGACCGGCCTGTCCTTACCGACAGCGGAGGCTTCCAGATTTTCAGCATGTCCGCCCTGAGAAAGATCGGGCGGGAAGGAGTGCATTTCAAATCGCATCTTGACGGGTCGATGCACTTCATCGGACCTGATGAGGCGATGGATATACAATCTTCACTCGGTTCCGACATCGCTATGGTACTTGATGACTGTACGCCATATCCTGCGACATATGAGTATGCAATGGATTCTCTCTTCAGGACTATAGAGTGGGCGGTCCGCTGTAAAGAATTGCAAAAGGAAGATCAGGCGCTCTTCGGAATTGTGCAGGGGAGTCTGTACGAGGACCTCCGGAGAAAGAGCATTGATGAACTGGTGGACATAGGTTTTGACGGTTATGCCGTGGGGGGGCTGAGCGTCGGCGAGCCGAAGGAAGAAATGCATAGAATGATATACTTCACTGCGCCTCTGCTCCCTGTGGACAAACCGAAATATCTTATGGGAATAGGGGACCTCGGAGACGTGCTGAAAGCTGTGGAGGCAGGGTTCGACATGTTTGACTGCGTCATGCCGACGAGAAATGCGCGGAACGGGACGCTCTTTACGAGCAGGGGCAGGGTGAGTATAAAGCGGGAAGAGTTCAAGGCGGACCCCGGGTCCTCTCGATCCGGAATGCGGGTGTTACACGTGCAGGAATTATTCACTCGGGTATCTGAGACATCTTTTTCTGTCAAAGGAGATACTCTCGATGAGATTGAATACATTGCACAATCTGTACTTTTATCTGAAATTCTTCAGCGATATGAGGGCCTCCATAACATCAAACAGATTTCGGGATTTTAAACGCAAATGGGAACAGATATTTCAAGCATAGAAAGATATGCCGCCGGCGTCAGAAGGGTGCTGATTATTACCCTGATCCTGAACGCGGCGGTTGCCCTTGCGAAAGTCATCTATGGGTACGTGACCAATTCCGTTGCCATGACTTCCGACGGGTTCCATTCCTTCTTCGACGGGGTTTCCAATGTGGTGGGTTTGATCGGCATATTGATTGCATCCCATCCTCCCGATACGGAACATCCTTACGGACACAAGAAATACGAGACCCTTTTTACGATTATCATTGCCGTTATGATATTCGCAACATGTTTTCAGATCCTGAAAAAGGTCTATTCCTCCTTCACACAGGAAAGCGCGGTGGTCGTCACTGAAGCAAGTTTCATCATTATGTTTTTGACGATGAGCGTTAATATTTTTGTCATGCTCTACGAATCGAAGAAGGGTAAACAGTTCGGCAGTGATTTCCTGACGGCGGATGCCATGCATACAAAGAGCGATATCTTCGTATCTCTTGCGGTCATTGTGAGCCTCATCCTCACAAAGGCAGGGTATCCGCGTGCCGATACGATTGTCGGTATCATCATTATTTTCTTTATTGCACGGATCGGATACGGGATTCTGAGAGACGCATCAAGCGTGCTCGTTGACACAATCTGCCTGGACACTTCTGCGATTGAGTCTGTCGTGAACAGCATTGACGGTGTAAAGGGGTGCCATGACATAAGGACAAGAGGTCCTGCGAACTCGGTCTATGTCGATCTCCATGTGTTGGTGGACAGAAATCTGTCGATTGAGAAAGCCCATGGTATTGCGGACAGCATAGAAGAAAGGATAAAGAAGGAATTCCCGGCTGTCGTGGACATCGTAGTCCACGTAGAACCCGAGCCGCCGGAGAATAAAATCTAAACGGACAATTCTAAAGCTACAAAACAGGCAGATATCTTTCTATTTCATAAGGGTGAATCTGTATGCGGTAGTCGTCCCATTCGACTTTCTTGCTCGTGATGAACTGCTCGAATATATGGCTGCCCAATGTTTCCCTGAGGAGTTCACTGCCTTCGGCATAGTCTATGGCCCTGTTAAGATTTCCCGGGAGTGTGTCAATGTTCAATTTCTGTCTCTCCTCTCCGGAAAGGTGGTAGACATCCATCTCGACGGGTTCGGGAAGTTTATATCCTTTTTCAATACCTTTAAGTCCTGCGTTAAGCATGCATGCAAATGCGAGATAAGGGTTACATGAGGGGTCCGGTGACCTGAGTTCGACGCGTGTTGCCTTTTCCTTGCCCGGCTTATACAGCGGGACCCTCACAAGGGTAGATCTGTTTCTACGCGCCCAGCAGATATACACAGGCGCCTCATAGCCCGGGACGAGCCTCTTGTAGGAGTTTACCCATTGGTTCAGAATAAGGGTTATCTCCTTAATATGCGTGAGAATGCCGGCTATGTATTTCTTTGCGGTATCGGAAAGGAAATACTGGTCTTTCGGGTCGAAAAAGGCATTCCGGTTGCCCTTGAACAGGGATTGATGCGTATGCATGCCGCTTCCGTTCTGGCCGAATATCGGTTTCGGCATGAAGGTGGCGTATACATTATATTGCTTGGCGATCTCTTTGACGGTTATCCTGTGAGTTACCACTATGTCGGCCATTGTCAGTGCGTCCTCATAGCGTAAATCTATTTCATGCTGTGAATGGGCGACCTCGTGGTGGGAGTATTCGACCTGTATCCCCATGGTTTCAAGTGCGAGGATCGTGTCCCTCCGAAGGTCTTCGGCGGCATCCAGAGGATAATCAAAGTAACCGCCTTCATCGAGCGTTTCCGTTCCTTTATCTGTCCTGAAATAGAAATATTCAAGTTCGGGTCCTACATATAAAGTGAATCCCTTCTGTCTCGCCTTCTCGAGGTTTACCTTGAGGACATATCGCGGATCTCCTTTATATGGAGACCCGTCCGGCTCATAGATGTCACAGAACATCCTGGCAACAGCCTTTTCCTTTGGCCTCCAGGGAAGTACGACAAAGGTCGAAGGGTCAGGCCTCGCTATCATATCGCTCTCGTCTATCCTTGCAAAGCCCTTTATGGAAGAACCATCAAATCCCATGCCTTCATTAAAGGCAAATTCGAGTTCATCGACAGGTACCGCAAAACTTTTCAGTTGCCCATGGATATCCGTGAACCAGAGCCTGACAAACTTCACGTCATGCTTTTTTACCAGTTCCAGTGCATCCTTTTTATCCCTGGGTTTCGTCGCACCTTTGATTTTCACTTTTGCCATATCGGTCTCCTTCTTGTACCTAATATTGTTTCTTGAAAAAATGCCCTGTAAAAATTCATTGCCCTGCCTTTATACTCTTCATAGATCTTTTCTGTTTCCCCTATCATCTTTTCGACATCAGGCATGTCTTTAAACCAGTCAATTATCATGTCCCTCGTGACCTCCACGTGGAACTGGAACCCGTACACATTATTACCAAATCTGAATGCCTGATTTTCATAGAGATGAGAACCCGCCAAGCGCAGCGAGCCTACCGGGAGATCGAAGGTATCGCCGTGCCAGTGGAATACCTTGAAGCGCCTCCAGAAATCTCCTACCCCGGGATGCATCGCCAGCTTCCTCATTAGAATGTCCTTCAACCCGTCACCTGTCAGTTCGATATGGTACCATCCGATCTCTTTTTCAGGCCCCGGGTAGACTTCTGCTCCAAGACAATGAGCGATCATCTGGGAACCGAGGCATATGCCCAGCACCTTCATATCCCTGTTCAGCGCCTCTCTTATGATGCGTGACTCCGCCATCAGGTGGGGGTATCTGTCCATTTCGTATACTCCCATCGGTCCCCCGAGGACTATAAGGGCAGTGAATTTATCCAGCGGAGGAGGTGTCTCTCCTGAACCGAGTTCAACGATAGTGAAGGGCATTCCCTCTTTCCTGAGGAAATCTTCTATCGTTCCCGGCCCTTCCGACTCAATATTCTTAATTATCAGGACAGCCATATTTTCATTTAATACTATCTCTTATGAAACAGATCGAAGTGACCGGGCATACAATATTTTCGCTCATTCTCATTCGCCTTCGGCGAACTCCGAGGCTTTTGCCTCCTTATAATAAATGAAAAAATATTTGACTATCGGCAAAAGAATCCGCTCAAATACTGCATGTCCGGTTCTTACTGGAACATTCTTAAACTGGCGTATTGCGACATAAATCTATTTACATAAAAGCCTTGAGGAAACCTATCAATCGTCATTCCCGAGGTAGTAATCGGGAATCCATTGTCTTCAAAAATAGAGAGTTTGGATTCCCGCCTTCGCGGGAATGACGGCTAAAAACACTCCAACATGTGTAAAGAAGCGTTGGACGCAGTACACTAGTAAAAGTCTTTTGTTATATTGAGCACTCTTTTCCTGGTGTTATCGATCCTCTTTGTTAACTTATCCCCCGATCCGAGTTTGAGAAACATACTAATTATATCAGCAAGTCCGGAATTAGTCTTCAGGACATTTTCCTCGTTCAGTCTCAGCAACGTATCGACAGTCTTCAGGAAGCCGTAAGCAGAGAGCAGAAATTCCCCTTTTCCTGCGGGCAGGATCTTATACCCGAGAAGCCTTTTCAGGGCATCCGCTGTGTGATGAACGATAAGGTCGGGCATAGCGTGCGACGTGCCTGAGCTGAAGATACTGCACCAGGAATTCGATTTCCTTGATTCCACCCGGACCGTTCTTGAGATCGTAGCCGGAAGTCTCTCTGGCAATCTCCCGTATGATCCTCTTTCGCATGTTTTTGATATCGTGGCCGCTGACCTCCGCGCCTCTCATGATGATTGTCTGTTTCCTGAGGTGCTGAAACGCCCTCAGGAGTTTCATGTCTCCCGCAACGGGCCTTGCTCTGAGGAGAGACTGCACTTCCCATGGATGTGCGGACCTGAGATAATAGTTCTCGTAACCCTCCATATTATTCATGAGCATTCCCTTCGAACCGTCGGGCCTCAGCCGGAAATCTACCTTATAGGCGAACCCTTTTTCCGTGTACGCTGACAGAAAACTGATCAACTCTTCCACTGTTTTCCCTTCCGTGCGAGGGCCTTCCCGGTGCGCACTGATTCCATCAGATGTGCTGATGAAGAGGAGGTCGAGGTCGGACCCGATATTGAGTTCCCTTGCGCCGAACCCTCCGAGTCCTATGACGGCGAAGCCGCCATCCGCATGCAAATAGCGCAATGTAGCCCTTATGATTATATCTGCAAGCATGCTCAGTTTATGCGTGAACCCGGCTGTATCCAGATAGCCCTTTAGAAAGAGGAGGCCTGACTTCAACTCTTCAACAGCCTTGAATTCTCTCAGTGCGTCCGGGGGACAGGCGTTGTGATCAAATATACTCAGAAGACGTTCCTGGAGGGACCTGAAATCCGTCCTGATATCCGGATATTCGAAGATGCCTTCAAGGTTTTCAAGACTCAGCAGAGATCTGGTAAGGTATGTGCTTGCGGAGAACGTATTGATGATTATCTCCCTCGTATCCTCCCTCTTCAACAGGAGGTCCAGGAAGGACTCATGATTACCGGTCTTCTGAATGAACGTGACGAGCATACTTAATGACCTGTCTTTATTCGGCGATTTCATTATGTGTGTGAGGAAAGCGGGAATCGTTTTTCTCAGAAGAGTCCTTTCTCTTATTGTCTTGCCGGTCGAAATCTGTTCAAGGAGGTCATTCATATGTTTGAGTGCCAGACCCGTATCCCTGAACCCTCTGAATGAGAGATAGTCGAGCAGCAGAGCTTCCGGCAACTCATCCGGAAGGGACAGTATAACGTCTTCCGTGGCCTCCGTTCCGCCGAGCAGGGAATTATACATGTCTCTCACCTTGAGCCTTCTCAGTCTGAGTCCCGCGGCGAAAACGGCTGCGTCTTCAAAATGCATCTTCCGTGCAAGGATTCCGAGTTCTTCAGGCTGAGCGGGCAGACTATATACCTGCATATCGTCTTTCATCTGCAGGATGTGCTCGACCCTCCTCAGAAAAATATAACTCTCCGAGAGTGTTCTCACGTCTTCCCGCGAAAGCAGGCCGCCCTGCAGGAGTTCTTCGATCGCCTCTCCGAAGCAAAGCCTTCCGCAGGTTTGTTCTCTCGCCGCCGTAAAGCAACTGAAAGGTGTGAACAAAGAACTCTATCTCCCTGATCCCTCCATGTCCCCGTTTTATGTCATTCACATCAGCGACAGTATCGATCCTTTTTTTTAGTTCTCTTATCTCTTCGATGTCGTTATAATCCATGGACTTCTTCCAGACAAACGGTTCGATTACCGACAGAAACTTTTCGCCCAAAGCATAGTCTCCGGCCACGGGTCTTGCCCGGATCAGGGCTATTCTTTCCCATGTCTTCCCCCAGGCCTCATAATATGAGCGGTAAGAGTCAAGAGAAAGAGACAAGGCTCCTTTCCGGCCGTTCGGTCTCAATCTCAGGTCCACCCTGTAAGCGATGCCGTCTTCTGTCGGCAACTGAAGCAGGTTCGTCAGAATTTCGGTGAGTGTGCAGAAATATTCATGCGGAGAAATCTTATTATGTCTTATGCCGAAAGGGTTAAGAATGCCCGTCGAAAGGCCGTCCTCCGAGCGGTATATGGTGACGATATCGATATCGGAACTGTAATTCAATTCTCCGGCTCCAAGCTTTCCCATGCCTATGAGGGAAAAAACGTTCTCTCTCAACAGCCCGAATTTCCTTCTCATCAGCACAGAGGACATATCGAGCGCCAGCTCTATAATCGCCTGGGATAGGACGGTCAGTTCCGACATGCATTCATTCAGGTCCGTGATGCCGGAGATATCTTTCAGCGTGATCAGCAGGAGGTGGTCCTTCTTTATTTTCCGGAGAAGGTTCATGGCTTTTTCTCTGTACTCCTCATGGCGTTCTTCATCCCGGAATGTGGAATATCCGGCGCGGGCGTCGGAAAGAATCTTCTTCTTATCGATTGCAGCGGAAAGGTCTTTTAACGCACGGGAGAGACATGCGGGGTTCCTCACGCTGTAATCGGCAAGGAACTGACTGTACGCGAACAACCGGCCTATGCGGTCAATCTGCTGTATGTGTTCTTCGATCACCTCCGGCGCTTCGCGTGAAAACGTTTCAAGGTTCTTGAGAGCCCTCCCGGGGTCCGGGGTTTCCCGGGAGGCTTCCTGTATCAGGCGGTTTATGTTCATCAGATAATCTGATATTATAACGTATCATTTATTGTTTCCATGAGTCGCTGAAACGGCGGGAAACTCGTGGGACCTTGAAGATGAACTTTGCAGGGAGGTGAGCATATGAAGATGGTGGCTGCGGTGATAAAACACTTCAAGCTGGACGAGGTTAAGGATGCCCTTTCACAGGCAGGTGTTCAGGGCATGACTCTTACCGAGGTGAAAGGCTTTGGCAGGCAAAAGGGCCACATCGAGATCTACCGGGGCTCAAGTTATGAGGTGAGATTCATCCCCAAGTTGAAGATCGAAGTTGCTATTGCCGATGAGAAGCTTGAAGAGGTCGTGAAAGTCATACGGGATGCGGCCCTCACCGGGGAAATCGGCGACGGGAAGATATTTGTCTACGATCTGAAAGACGCCATCAGGATCAGAACAGGAGAGAGGGGAGAGGAAGCCTTATGAGGCGTGACATCCTCCGGTCAGATCGGAAAATTCAGGTCGAGGATCCTCTTCTTTAATATCAGGATCTCAAAGGCGATCGCAGCCATGGAAGCGATCATCGAGAGAAAACCAACGTTAGCGTTCAGGACGGAATCGTTTCCGTTGTCGACATAGAGGAGTGCAATCGTCTTGTCTCTTATATTGACAGGCAGGACGAGCGCGTCGGTCGGCGTGCCGGAGAGGACCTTTATCAGAGATTCATTGCCTTTTATTTTGAGTACAGGCCCTCTGTAACTGCTCTTGTTCCTGATCACCTCAAAAAAAAGGGGAGAGTCTTTTACCGCTATTGCAAATCCGTCTACGTCAAGACCCCTTGCTTTCCATCCGATAACATTTGCACCTTTCACGGTAAAAAGAGCTACCCTCTGCGCTATCTTGTGCGCCTCGTTCATGACGATTCCCGCGATGTCCTCGGTCTCCCTGACCTCTGTGAACGCAATCTTGATTTTGGCGACAGAAGTCTCTTCAACCGGGGCATCGGGCGCAAAACGGTCTTTCAGACTTATATATCGTATGTCCCGCTTTATGCCGTAATATTTTTCGAGCGAGAACAGCAACCGCAGTTCGGTGATGACGTACGGGATAATATCGAAGCCGGTCATGAAACGGAGTTCGTCAATCGTCTTTACGTCTTTCGGGTTCAGCATGGCGGTATGAAGTCTGTTGCGCTCTTTCCTGAAAGGAAGGATTTTGTATTTGTCTATTATCTCTTTGCTTATCGATTCTGTGGCATCCCCGGGTATGGAATCCGTTATCTCAAACGGCGCTGCCGGCACCCTGAAGAAACTGCTGAGGAACCCGGCCAGTTCCTTCTCCTCGATAAACCTGAGTTCCACGAGGTTTGTGCCGATTCTGCCGCCGAACTGAATCTGTCTCTTCAACGCCTCATCGAGCTGCTGCCGTGTGATCAGCGCTTCTTTGAGCAGTGCTTCTCCGAGCTTCATGAACTTATTATACCTCCTGCCGGTCTTCCGGACTACGCCCGCTTCCTGCACGCGGACAAGTTATGCACTATTTCCGCACCGATCAGGAAGATGCATGACGAGTAAAATACCCAGAGGAGAAATATGACAAACGCCGTGAGCGGTCCGTATATGGTTCCGAATTTCGCTACTGTTCCGACGTACCACGTGAAAACATGCTTTGCGATCTCCAGGAAGACAGCCGTAAAAAAAGCCCCGGCAAGTGCATGACGGGCCTTGACCCTGGTCTTCGGGAAAAATATGTAGACTATCGTGACCGAGAAGAGGACCATCAGGAAAGGCACCATGTACATTATGAGAAATCCGGTGAGCAATCCTATTCTGAAGTGAGGGAAGAACTCACGCAGCAACTTAAGAAGAGGCAGCAATGATGTTGCCGCAAAAGAGACCAGGAGCATGACGATAAGGAGCGTGACGATAATCAACGAAAGGATCACGGACCACAGGAAAGTCCTCTTCTTTTTCACCTCGAAGACGGTATTCAGCGCGTTCTCTACCGAAGAGAAGACCTGAAAGGAAAGGATTCCATAAAGCACAAGGCTGAACGTTCCGATGCCCTTGAATATTATAAGTTTACCCAGTTCTTCTGTGATGCCACCGGTTATTTCGGGGAAAAAGCTTACCAGCCTGCTTGACAGGAATTCATAGAATTCGGGGTGACTGCCGAGGATATATCCGAATATCGCTATCAGGAAGAGGCAGAAGGGCACAAGGGCCATCATGGAAAAATAAGAGAGGGCCCCCGCGAGCATTAAACCGCCGTCTCTGAAAAAATCCAGAAAGCTCTTTCCCGCAATTTTCAGGTACTTCACAGGCGCCTATCTCCTCTTTGAAATACCTCTTTCTTTACTTCTCATATAGATTCTTATCGGCGTCCCTTTGAATGAAAAATTGTTTCTCAAAATTTTTTCTATATGGCGTATGTAAGCATCTTTGAGCGCAGCCGGATAGTTCGTGAAAACCGCGAATGCAGGGGGTTCCGTTTTGACCTGAGTAATGTAATTAAACTTTACAGACTTGCCTTTGTGCGAAGGGAGAGTCATGTCGGATACCGCCTCCCTGAAAGACCTGTTCAGGTCTGCCGTAGGTATCCTCTTCCTCCTCTCTTTTATTATCTCGTCGATCATCGGGAAAACCTTTGTCACACGCTTCTTCTCCAGGGCGGACACCGTCAGTAGCGGCGCGTACTGTATGAACCACATCTTTCTGCTCAGCTCTCTTCCCAATATTCTATACGCATCATCCGGTTTTTCAACAAGGTCCCATTTATTCAGGATAAAGATCGCCCCCTTGCCGTATCCCTCAACAATTCCCGCTATCTTCTGGTCCTGATCAACTATTCCCTCTGTCGCGTCTATTACGATGAGAGCCACATCGCATCTCTCAATACTCCTGATGGCCCTGACTATCGAGAACCTCTCGACTGAATAGCTCGTCATCTCCTTCTTCCTGATCCCTGCGGTATCTATCAGGAGATATCTCTTCCCATAATAAGTGCATACGCTGTCCACGGAGTCTCTCGTAGTTCCCGGGACCGGGCTCACGATCATCCTCTTCCTGCTGAGGAGGGTATTTATCAAAGTTGATTTCCCGACATTCGGCCTGCCGACAATTGCGACTTTCGGGTAATCTGTCTTTTCCCCGGCATAAGCCGGCAAAAGCGAAGCCAGTTTTTCCATGAAATCATCGTAGCCGTAACCGGTAGCCGCGGAAACGGGCATCAATTCTTCAGTTCCTATCTGATAAAAGTCATACAGCCTTTCCTCACGTGTCGGACCGTCAATCTTGTTTACAGCCCAGATTACTTTCTTGCCGGACGCCCTGAGTAATCTTGTGATCTCCATATCAGACGGCGTGAGCCCATCTTTTCCATCGAGCAAATGGATCACGATGTCACCTTCTTCAATGGCGAACATGGCCTGTTCCCTGACCTGAAGGAATATGTCATCCGAGGGTTCCGGGTAGAAGCCTCCTGTGTCAACGACGATGAATTTTTTGTCTTCCCATTCGGCGTCGAGATAGTTCGCGTCTCTCGTCACACCGGGAACAGCTTCAACAATCGCTGTTTGGGAGCGCGTCATTCTGTTGAAAAGGGTGGACTTGCCGACGTTCGGTCTGCCGACTATGACTACAACTGGCTTTGCCATAGGATTAATTTTACACTAAACCGATATTATTCATTGCGAACTTTGTTCCAATCGGTAGTCTTTCGCTTTATTCATCAGTGGGAATATAGGCGGAGATAGAGTATTTGAGCGGTTTCTTTTTCCGATAGTCAAACACGACCCTGACCCCTCTTTGGTAAGGGGAGAATATAATGGAGTGATGCGGGCATCGGCATGAGCTATTGGCTCAAAAGGGAACATGAAAATGGGCGTTTTATCGTCATGCCCGAGGTTCGTAGTCGGGCATCCATTCTTCGCCTAAAATGGATTCCCGCCTTCGCGGGAATGACGTGTTTTGGGAGGTATTTTCGGGTCAATGACAATAGATGGATTTTCTTGAGCGTCTTTATATCAGGAGACCTATGACTTACTTAACTAACTTTTAGGATTTCTTAGAATTAGCTCCGGTTCAGGCCTTGAGATCTTTGCAAATTCTTCCATCATCTCCATCCAGAGTCCAGCCACTTCCCGCAGAGCGTCATCGAATTCCCGGTAGTCCGGCATCTTCTCCATGTGGTCGAGCAGTGGACCGCAAAAGTACCAGTTGCAGCCGGACGGCCGGACTGTCCGGTCCATGAGGCATCCCTTTTCAGAAAGGAACCGGCATGGGTCCGAATCCTCTCTGCCGGATTCGTGTTGCGGTGCTTTCAGCCCGAGGGCATGTATGTACACGAGGTCTTCAAAATTATAGTAGCCATGTTTGCTTATACAGCAGACGTCTCCGCATTTCGGGCAAACTGTCTGCGTCGCCTGCTCGATGAAGGTACTGATCTTTTCGATCCCGGTCCTTATTTTCCCTGCGGTCTCTTTGACTTTCCGAGATGTGTGGCCGGAGTTGCAAAAAATTTCTCGCAACCGGAGAGTTACGAGGTGACGGGTATCCGGGTCTCTGCAGTCGGGATACTCTCCCATTCAGACCTCGAAGATGAACTCTATCTCCACAGGGGAGTTGAGGGGGAGCACAGTTACGCCGACCGCAACCCTCGTGTGTCTTCCCGCCTCGCCCAGGATTTCACGGATGAGATCCGACGCTGCGTTTAAGACCTTCGGCTGTTCTGTAAAATCAGGCGCGGACGCAATGTAGCCGGTGATCTTGACGCATCGTTTCACTCTGTCGAGGCTTCCGGTCTCGGCCTTCAAAACCGAGAGGGCATTGATAGTAGCTGTTCTTGCATCTTCCCTTGCTTCGTCGATGCCTATGTTGTCCCCGACTTTACCCTGTCGCAGAAGCTTTCCCTGAACTAACGGAAGCATTCCGCTGAGGAAGACGAGATTGCCGGTTCTCACGATAGGGACGTACGAACCCAGCGGTACCGGCGCCTCTGGAAGCTCTATCCCTAATGTCTTAAGTCTATCCTCAGCCGACACGACAATTCTTCTTTATAATCCTAATTCCTCCGGCGTGCCTATTCTGCCGAGGATTGCGGAGGCGGCAGCAACCGCCGGGTTGGAGAGATAGACCTCGCTTTCAGGGTGACCCATCCTGCCGACAAAGTTCCTGTTTGTCGTTGCAATAGCCCTTTCGCCCTTTGCGAGAATGCCCATGTGACCTCCAAGGCACGGTCCGCATGTGGGTGTCGATACCGCAGCTCCGGCTTCGACAAAAATATCGAGAAGTTTTTCCTTCATCGCCTGCCTGTAGATTTTCTGCGTCGCGGGTATCACGATCATCCTAACATTGGGGTTAACGCTCCTTCCTTTTATGACCATTGCCGCCTCCCTTAAATCTTCAAGGCGGCCGTTGGTGCAGGAGCCGACAACTACCTGATCGATAGAAACCTCAAACAGCTCCGCTGCCGGCCTGACATTAGAGGGAAGATGCGGACAGGCCACGGAAAGGGGTATCTTCGAACAGTCGTATTCCCGGATACCTGCGTACACGGCAGCTTTGTCGGATTTATAGAATACGGGAGGCCTTTTAGCCCTCCGTCTCACATAAGACTTTGTAATCCTGTCCGGCACTATTATGCCGCTCTTTCCGCCGGCCTCTATGGCCATGTTGCACATGGTAAGCCTGCCGTGCATCGGAAGGTTAGCGATGGCCTCTCCGGTGAATTCCATAGCCATATAGAGTGCGCCGTCGACCCCGATGTCCCCGATAGTATAAAGGATCAGGTCTTTGCCGCCGACCCACTTGTTCAGCTTGCCGTAATATATGAAGTTCAAGGATTCAGGCACTTTGAACCAGCATTCACCGGTAGCCATTGCAGCTGCAACATCTGTAGAGCCGACTCCGGTCGAGAACGCTCCGAGCGCCCCGTAGGTGCAGGTGTGGCTGTCGGCGCCGATCACCGCATCTCCCGGCACCACAAGCCCTTCTTCGGGAAGAAGCGCATGTTCGATGCCCATCCTTCCGACTTCGAAATAAAGGCTGAGCTGATTTTCCTTTGCGAACTCCCGCAGCATTTTGCACTGTTCCGCCGCCTTGATATCCTTCTGGGGCGCGAAGTGGTCAGGTATCAGCGCGATCCTGTTTTTGTCAAAGACATCTTTCGCTCCGATCTTCCTGAATTCAGATATCGCGATGGGCGCGGTGATATCATTGGCAAGAACCAGGTCCACCTTTGCATTTATCAGTTCTCCCGGCGAGACCTTTTTCTTCCCTGTGTGCGCGGCAAGAATCTTCTCGGTGATTGTCATCTCATTCCTCCGTAACGGAAATGAATTATTATACCTGAGCCGAATATCCCGGGGCTACCCCGGCCACATTCGTTAATATTTTATGTTAAACTTATATGCTTATAAATCAAAGAAAGGCCGTTATGACGAGGAAGATACAAAAGATACTTATCGCGAACCGCGGCGTTACTGCTGTAAGGATTATGCACACATGCAGGGACAGAAAGATTCCTACTACGGCGGTATACAGCACTCCTGACCGGCTCGCACATCATGTGTTCATGGCCGATTCCGCGGTGCATATCGGCGAAGCGCCTCCTGCCGAGTCGTATCTCAATATGGAGAAAATGATCAGCGCCGCGATCGAGAGCGGCTCGGATGCGGTACATCCGGGCTGGGGATTCCTTGCCGAGAACCACAAGTTTGCAGAGATGGTTATCGGCGCCGGGCTGACCTGGATCGGTCCTCCCCCCAACGTTATCAAGGTCCTCGGGGACAAGGTGCGGGCAAAGAAACTCGCTCAGAAGGCCAATGTTCCCACGATACCGGGGATTATCGACGTGGTCGGCGTTGAAGAGATCAAGAAGTGGATGAAGAACGAAAAGATCGCTTTCCCTATTATGATAAAGGCTGTCGCCGGCGGCGGCGGCAAGGGAATGGTGAAGGTCGAAAACAAGGGTCAATTGACCCAGGCCCTTGCACAGGCCCGTTCCGAGGCGCTGAAATCCTTTGGTGACGACAGGGTGATGGCCGAAAAATACATAGAGCGGGGCAGGCATATAGAGGTGCAGGTGGTTGGAGACGAGCACGGCAATGTGGTGCATCTCTTTGAGAGGGAGTGCACGATCCAGAGGCGTAACCAGAAGATAATCGAAGAAGCGCCATCGCCTTCGATTGATGACGACCTGCGCAAAGAGATATGTTTTACCGCAATACGGCTGATGCGCGAGATAGGGTATGCATCTGCGGGGACAGTCGAGTTTCTTTTTGATTCACCAACAAAGAATTTCTATTTCCTTGAGGTCAATACAAGGCTCCAGGTTGAGCATGGTATCACGGAACTGATCACGGGGCTGGACATTGTCGGGATCATGATCGATGTCGCAATGGGTAAAAAACTGCCGTTCAAGCAGTCCGACATACATCCGAACAGGTGGGCACTGGAGGTCAGGCTGAACGCGGAAGACCCGAGGAACTTCAGTCCGTCCTTCGGTACCATTACGCGTCTTCAGGTTCCGCAGGGACCCGGTGTGAGGATTGCGTCCGGCGCCTATGAAGGGGCGGATATTCCGCCTTACTACGATTCTCTTTTCATGCTGCTGATCACCGCGGGTTCCGACAGGGGGGATGCGATACGCGTTATGGACAGGGCCCTCAGCAGGAACCTCAGAGTTGAAGGCGTGAAGACCCTTGCGCCTCTTCTGTTGAGTATTATCAGACACCCTGCCTTCATTGCGGGAGAGTTTTCGACCCGTTTTATAGAGGAGCATATGGAAGAGCTGATTTCGAGGTTCAAGGAGAAGAACAGTGAAGACGAGGTCCTCAAGATCGCCCGGTACGTTGCGGAGATCTCGGCTCTCGGGCCTCAGTCCTGGATGTGAGAAATATGACGAATAATAAGAGTGGCTATATATTTGTAAAGCCCGGCATGACTCCCGGGGAGATCGTGAAGGCGGTCAGTTCCCTCAAAGGTGTTTGTTTTACGTCGGTTGGAATGCGCGACGCAGGACAGTCGGATTATAAGAACCGACACCGAATATACGACCTTACGACCCTCGCTCCCTACTACAACAGGATGGGGCTCTTCAGTTCGGAATGCCACGGCGGCGCCCGTTGGCACGTCGGCGTCATGAACAGGAGGGAAAGCCCGTTCGAGGAGATCGATATCCTGAGGCAGCAGATGCCGAATGTCCTCCTTCAGACCCTTGTACGTGAGACGAATATGTGGGGATACAGGCCGTATCCGAGGAATGTCATCGAGTATGTTGTTGCGCGGGTGGATATAGATGTCTGGAGATGTTTTTCTTTCCTGAACGACGTGAGGAATATGCGCGCAGTCGCGGAGGTTGTGATGAAAAGGGGTAAATTGTTCGAGCCGGCCATATCGTTTACCGTGGCGGACTGGACGACAAACGAGTATTACCTCGGCGTTGTACGGCAAATTGTCGATCTCTGCGGTGGTACGGATGAAGTCATTTTCTGTGTGAAAGATATGGCGGGAGTGGGAAGCATCAACCGGGTGAGCAACCTCATCGATGCGATAAAGCAGAAATTTCCCGGACTGGTAATTCAATACCACAGACACATAACGGACGGGCTTGCAATGCCCGCGATGCTTGCTGCCGCAAAGGCGGGGGCAAAGATTTTCGATGTGGAGGAAGATTCCCTGGTAAGGTTCTACGGGCATTCGCCGATACTCGGCGTTCAGGCCTATTTTGAAGAATCCGGAATCCCGGTCAATCTCGACAGAAAAGAGGCCGAGGCGGCTGTGCAGAAGGTGAGGGAATGGATTAATTACTACGACTGGGCCGAATCGCCCTTCAAGGGATTTGACCATACGGTGACACTTCACAAGATGCCGGGCGGAGCCTTTCCGAGTTCATTCGAACAGGCTGAAAAAGGCGGGTTCCTCCATTTTATGCCGGCTATTCTGAAAGTCATGTCACTCTACAACAAGATTATTCATTACTTTGACGTCACCCCCGGATCTCAGATTACATGGGTGACGTGCAGCGGTATTGTGAATAAATACGCAAAGGCAAAGGGGGAAGCGGGAGTCAGACACCTGATCGAACTCCTCTCGAAGTTCATAGAAGACAAGGGCCTGGATTTTGAGGCGATGAATGAAGGAGAACGCGAAGAGCTGCTGGGGCTGTTCAGGAATGCTCCCGGAGATTTTAAGAACCTCATCCTCGGACATTATGGAAAGCTTCCGATGGGCTGGCCTCCGGAATGGGTGTACAGGAGTACTTTTGGCGAAGAGTGGGAAAGAAAGATCAAAGAGCGCATTGAGCTGTCGCCCCTGGATTCGATGGAGGATGACGACCTCGAAAGACTCAGGAAGGAGTTGTCCGATTATCTGGGAAGAAGCCCTTCAGAGGAGGAGTTTATCCTTTTTCTGATGCATCCGAAAGACGCCCTGAATATGATCGAATTCAGGGAAAAGTACGGAGAGGCGCCGCTTGTCCTGCCTACCGACGTCTGGAGGCAGGGACTGAGAAGGCAGGGTGACAAGGTTGACTTTGAATTCATGGGAAAACCTTACACTGTGGAGCTTGTGTCGGTCGGCGCCGAACACGAAGGTATTGTGCACGTGGTAATGCGTGTCAACAACAAAACGAGGGTCTACAGCGTAGAGACCCCGAGGGCCAAGAAAGCAGAGATAAAGATGGCGAAAGGCCTGAATGAGATCGGGGCGCCTATCAACGGCAATATCTGGAGGATCGGCAACCCTGAAAGAGGCACGCTCAAGGTGGGAGATATCGTCCATAAAGGGGAAGAGATTGCAAACCTTGAGGCCATGAAGATGGAGAATGCGATCGTCGCTCCTTTTGCCGGCCAGATCGCCGAAGTATGCATCAAGCTCAACAGCTTTGTGATAGAAGGCCAGCTCCTTTTTGTCCTCGAAAAGACATAACCCACTTAATTCATGAATCTGATGTAAATCGGCAGACAAAGTATCCTCGCTCATTCTCGGACCGATATTCATCGGCCCTGCGAGGGCGAATTCTTTCTTCGAAAGACTTTGAATCCGCTCAAATACTATATCTGCCGACAATTTCCTGAACAATGAAGGCTAACTCCTTTGTAAGACATCCTGTCTGTTATTGTCCTGATTATTGTTTTTGCCCCGCACCGCCTCTTTCTCCTTAAACTGGATGAAAGAGAGTTATTAGAACTTATCTCAAAATTCCTTTTACGAATAGGTCTGTACTCAGTCGTCATTCCCGCGAAGGCGGGAATCCATTCTTCCAAAGATTTTAAGTGGACCCCCGCCTTCGCGGGGGTGACGGATTCTTCGCGAAATACCTGTTTTGAGATAGATTCCAGCTTGACTTCAAAGTATGCGAGCATATGTCCATCAAAATCCCGAAAGCTTTCATGACAGAGCGGTTTATACTTTCCAAAAAAATTCAAACATGTACAATATTTGTAAATCTTTATGCAGGCTGTGGATAAAGGGGAAGTCATGAACTGGCACCAGAAAGACATAGGAGATATTCTTGATGAACTCCATTCCGCCCGAGACCGGTCTTTCCGCCGATGAAGCACGGAAAAGGCTGGAGGAGCACGGTCCCAATGTAATCAGCGAGGCGAAGAAAAAGGGGCCCTTTATGATGTTCCTCGACCAGTTCAGGGACTTCATGATCCTTGTCCTGATTGCCGCTGCTGCCATTTCGGGCGTGGTCGGCGAATTTTCAGATTCCATTGCCATCATTATCATTGTGATCGTCAATGCGGTGCTCGGCTTTATTCAGGAATACAGAGCGGAAAAGGCGATTGCAGCTTTGAAAAAAATGGCTGCCCTCACGGCGACAGTGATCAGGGACTCAAAAACCGCGGAGATACAGGCATCTGAGCTTGTTCCCGGGGATATCGTCGTTCTCGAAACAGGGAAGATTGTCCCTGCGGACATGAGATTAATAGAGGCTGCGCACCTGAAGGTTGTGGAGGCGTCGCTTACGGGAGAATCCGCGCCGGCGGAAAAGCATACCGGGACGCTGCGCGGTGAACTGCTTTCCGTGGGAGACAGGAAGAACATGGCTTATAAAGGCACAACCGTATCATATGGAAGGGGAAAAGGGGTTGTGGTCGCAACTGCCATGGATACGGAACTCGGCAAAGTCGCTTCCATGCTTCAGGCGGAAGAAGAAGTGAAGACGCCTTTACAGAAAAGACTCACAGCATTCGGGAGAAACCTTTCCTTTGCGATCCTTGTCATATGCGCTGTAATCTTCGGAGCCGGACTTTTCAGGGGAGAGCCGCCTGTCCTGATGCTCCTGACGGCGATATCACTTGCAGTGGCCGCAATACCTGAGGCACTTCCCGCGGTGGTGACCATTTCTCTCGCCCTCGGCGCAAAGAAGATGGTGAAGCAGAATGCCCTGATGAGAAAGCTTCCTGCCGTGGAAACGCTCGGTTCTGTAACCTACATATGCTCTGACAAGACCGGAACGCTCACACTCAACAAAATGACGGTGGAGGAAGTCTACACAGACGGAAGAGAAGTGAAAAGTGAAAAGTTGAAAGCTAAAAGTGAAGAAACGGACAAACTACTGACCACTGACTCTCAACTCTCAATTCTTTTTGTGGCTCTTGCCCTTTGTAACGACGCGGGTCTGGACAAGGACGGGGAAGTTACGGGCGATCCGACAGAAACGGCGCTTTATGTGTTCGCAAGAGAGGCGGGGTTTGCAAAAGATGAACTTGTCAAGAGTTTGCCGCGTATTGCGGAGCTTCCTTTCGATTCCGAAAGGAAATGCATGACGACGATACATGAAATCCGCTCCGAGTCCTCTTTGTTGAAAGGGAGAGATTCTCCAAAAGCAGGTGATTCCTCCCCACTTACATTTAATACAAGTAATCTCCCCTTACTCCCCTTTAGTAAAGGGGGGAAGGGGGGATTTGTCTCCTTCACCAAGGGGGCAATTGAAGTGTTGCTGGAAAGGTCCGTAAACGTGCTGACGTCGGATGGCGTCGGAAAGATCGATGTCGATGAAATAAGGAAAGTGAACGACAGGATGGCTGCCGACGGTCTGAGAATAATCGGTATCGCGGTGAGGCAATGGGAAGCGCTTCCAGAGGAAATGACTCCTGAGACTGTGGAGACGGGTCTCACTTTTCTCGGTCTTGTCGGGATGATGGACCCGCCGCGCGAAGAGGTGAGGGAAGCGATCGCTTCCTGCAGGAAAGCGGGGATAAAGCCGGTGATGATCACAGGTGACCATCCTGTTACCGCAAAGGCAATTGCGAGACGGATCGGCGTCCTTGAAGATGATTCCGGGGCGGTTCTCACGGGGAAAGAACTGGCTGAATTGTCCATGGAGGACTTCGAAGGGGCGGTTGAACAGATCAGGGTCTATGCGCGGGTTGCCCCTGAACAAAAACTGAAAATAGTGAAGGCATTGCAGGACAAGGGACAGTTTGTTGCGATGACAGGTGACGGTGTGAACGATGCGCCTGCACTGAAGAGGGCGGATATCGGTATTGCCATGAGAATTACCGGGACCGATGTGGCAAAAGAAGCGTCGCATATGATACTCCTCGATGACAATTTTGCGACTATCGTGAAGGCGGTGAAGGAGGGAAGAAGGATATACGACAACCTGAGAAAGATCATAAAATATCTTCTCTCCTCAAACTCGGGAGAGATATGGACTCTTTTCCTCGCACCTTTTTTCGGTTTGCCCATGCCCCTTCTGCCTATCCAGATACTCTGGATAAATCTGATGACGGATGCCCTCCCTGCAATCGCCCTCTCTGTCGAACCTGAAGAACGTGATGTTATGGAAAGGCCTCCCAGACATCCGAAAGAGAGCGTGTTCGTAAACGGCCTCGGGTTTTACTGCATATGGGTCGGTCTGGTTATGGCCGGCGTTACTCTTGGGACACAGGCATGGTCCATCCACGTCTCGGGCAGCCACTGGCAGACGATGGTGTTCACCGTGCTTTGCCTGTCACAGTTTGGAAACGCACTTGGCGGTGAGGTCGGAAAAGGAATCATTTTTCAGGACCGGGGCATTATCCAACAAGTATCTTTTAGGTGCGGTGATAGTGAGCTTCTTCTTTCAGATGGCAACGATATATGTTCCGTTGCTCAATCCCGTATTCAAAACAAAGCCTCTCAGTCTGAACGAACTCCTGTTAACGATAGGACTGTCTTCCATCGTATTCTTTGCTGCCGAGGGTCAGAAGTGGTGGAAGAGAAGGCATAATTAGGCTTTCGATTATTGGTTCAGGTCGGAGACACTGAAGCGGCTCAGTTTCAATTGTTCCTGGCAAACGGTTTAACAGTTGAATGATTGATCCGCGGGATCCTCTTGACAATTTATTTTGTGGGGAATAGAGTAGGAATCAAATAGCAGCCGAGATCCATTCAGAGAATGGATGCGGGGGAACCGAAATTCGGGGCGTATTTCCCGGTAAGTCTTCGGGAATAGGGCACTTCCAGGTCCGAGCCCGACAGCTAACCTCGTAGGCGTTTGGAAGGGCAAGAGGCTGAAATAAAACCGCCGTCTGCCGGCGGTTTTTTATTTTTTGTCCTGCCCCTCTTATAAGGAGGATATATGCCACTGAAACGAATTCCCATTTAAACGCATCGGATTATGCGCTATCATTGGAGGAAGCAACGGGGGAGATGCACAAGAGGTGCATTTTTTGAATGAAGCAATCACAGCTTCACCTGAAAATAATAATGAAAATGAGGAAAACGATAGATGAAAGCAAGATTAGCTGCAGTAACAGTATTCGCGACATTAGTTTTATTTACAGGCGTGGCTCATGCAACGCCGTCGTCAACATTTTGGACTCCGATGACCATGGATATTCAGCCGTATGGAGTACTCCACATTGGTGTGGACAATTATTTTACGGTACTTGGAAAACATGGCGGTTCTGTGCGCTCTTTCTCGCCGGATATAGGTCCCGAAATTGGGGTATTGCCTTTTGACAAGATACAGATGGAAGTAGGTCTTGACTATATGGGAGGGGCGGATTACCCGTGGTTTTTCAACGCCAAGATAGGTTCACCCGAGGACGCATGGTTCAAAAGCTCACCCGCCCTTCAACTCGGTATCTTCAACGTAGGTACAAAGGGGACGGGGCCATCCAGGACCGACTACGATGTCGGCTATCTGGTTATCGGCAAGTCCATTGACCCTATAGGACGCATTTCCGTCGGTCCATACATCGGCAACCACTCGGCTCTGGTTTCCAGCGAGGGCGAGCATAAGAATGCCGGCTTCATGATTGCCTTTGACCATGGATTCATCCCGGTAAAGGATAAAGACGGCAAGGTTGATTACAACAAACTTGTTTTTGCCGCCGACTACGCATCAGGTAAAAACGCCATAGGCGGTGGAGGATTCGGTCTCTATTACTTTTTCACAAAGGACATAAGTCTTCTCACCGGCCCTGTCTGGTTTAATGACAGTGGAATTAACGGAAAGTGGAAATGGAGTGTCCAGCTTGATATCAATACGGCAAAAGTTTGGTAAGTAACGAAGAGGAGGTTTGGGTCTCGCGAAGAGGAAGGACTCGCTGAACACCATGGCAATGTCCTCGCAACGGTCCTTGTTCGTTTGAAGGAAACTAAGAGGGAGAGAAAGATGAAAAGAGCATCAATCTTATTATGTGTGATCGTATTGTTCGGGTTTGTGGGCGATTCATTCGCCACTTCACCGATGCCGGAAGAGGTGAAGCCCGGCCTGACAGTCACTGTTTGTACCATCCATATTGTTTCCATTAAAGACCACGAAAGAGGAATTCCGGAAGAGCAGACGGCGCAATTTGCTTTCGAGGTCTCTGAAGCGAAAAGGGACGTACTTGAATGGGTAGCCAGGTACATCAATAACAAGATGAACGAACGAAACGTAACCGAATTTAAGGTCGAATGCAAATTTCCAAAAATAGGGGGAAAATCTTTTTAGTGAGGTGAGTATGCAATACACAAGCATAACTTCTGACATTACACAAATCCTTGCGCTGTTAGTAGTGCTTACGCTCCTGGTAAAGCCTTTTGGCGGATATATGCAGAGAGTATACGAGGGAAAAAGAACTTTTCTCAGCCCGGTTCTTGGTCCGCTCGAAAGGGTCGTTTACAGGATCTCAGGTATCGGATCTGATGCTGAAATGAACTGGAAGCAGTATGCTTCGGCGATGCTCATCTTTAATGGTCTGGGAATGGTTGTGCTTTTTAGCATTCTCATGCTGCAGGGATATCTGCCTCTTAACCCCAGTAAGTTTCCGGGCTTTCTCCTGGCATCTGGCTGTCAATACAGCCGTGAGTTTCGTCACGAATACAAACTGGCAGAGCTTACAGCGGAGAATCCGCTGCCAGCTATTTTTCACAAGTAACGGGCTTTGCAGTGCAGAATTTTCTTTCCGCTGCTACAGGTATGGCAATAGCCATTGCCCTGATTCGCGGATTTGTCCGCCGGACGGCGGAGACGATCGGCAATTTCTGGGTGGACCTGACACGTACCGTGGTCTATATATTCTTGCCGGTGGCTCTTGTAGCTGCACTTGTGCTGGTTTCACAGGGCGTAATCCAGAACTTCAGCCCTTACAAAAGCATACCCTGCTCGTAGAGTCAACCAGCTATGAGAAACCGAAAGCTCGACGCGGATGGTAATCCGGTCAAAGACGCGAATGGCAAGCCGGTGACTGAGATCAGATGATCGTGAAGGAACAGATCTTGCCGATGGGACCGGTTGCCTCACAGGAGGCCATCAAGGAATTCGGCACAAACGGCGGAGGTTTCTTCAATGCCAACTCAGCCCATCCCTATGAAAATCCTACGCCCTTCACCAACTTCTTCGAAATCCTTCTTATCCTTGCGATCCCTGCTGCCCTGACATATACTTTCGGCCGGATGGTCGGCGATACACGGCAAGGGCTGGGCATATATACAGCGATGATGCTCCTCATCTTTGTCCTTGCCCTCGGGGTCCTCTACTGGGCTGAATATAACGGCAATCCGCTTGTGCAGAAGCTTGGGGTCCACGGATACAATATGGAAGGCAAGGAAGTGCGGTTCGGTCTTGGCGGATTCGGTCTTGTTTTCCACGTGCGACCACCGCGACTTCGTGCGGCGCAGTGAATAACATGCATGATTCCTTGACACCTCTCGGCGGGATGGTCCCGCTGATGCTGATCTTCTGAGCGAAGTTGTTTTTGGCGGGGTCGGATCGGGTCTTTATACCATGCTTGCCTTTGTCGTTATCGCTGTGTTCTCTGCCGGCCTCATGATCGGCCGGATTCCTGAGTATCTGGGGAAAAAAATTGAGGTCACCGAGATGTGGATGTCCGTAATTACTGTCCTCACTGCAGGAGTTGTGATCCTCTCTGTTTGTTTCGCTCGCTCTTATTGTTCCCGCCGGCGTCAGTTCAATGGCAAACCCCGGACCTCACGGCCTGAGCGAAGTGCTCTATGCCTTTGCCTCTCAGGCCAACAACAACGGGAGCGCCTTTGCCGGACTGAACGGGAATACCGTGTTCTATAATCTGACGGGGTCTCTTGCCATGCTTCTGGGAAGATTTGCACCTGCCATTGCAGTCCTCGCCATGGCAGGTTCTCTGGCCAGGAAGAAGTATGTTCCGCCCAGTAAAGGGACTTTGCCGACCCATCAACTCCCTTTCATAATATGGCTTATCGCCGTCGTCCTGATTGTCGGGGCGCTGACCTTCTTCCCGGCTCTTGCCCTCGGGCCGATTGTTGAGCAGATGATCATGCAGGGAGGTATTTAGTCATGGCGGACCGTTAAGAAAAACAGAGGAATATTTGATCCAAAACTGCTAAAAGCTGCGCTTATGGATTCCTTCAAAAAACTTGACCCCCGCGCTCTCTGGAGAAATCCGGTCATGCTGTCGGTTGAAGCGGCAGTGTGATTACCACAATCAATTTTGTTTTCAATCTGGTTACCGGAAAAGGAGAACCGGCGTGGTTTACCGGAATTGTTTCAGTCTGGCTCTGGCTGACTGTGATATTTGCCACTTTTGCCGAATCTCTGGCAGAAGGTCGGGGTAAGGCGCGTGCCGAGTCCATGAGGAAAACACGTACGGAAATAACGGCGAAAAAGCTGAAAAAGCCTGAACCTGGAGGGAAGTATGAACTTGTCCCCTCTGCTCAACTGCGCAAGGGAGATTTTATATTGGTGGAGACGAACGATTTGATCGCCGGCGATGGTGAAGTAGCTGCAGGCGCAGCGCTCGTTAACGAAGCCGCTGTTACGGGTGAATCCGCACCGGTGGTGAGGGAATCCGGAGGAGACCGCAGCGCGGTGACCGGCGGCACTCAGGTAATAGCGAACAGTATCGTCGTGCGCATCACGGCAAATCCGGGTGAGACCTTTCTCGATCGGATGATTGCGATGGTGGAAGGGGCAAAGCGCCGGAAGACTCCCAATGAGATAGCCCTGGAGGTGCTCCTGATCGCCTTGACGGTTGTCTTCTTTCTGGTGGTGCTCAATCTCAGCCCCTTGTCGATTTACAGCGTAAAAGCGATGGGCCGGGGACGAGCCGGTGACACTTGTTGTGCTGGTTGCGCTGTTTGTCTGTCTCATACCGACGACTATCGCCGCACTGCTGCCTGCCATCGGTATTGCCGGTATGGACCGGCTGTTCCAGAAGAAATGTCATAGCCCTGTCCGGAAGGGCGATTGAGGCGGCAGGCGATGTGAATGTGTTACTGCTGGATAAGACCGGGAACCATTACGCTTGGGCAACCGGCAGGCGGTGGCTTTTATTCCGGTGTCGGGCCACTCTGAAAAGGAAGTGGCCGAGGCTGCTCTGATGGCCTCTCTTACCGATGAGACTCCCGAAGGGACGGAGCATCGTCGTACTTGCCAAGCAGAAATACGACCTCCGCATGCGGGAATTGCCGCAGAATGCCGAGTCAATCCCCTTCAGCGCCGAGACAAGGATAAGCGGGGTGAATATTGACGGGCAGGCTTATCGAAAAGGGGCTGCGGATGCAATCATACACTTTGTTGAAGAATGGAGGAGGCACGATTCCACGGGAACTTGCAGCATCATGTGACCGAGATCGCCAAGTCCGGAGGAACACCGCTTGTGGTGAGCTGCAATAACGAGATTCTCGGTGTCATAAATCTCAAGGACATATTAAAAGGTGGAATTCAAGAACGCTTTCTGCAGCTGCGCAGCATGGGAATCAAGACCGTGATGATCACCGGCGATAATCCTCTCACTGCGGCGGCTATCGCGACGGAGGCTCAGGTGGATGACTTCCTGGCCCAGGCAAAGCCTGAAGACAAGCTCAGGCTCATTCGGGAGAACCAGGAGCAGGGCTATATGGTAGCTATGACCGGCGACGGCACCAATGATGCGCCGGCCTTGGCACAGGCCGATGTCGCGGTGGCGATGAATACCGGGACACAGCCCGCAAGGGAGGCAGCGAATATTATCGATCTGGACAGCAATCCGACCAAACTGCTGGATATCGTCGAGATCGGCAAACAGATTCTGATGACACGGGGCACGCTGACCACCTTCAGCATCGCAAACGACGTGGCAAAGTATTTTGCCATCATTCCGGCTGCCTTTGCCCCGATTTACCCGCAACTGGGCGATGCTCAATATCATGCATCTTGCCAACCCTTACAGCGCCATCCTGTCCGCAGTTATTTTCAATGCGATCATTATCCCTCTGCTTGTACCGCTCGCACTCAGAGGAACGCGCTTACCGGCCGATGCCTGCTGAAAGGCTGCTGATCTATAACCTGCTTGTTTACGGGATGGGCGGGCTCCTGGCGCCCTTTGCCGGCATCAAGTTGCTTGACCTTTTCATAAATGCTTTAATGTGATTGAGGAGGATTATGTGAAAGAGATAAGAATTTCTATTCTGCTCTTTATTGCACTTGTCTTTATTGACCGGTGTTTTCTATCCTGCGGCGGTAACGGTCTTTGCGCAAGTCATGTTTCCCCAAACAGGCATCGGGGAGTATTATTTATATGACTGACGGCAAGCCGGAAGGGTCTGCATTGATCGGACAGCCTTTTTCCGATCCGAAATATTTCTGGCCGCGGCCATCTGCAACGACTGATTTCCCGTACAATGCCCTGGCGTCCGGCGGTTCCAACCTGGGCTCCTACGAATAAGGATCTTATCAATCAGGTCGGAGAAAGGGTGCCAAGATCCCTTAGGGAATCGGGTATCCGGGGCTATTGCCGGCTGACCTGGTAACGGCCTCCGGCAGCGGGCTTGACCCGCACATCAGTGCGGAAGCGGCTCTCCTTGCAAGTACCCCGTGTTGCAAGGCAGCGCCACCTGCCGGAGGAGAAGATCAGGGATCTGGTTGAAAATCATCTCGAAGGTCGTCAGTTCGGTTTTCTTGGCGCACCAAGGGTTAATGTGTTGCAATTAAATCTTGCATTGGATAAGTTGTAGGGAGATTATGGCTCGAAGAAGAGTACAAAAGACCATCCCCTGAAGCTCTGCTCGAAGTTGCGCAGAAAGTGGAGGCTTCTGAGAAGCGGGGAAAGCTGACCATCTACTTTGGCTCTGCACCGGGTGTTGGAAAAACCTATGCCATGCTTACTGACGCCCGGTTGCGAGAGCGGGAAGGGATAGACGTTGTGGTGGGATATGTCGAGACTCACGGACAGGCCAGAGACCGATGCCTTGCTTGAGGGACTGGAGATCATTCCGCCGCTCAAGGTTAAATATATGGGGATACAGCTAAGGAAGTCGATTTGGAGAAGGTTTTTGTACGAAAACCTAAACTGGTTTTGGTAGATGAGTTTGCCCATACCGATGCCCCGGGTCTTCGTAATCAAAACGATATCAGGATGTAGAAGAAATACTGAATGCGGGCATAGATGTTTACACGACCATGAATGTACAGCATATTGAGAGTCTCAACGATATCGTTTTTCAGATCACTAATGTCCGGATGCGGGAGACGGTGCCCGATACCGTTATCGAAGCGGCCGATGAGATCAAACTGATTGATCTGCCGCCGGAGGAACTGGTCAAACGACTTCATGAAGGCAAAGTCTATGTCAAAGATATGGCAGAGAGTGCGGTGCAAAAGTTTTTCCGTCCCGGCAACCTGCTTGCGCTCCGGCAGTTGGCGCTTCGGGCAGTGGCAGGAAGCGTGGATGAGAAGATGCGCACTTACATGCAGGCCCATGCCATAGCGGGACCGTGGCAGGCAAAAGAGCGAGTTCTGGTTGGGGTATTTGCCAGCCCTTACGCAGAGAAACTGATACGCGCGGCATTCAGGCTCGCAAACGATATTGACGCGGAATGGATCGCTTTCTACGTGGAGACGGAAAGGCACAAGACACTTTCCGAGAAGGAAAAGGAGTGGTTGAATAAGGCATTGGACCTCGCAAAACAATTGGGAGCACGCCTGGTCTGGATGAAAGGAAGCGATGTATCGGAAGAAATGGCCGACTATGCGCGGAACAACAATGTAACCAAGATCGTTATAGGGAAACCCCGACGCTTCTGGCTATTGCAATCGATCCCCCGAAAACTTCTGACCAGAACACCCAACATCGATATTTACTTGTTGGATGCCAGGGTCGATCCCAAGCTTATGCCCAGGAAGCGTATGACTTTTGCCGGTCCGATAAATTATGCGATCGGCATCCTCGCGGTCGGTGTTGTGTCGCTCATTGCCTTTCTTTTGCGTAACAGTCTCAATGAGGTCAATTTGCTCTTTCTTCTTTTGTTGCCGGTTATTCTGACTGCGCTCTTTATTTGGGTAAAGGTCCGTCCATCGTAGCCGCAATAACAAGCATCCTGATTTTTGATTACTTCTGTTCATCCCTCCCTACTTCACTTTTGCGGTCAGCGATGTGCGGTATTTCGTTTCGTTCATTGTGTACATCATTGTAGTGTGAGTCATAAGCAACCTTGCATCTCAGTTGCGGAGCAAGATAGAGTTGCTTAAGCAAAGCGAAATGAAGAATATAGCACTTTACGGTTTGAGCAGGGATTTGGTAACAGCCCACACAGTAGAGCACGTCCTTTCTCTCATGGTCCGTCATACTCTGCAGATATTCCCATGCGAAATGGTAATCTTTCTGCCGGAAGGCGAAAAACTGACAGTCAAAGCGAAAACCCCGGATTTTGAGGTAACCCCTCAGGTGATCGGGGTGGCATCATGGGTTTTGATCAACAAACAGTCGGCGGGTCGCAGCACAAGTACATTGCCCCAGGCCAAAGCATATTACTTGCCCATGATGTCCGGGGAGAAAATCATTGGGGTTGTGGGGTTCGATTTCAAAGGGAGCGAAGAAATTATGACGACTGAAAAACGGGTGGTTCTTAAGACTGTCACCCGTCTCGGGGCAATGGCGATAGAAAGAATCAGATTCTCATAGTGTTTTTTCAGACAGTCTCTTATTCTTGTTTGTAACCTTCTTCTTGTTTTAAACGTCTTTTTTACTAAATACTAAAAAGGAGGTGAGGACATGAAGAAATGGATCAGGAACATTACGGTTTTGTCCTTCTTAGTCGCAGTCATGGTTGTGGGTGGCGTCTGTAGCTCGGAGGCTGCAGGCTATGGCCACAGGTCCGGTGCCGGCATAAAGCTGATAACCTCTCTTAATCCCCCTCTCAGTGCGGAACAGCAGGAACGGTTGCAGTCTGTTCTGTCCACCTACGGGCCGACTTTCAGGACTCTGCGGCAGCAACTCCGCGCAGAGATGAGACAGATGAACGGAGACATTATGGCAACTCCACAGGTCGAATCCGCGATTCTGGCTGACGCTGCAGCGGTTGCCAAAGTGAAAACGCAGCTTAAGGCGGAGCGTGCCGGGATCGGGAATGCACTCAGCGGAGTGCTCACGCCGGACCAGATCAAACAGCTTACGCAAGAGCTTACCGCCCGGTTTCAGAGCAGGTTGGATGCAAGGATCGACTATCTACTGTTGAACTATGCCCGGCATCTCGATAAACAGTAGACCGCATTAGAACGGGAGCGAAATGACTGTCCCCATGGAGGAGCCAAAAGATGGAGACCTCATTAAAGCTACTCTGTCCGGCGACGACGAGGCGTTCGCTGAATTGGTACGGCGACATAAGCGGAAAGTATTCGGGATTGTCGCCAGGTTTGCAAGGAATGACTCCGAACTTGATGACATCTGTCAGGAGGTATTTATTAAGGTGTATCAAACTTTGGAAAAATATCGCGGAGATGCGCCGTTTGAGCACTGGGTGTCGAAGATTACTATCAATGCCTGTTATGACGAACTCCGCAGGCGGCGCCGTGAGGGGCGCAGTGTGCCTCTGGACGACGTAGCCTTCTCATTGAGAGACCCTGCAGCGGAAGATATACCCGGCGACGAGGCGTGGAGCATTCTGAAGCATGCGTTGGCCAGGCTGCGTCCCGAGGACCGGCTGGTGATCACTCTACTGAATCTGGAGGAAAAGACTGTACGAGACGTCTCCAAATTAACCGGCTGGAGTGAGGCAAATGTGAAAGTGCGTGCATTCAGGGCACGGAAGGAACTTAAGAGAATCCTGGAGGACAGCAATGGGAAATGATCTGAATGGTGAGAAGCTCGATAGACTCTTTGCCGCTGCGCGCAAATCCGCACATTACAGAGCGGATATGGAATACGGGTTTGAAACCCGCGTAATGGCGAGGATAAGGGCAGAAGGCGGGCGTAAGTCGCCTTTTCTCCTATGGACGTGGCGGCTTATCCCTGTTTTTGCCTCTATTGTTATCTTCCTGGGAATCTGGATTTATTCAACGAGATACAGTTCTACAGCCGATCTCACTACACTGACCAGGGTCGGTAATGAGGATACCACACTGGTAGCTTTTCTGACGGGTGAATGAAATGAAGAAATGGAAAGTAATAGTCAGTGTATTCCTTGTATTTCTGCTTGGTGCACTGGCGGGTGCGCTGGTTACGCATAAGATTGACCAACACAGGATAGCGGGCATTATCAGGGGCGAACCCGGAGCAGTAGGTGAATTGATTGTCCGGAGGCTGAACCACAAGCTTTCCCTCGATCCTGCGCAGGTGGAGAAGTTGCGCGCCATAGTATATGAAACGCGTGACGAGATAAGAAATGTGCACAAACAGTTCAGACCTCAGATAGAGGAAATCCTGGAGCGCTCTCAGAACAGAGTTCGGGCGATATTGCGCCCCGACCAACTCGAGAAGTACGAAAAAATAGTCGCGGAACGGAAGATGAGACGCGACCGCGAAGAGAGTAGCAGGTAAATCACAGGAAAGACACGATAATCGTTTTCATGATATAAATTATTTTCCGGACTTCACAGACAACAAATGGTTTTCAAAAACCATGATCTGTGATCTGCATCACTTGCCTGGCAGCCAGTCCTTCCCCCCTCAAGCGGGCTGGCTGCCCCCTCCTTTTGGACGCGGTCTTATCGCAGAATCTGCAATATATGGTATATTTATTTTATGAGACATCCGATTCTGGTCGTTGAAGATGACAGGAAGATAGCAAAGGTTGTCAAGGTATATCTTGAAGGTGCGGGGTTCAAAGTGGCTACTGCGGAGAAAGGCAGAGATGCAATAGATATTGCATTGAAGGGACCCTTGTCTCTGGTGATACTTGATCTGATGCTGCCTGATATGAGCGGGGAAGAGGTCTGCCAGGAGCTCAAGGAGATCGGAGACTTCCCGATACTCATGCTGACGGCAAAATCGTCGGAAGAAGAAAGGGTTGCAGGGTTTGGATTAGGCGCTGACGACTATGTGGTGAAGCCTTTCAGCCCGAGGGAACTGGTTGCGAGAGTGAAGGCGATTATAAAGAGGGCTCAAAGAAAAGAGACCGCCGGTTCGGGCTCGATGAGCTTCAATAAGGGAGTCCTCACAATGGATGCGAAGAACTACGAAGTCAAAAAGGCAGGATTGCTTGTAACTCTCACTCCGACCGAATTCAAGATCCTCTCGGTCCTCGCGGGGTCACCGGGAAGGGTCTTCACGAGGGGAGAACTTGTTGAGCTTGCGCTGGGCTATCAGTTTGAGGGATACGAGAGAAGCATCGATGCCCACATAAAAAATATCAGGCAGAAGATAGAGGATGATCCGAGAAGCCCTTTGTTTGTAAATACAGTCTATGGGGTGGGGTACAAATTTACCGGCGCCATAGATGATTAAGAGCCTCTGGATCAAGTTTCTCATCCTGCTTTTTTCCATATCCGTGATTTCCATGTCCGCGACCTTTTTCTTCCGTGAATTGGTAATAAAGGATTTTCGGGAATACCTTGCAGGCAAGACGGAAGACCGGATTTATCGCGTCATGGCCGAAATGGAAGGGTCGTACGAAGAACACTCGGGCTGGAACACTGACGCCCTCAGAGCCAATGCCGTATGGGCATTACTGTTCGGATATGAAGTGAAAGTCTTCGACAAGAATGATAACGAACTCGTGAATACCAAAAACGCACTTGAATCCCTGTCTCCTCTTATGAAGAAAAGGATTATTGCCATAACGGGCTTTCCCGCCGAGGAGAAGCTGGGCGTTAAGGACGTGTTTCAGGAGTATCCTCTTTTTTTAGGAGGGAAGGATATAGGCGACCTCGATATAAGATCAATGAAAGCAGAAGGCCAGGGGAAAGAGACAATTTTCATGATGAGATCGAACCGGTTTCTCGTCGCGTCGCTTTTCATTGTGGGAGCACTGTCCGTTATTCTGAGTTTTGTCTTTTCGAGGAGACTGACGGAACCTATCAAGAAACTGACAATTGCTGCAGGGAATATCAGTGAAGGGAATATACAGAGCAGGGTCTCTGTCAGGGGAAATGACGAAATTAGCGACCTCGCGAGGGCATTCAATACAATGGCGGACAATATCGAGGTACATGAATCTCTCAGGAGGAAACTGACGGCGAATATTGCCCACGAACTCAGGACGCCTCTCAGCGCAATGCAGGGAGAACTTGAGGGCATGATAGACGGTCTCATACCGGTCGACAGGGAACGTCTTTTATCCCTGCACGAGGAAACCAACCGGCTGAAAACTATTATCGAGGGAATTGAAGCACTCTCAAAAGCTGAAAGGAGTGTGCTTGAACTGAGAAAGCAGCCGATCAGCATGAACCCCTTTCTCACGCATATAAAGGAGAGATTTGAGAAGATATTCTCTGATAAAGGTGTAGCGCTGGAACTCGAAAGTGATGACCCGGTGACACTCCATGCAGACCCGGACAAAATAAGCCAGATCGTGATCAACCTCCTTAGTAACGCACTCAGGGCAACAGGTGGCGGCGGACGGGTGCGAATGAGAGCCGGGATGAATGACAGGGAAGGGTTCATCGAAATTATGGACACAGGTTCGGGCATAAAGAAGGAGGATTTACCTTTCGTCTTCGAAAGGTTCTACAAGTCTTCTGAGGGGGGGCTTGGACTTGGACTAACGATTGCAAAGGAACTCGCTGACGCTCACGGAGGAAGGATAGAAGTCAGGAGCGAATATGGAAAAGGATCGACGTTTACGCTCTTCATACCAAATTTCACAAATTCTTCATAATTCCTTCGAAACCCGTTCACAATCCACTGTTATCATTTTATTAATATGTAGAGAGTAGGTAAAATAAAAGAAAAGGGGTGATACAGTTCTGATTTTGGAGACATGCCTGGTTTTTGTTTCTGCCGTTTATAGATATCTTTCCGGAAGCGGTTGCGTCGTCGGATTACAACCTGCTGATCTGGAAACAGCAAAGAAGTTCGGGAAAGGGACACTGCCGTTAGGAGACGAGTTCATGGCAAGAAGGCCTGAACTTCACAATGGAAATTCGCTAAAGGCACTGTTGCGAAAGAGCATATTGCGGCACCATGGAAGGAGTCAGTGAATATCAAAATAGGAATTCTCCACAGAATGGACGCAGCAGGAATCTTGGCAGAGAGGAAAATTATGGCTTTATCACGGGACGTACCGGAACCCGATGGGTCTGCAGAAACAGAGGGGGGTTTTTGTGCCCCGTTTGTCAAAGCAGACATTATGGACAGAACTTTCTTATTCTTTGCAATATTTACTTTCACATTATTTTTGATTGCTGCTGTCTCCTATGCCGAGCAGCCGAACGAGACGACCAAGGCACAGACAGAGTGTGCTCCTACATATGGTAATTACGTACCGAGTGAAAGATGGGGATGGTATGGCGCAAGGAGGGAAGTCAAGACACCGCTTGAGGCACTCGAGATTCTCCAGAAGATCATCGTTATTCATCACACAGGCATAAGGGTTGGTAAGATAAGGGAAGGCGTTCGATTTTATATGGCTGAGATTGTCAACACGAAGGGCCAAGTTGTTGATGTAATTGTAATTGACAGGCAATCAGGCAGGATAAGATCGGCCTATTAGCTTTGTTTTTCAGGTCTTACGGCTTTTCTCTCGATGTCATTGTTCTTGTCCGGAATCTTTCTGTGGCCGGGTCGTCATTCCCGCGCAGGCGGGAATCCAATTTACTCACATCGTCAAGCTGACGTACAAACCTGCCCTCGGCTCTGATGTTCCTCCCATTCAGGATTATGCTCTTCAATGAGCCTGATTTTCCATGACCCATTCCAAGTTTTTGTTTCACGTATGGATATATGAAAAAATAGATTCCCGCCTACGCGGGAATGACGTACAAAGAACCAAAAACGTACTTCCCCATATGCCCCTGATTGACACGTGAATTTTGATGTGATAACCTAATTTTGGATATCCGGACCGGCCGGAATCTGTCTGAGGTGGCAGAGCAGTTATCCAACAGAAGATATTAAATGACTGTGGCCTTCGGATCATCTGTTTTCCCGGGGGGAGGGAATTAATGGGATAATCGGTGCTCGCATCGCGGAGAAACATGCCTCCATTGCGAAGATAACCCGCCCGGGTGCTGCAGGAATATTTCCGCGAAAGAGACTATTCGCGCTGCTGGACGCGGTGAAAGATTCCTCCGTCATCTCCATTGTGAGCCCGCCCGGCTCCGGTAAGACCTCTCTCATTACAAGTTACTTTGACGACCATAAAATTCCCTGTTTATGGTATTCGCTTGACGAGGGCGATTCAGATATAGGGACCTTCTTCTATTATGCCGGACTGGCAGCGAGAAAGGCGGCGCCGGGGAAAAGGAAACCCTTGCCTCTCTTTACTCACGAATATGCTCACGGGTTACGAGTTTTTTCAAAGCGCTACTTCGAAAATCTTTTCAGCAGGGTCCCAACTCCTTTCATGTTCGTTTTTGACAACTATCAGGAAGTTCCACTCAATTCGAGATTCCATGAAATAATGAGTCATGGGCTGTCGGATATCCCTTCCGGAATAAATATTGTTATTTCAAGCCGGAAAGAACTCCCCCTTCCGTTTTCCCGCATGAGGGCCAACGGCAGGGTTTATTTAATCGGCAGGGACGAAATGCGTTTCACTATGGATGAACTGGTGGAGCTCGTACGGCTGAAAATGCCCGAGAGATTGAAGGACCGGCTTCTTCATTATCTGCATGATAAGGCAGACGGATGGGCGGCAGGCCTTGTGCTGATGCTCGAAAGTTTAAAGAGGGAGAAGATCGAATATCAGTCATTGGAAAGAATTTCCTCGGGGAAGATCTTTGACTACTTCGCCTATGAAGTTTTCCGGAAAATAGACGAAGAAACGCAGAAGTTTTTGTTAATGACGGCTTTTCTGCCTGCGATGACGAAGAGGATGTCCGAACAACTTACCGGCATCAACAGTTCTGAAAGGATACTGGAGAACCTGAGCAGGGAGAATTACTTTACCGAGACATTCTTTGAGGATAAGCCCGTTTATCATTATCATCCGCTGTTCAGGGAGTTTCTGTTGTCGAAGGCGAAGGCTTCGCTGGACATGGAGGGTTTATCCGCGATAAGAAGAAGAGCGGCATCGCTGCTGGAAGAAGCAGGGAGGGCCGACGACGCCGTCCAGCTTCTCCAAGAGTCCGGTGATATCAAAAGCCTTACACGGATTATCCGGAACCGTGCGGAATCCCTGGTCGGTCAGGGCAGGTATCAGACGCTTCTGAAGTGGCTCGACTTTGTGCCCGAAGAGATATTTTCGAACGATCCATGGCTGCTTTACTGGAAAGGGATCTGCAGGCTGCCTTTCAATCCGATGGAAAGCCGCGTCTATTTTGAGGAGGCATTCGTCCGGTTCAAGTCGCAGAAATCGCCGGGTGCATTTCTGGCCTGGGCGGGCATTGTGGAATCCATTATGTACGGACATGAAGGTCTGACTCCTCTCGACAGCTGGTTCCCCGTTATCGAAGAACTGCTGAAACAGTTCAAAGGGTTTCCGTCCGAATATATCGAGACGAATGTGACATGCACCATGATCAGGGCCCTTGCTCTCAGGAGACCGGCGGGATTTAATATGAAGAAATGGGTAGACCGTTTCCACGAAATAGCTGAGATGACCACTGACATCCCTGCGAAAATCAGGGTCCTCACTAACCTGGCCTGTTACCTTTACAGCGAAGGGAATTTTAAGCGTCTGGAGGTTACTCTCGATTCGTTAGGCGGATTGATGAATCATGCGGATGTCCCTCCTTTGACCAGGCTGACGGTTGACTGGATAAAGGCGGCCTACTTTAATGCGATGTCGTTGCATGACCGCTGCGAGGAAGCGGTATCGTGCGGTCTTGAACTGGCACACACCCTGAAGATCAATCTTGTGGAATATATGCTTTTGGGGCACGGAGCGCTCTGCTCGCTGAAGAAGGGCGATTCGGGAACCGCAAGGCAGTATATCCAGAGGATGAGTTCCACCCTCAGTGTGGTGAAACCGTGGGAAGCGAGTTTTTACCATTATTGTTCCGCGTGGGAAGCAATATACCGGGATGATATCTCCCGAGCTCATACCCACACGGAACATTGTATGAAACTCTGCGAGGAGTCGGGAAATCCCTGGACTTTTTCGATGGCGCACATCCTGAGCGCTTGCATTTCGTCTGCGTCCGGTGAACATAAGAAGGCGATCGAGCAAATCAGGAAGGCCCTTTCAATAGGAACACAAAGCAAGAATGAGTTTACTCCCTTCATCTGCCTGCTGACAGAAGCATACTTCTATCTAAGGCAGGGGAAGGAGGCAGCTGCCCTGGAAGCGATAAGAAACGGCATGAGGATAGGCCGGGAAAGGGGATTTGTGAACCTTTTCATGTGGCTGCCGGGTGTCATGGAATCTGTTGCGGCAAAGGCGCTCGAAAAAGGGGTTGAGGTTGTCTATGTGAAGAATCTCATCCGTAGAAATGCGCTCCTGCCGGATGCCTCTTATCTGGAAATGGAACTGTGGCCCTGGCCGTTAAAGATATTTACGCTCGGCCGGTTCTTGATTATAAAGGATGGAAAGCCGCTGCAATTCTCGCGAAAAGTCCAACAGAAACCGCTCGCGCTGCTCAAGGCGTTGATAGCTTCAGGCGGCAGAGAGGCGGCTGAAGAACGATTGGCTGATATTCTCTGGCCCGAGGCGGAAGGCGATACCGCACATAGTGCCTTTACCACAACGCTTTTCCGTCTGCGTCAGCTATTGGGGATGGAACATGCCCTGAGATTTCACCAGGGTAAGGCTTATCTCGATCCGAGGTACTGTTGCGTGGACGTGTGGATATTTGAGAGAATCCTCGGTCAGGTTGACGCTGCATGGCATGAAAGCCCTATGGCAAAAGATGGAGGGAAATCTGTCGAACTTGCTGAAAAGGCGCTGAGACTCTACACAGGGCCCTTTCTTGCCGGAGACAATGAACCCTGGATGATCTCAACGCGTGAGCGCCTGCGGAATAAGTTTCTGAGGAATGTCAGCAGGCTGGGTCATCACTGGGAACAGGTGGGAGATGTTGCAAAAGCAGTCGAATGCTATCAGCGGGGACTTGAGGTAGATGACCTCGCGGAGGAATTCTATCTGAGGATGATGAAATGTTATCAGAACATGGGAAAGCGTGCCGAAGCGCTTGCCGTTTATAAGAGATGTTACCAGATTCTTTCTGCCGTCCTTGGAATTGAACCATCGCATGAAATAGAGTCGCTGAAAGCCGAAATCCTGAAGCGCTAACATTCTTCGTTTTTCATCTTTTATCTTCGATCTGAATCCGTGACCAATCTGTGACCTTCCTTATGCTATAACAGATACAGACGATAAACGTTTATTTCACTTCGGGCGGAAAAGGAGGTGAAAGAGAATCGAATCAGGTAAGGATGCGGTCGCTAATGCGGCAGCCTATGTAAGAACTTCCTGAATTTTCGGAAATGAGGTGCACGATGTTTAGACTTCGCAGCTCCGGGGCAGTACTTTTTTGTATTTTTGTTGTAGCGGCGTTATTTTTGGGCTCAGCATTGTATGTATACGCGGACCAGGCAACCTCGACGATATCCGGCAGACTGGCAGCTACGTATGACAGCAAGAGCGGGACTGTCACTGCAATGGTTGCAGGCTATTGCGAGGGTAATCCGGTAACCATAGGTCCATCAACCTGGACGGCAAGTGAGAAAGAATTTTCGAGCTTAAAAGCGGAAGACGTTGGAAAAACCCTTTGCGGAGAAGGGCTCGCTCTCAAAAAGGTAACCAAATCGGCACATAACGGCAAAGAGATTGTTGCAGATGTCATCATTGTCAGATATGAATAATGTACTCAAACGCAGACGATGAAGTCTCCTGTCTGCCTGAGATGAGAGAGATACCTTTTTAAATATTTGGTTGAGAGTGTGAAAAGGGGGGAGCGGCATATTGGAAAGCTATATTGTCCGGATTTATCGGGGGGATAAAGGCAGTCCGCGGAATCTTGTGGGCATTGTCGAGGAAGTCGGACTGGAAGAGAAGAGGGCATTTACGAATCTGGATGAGCTCTGGACAATTCTGAATTCGATAAGAAGAGGACACGCGACGGACAGGGAGAAGACAAGACAGAGCAAGTAGTGAGCGTGCCGACGAGTCTATTATTTTGATCTTCCTTTTCTGTGACTGCTGAAATCAGGTCGTTCCCCTGAGTACCTTTGCAAGCAGCGCTGTTGCTACAGCAAGGTGCTTCTCCGGATCAAGCAAAGGGCCGAGCATGGCAGCCTGTGCGGCCCTGTTCATGAGTCGCTCGTCGTACCGGGCACCCGGGCAGCATCGGCGCAGTTCAGTCCCAAGATGCGTGAAGTTTTCCGAACGGGACGGCTTACGTGCGGAACCGAGCGAATTGTAGTCAAGGGCATTTTCGCGGAGAACGAGTATTGGGGCATCTCCGGCATAAAGGTTGATAAACCGCTCCCGTACCTCTGTCGTTACATCCCGGGTTGTCTTCGTGGTCTTAGTTATCATCATACCGCCGGAAAGTACTGCACGTCCCAGGTTTATTGAGCGGTGTTTGACGGTTTCGGTGGTCGTGTCCCGGAAGATACTGATGCCGCGCAGGATAAGGTCAGTGTCTTGAAAGGGGATGTCAAGTTTATCGCCCTGTTCCGTTTCGATGTGAAGTTCGCGCTCGCCCAGGCCGAACCTTCTCACAAGCCGTGCGCAGGCCTCGGCAGCAATCTCGTCTGACGTAAGTACTACTGACTCAAATCCTGCAGAATGAAGTTGTTCCGAAAGCTGCTCTGCCCGTTCCTTCTCAGCAAAGACAGCGACCGTCAGAGGACCGTTTCCGGGGCAGCGCAGACGCGTTAACGCCTCATAAAGTGTCACTTTCAGGACCGCAGACAGGGAACCTGCCATGGCTTCTTTATCACTATTGATGCTATGTATTGCAACAACATGCATTGTTTCTGAAGGTCCTGCTTCCTTACGCAACCATCAGTTCGGAATTATCAAAAGGAGTGTCACCTTTATTGCTTAAGCAATTAATAGCGTTTGGGATATGCATAATTATATCAGGTTTTGCCGGAGGCAGGACAAAAGTCAAATCTAATCTTTTCTGAGCCCGAGCTTTTTGAGCAAAATGCCGAGATACTTATTTAGCGGATTGCTTCTCTTCAGGAAAAAAAAGGCCGGACGTTTTCTGGTTCCGAGACTATCCAATTCGTCTATGATCTGCTGATTCTTTTCATGTTTCAGACCTTCTCTCAGTGTCTTTATAGCGTCCAGTTTCAAACCCGCCAGGAAATATATCCTGCCGAGATTCAGATAATGAACGGGGTTTTGAGGTTCCTGTCTTATGGCATCGGCACATAATGAAATAGCCTTGCTCAGCTGGCCCCGTTCCCTGGCTATACAAAAAGCAAAATAGGAGCTGGCTACAGGGCTCTCTTCTATATGTAATGCCCGCTCAAAATAGGAGAGCGCAGAGATTATTTCACCTTGAGATATGGCTTCCGAGCCCTTCTCTAAAAGTCTTTCCGTCTCATTGTGATAAGGTGGCATATTTCAAACAATCATCCGAAAATCCTCAGCTATTTTATATGAATTGCGAATTAAAGGTACAGACCGTGGGCACACGGACGAAAGGTAACAGTATGTGAGTTATGTTATAATTGCTTTGCTGTGGACATTGCAAGACTCGTCAGGCCGAATATTAATTCTCTGTCCGCCTATCAGGCAAAGGAAATCCCTTGCAAAGTCAAGCTCGACGCCAACGAAAGTCCTTATGGTTTGGCGCCTGAGGTGTTGGCAGTTTTAGGGTCGGGAAAAGGACGGAACATTTTTGCAAAAGTAAACAGGTACCCCGACCCCGAAGCCGGGTCGCTCAAAAAAGTCATTTCCGGGAATCTCAAAGTCAGGCCGCAAAACCTGCTCCAGGGCAACGGGTCCGACGAGCTGATCTATTACCTTATCACAACTTTCGGAGGGCCTGTCCTGTTCCCGACGCCGACATTTTCGATGTACGGGATTATTGCACAGGCGATCGGGGATGAGAAGATCGGCGTTCCCCTCGATGAGGAATTCGACCTGGATATGAAAAACATGCTCCGGGAAATGCGTCGGAGAAAACCGAAACTAATCTTCCTGAGCTCGCCGAACAATCCTACCGGGAACTGTTTCTCATCGGACAGGATATTGAAGATAATCGAGTCGGGCTTATCTCACTCTATTGTCGTGGTCGATGAGGCATACCAGCCTTTTGCGAGTGCTAAGGGGTTTATCCCGCTGCTCAAGGATTATGAAAACCTGTTGATTATGAGGACGCTGAGCAAGATAGGACTCGCGGGATTGCGGGCGGGGTTCCTTATAGGAGATGAGAAGATAATCAATGAGGTGAATAAGGTAAGGCTGCCGTTTAATCTCAATTCTCTTTCTCAGGCGATAGCGGAAGAGGTGATGAGAAGAGGCGGCGTGCTGAAACAGAACATAAAATCTGTCGTCTCCGAGAGGGGCAGACTCTTCAGGGAGCTGTCGGAAATAAGGGGCGTAAAGCCTTATCCGTCGGAGGCGAACTTCATATTGTTCAGGACAGCGGACCCTGACGGTGTTTATGAAGGTCTCCTGAAGAGAGGTGTGCTTGTGAGGAATATGAAAGGGGTTGTGGATGGTTGCCTTAGAGTAACCGTGGGATCGCAGGAGGAAAACAGTATATTCATCGGCGCTTTGAAGAGAGTTGTTATGGACAGCAAGAGGAAAGAATGAGAATAGCCAAAGTCGAGAGGAAGACAAAAGAGACTGACATAAAACTGAGCATCAATCTTGACGGCGGGGGTAAGTATACTATCGATACCTCCATCCCGTTCATGGACCATATGCTTTCTTTGATGAGCAAGCATGGACTTTTTGATATGAAGATAAAGGCAAGGGGAGATATAGATGTTGATTATCATCACACCGTTGAGGATATAGGAATAGTGCTCGGGAAGGCGGTAAAACAGGCCCTCGGGAATATGAAGGGGATATCGAGGTACGGTCAGGCGTCCGTGCCGATGGACGAAGCCCTTGCCGCAGTGAGTCTCGACATCAGCGGTAGGCCGTATCTTGTCTACAGGGTCGGATTCCCCAAAAAGAGCAAGATCAAGAACTTTGATTCCGACCTTATCGAAGACTTCCTCCAGGCGTTTGCAGGCAACTGCAGCGTTACTCTCCATGTCGAATCGCCGTATGGAAGAAATACTCACCATATTATCGAGGCCATCTTCAAGGCCCTGGGAAGGGCGTTGAGGCAGGCTGTTTCAATCGACCCGAGGGTTAAGGGCGTGCCGTCGACGAAGAGGCGTCTGGGCTAAGAGGAGGGCTGGTTATTTTGCGGGTTTTGAGATGAAAATAGCGATAACGGGAAAGGGCGGCGTAGGTAAGACGACGCTCGCTTCTTTCCTGGTCTTTCTCTATGCAGAGGAAGGGAAACGGGTGATTGCCGTTGACGCCGATCCCGACGCAAATCTCGCCTCGGCCCTGGGTATTCCGCCGGAAAAAGCGGAAAAGATCAGGCCGATTGCGGATATGGCGGACCTTATAGAGGAGAGGACAGGGGCGAAGCCCGGCAGGATGGGTGCGATATTCAAACTGAATCCGAAGGTTGATGACCTGCCTGAAGGGGTAGGGTACCGGATGGACCGGATTATCCTCCTCACCATGGGCAAACTGAAAGGCGCAGCTTCCGGTTGTTATTGTCCCGAAAATGTCCTCCTGCGGAGCCTGCTGAAACACCTGATAGTGGAGCGCAGTGAAGTTGTCATTGTTGACATGGAGGCAGGGATAGAACATCTTACAAGGGGGACGGCCGAGTCTGTCGATGCATTCATAGTCGTCGTGGAGCCCGGACAGAGGAGCATGCAGACGGCGAGAGCTGTTTTTGAGATGGCGAAAGGCCTGGGCGTTCATAAGGTATTTGCAGTCGCGAACAAGGTGCGGGGACCGGAGGATCTGGAGTTCATAAAAGAGAATATAGGAGAGGTGGAAGTTATCGGGTCGATAGCATTCGACCACGCGATAATGGAGGCTGACATAAAGGGATCTTCCCCATATACATATTCGGAAGCTACTGTCAGAGAGGTGAGGGATTTAAAGAAAAAGATCGAGAAGAACTTGCACCTTTCGGAATGAAGATCAAAAAGATACTGGCAGGCATCGATCTCGAAAAGGATTCGGAACCGGTGCTGGCGTATGCGTCTTTTCTTGCCGATGTCTTCACTGCTTCGTTGGGTCTCCTCTATGTGATTGATTATCTCGTCACACCGCCGGCTTATCTTACCCCGTATATCGAGAAAGAAAAGAAGGATGCGATGGAGAAACTTGCCGCGCTCAAAGCAAAGATGACGGAAGCCGGTTTTAATGCAGAGTCAGAAGTTATTGTGGGAAGACTTCGTGAATCATTTGAGGCAGTAGTGAAAAAAAGAAGCGCGGATATGCTTGTCCTCGGTTTTATGACACATGCCCTGAGGAGGAGCAGCTCGGAAAAACTGATTAAGGGGTTGCAGACGCCGCTGCTGGTCGTGAGGGGAGAGAAGGGCGATCGGGCAAGCATAGGCTCCGTAAAAATCGGGAAGATCCTCTGTCCCGTTGATTTTTCAGAGACTTCACGAAAAGCCCTGAATGCGGCCCGCGAATTGGCGGACGCTTTCTCTGCAAAACTGGATATCATATATGTCTCACCGGACTACCTCGTCCGGAAGATGAGAGTTGCGGAGGACAGGGACAGGGCTGCGAAGGCGTTGCGTGAAAGAGCTGAAAATGAACTTGACGACTTTCTCAGAGGGTTCAGTCTTAAAGAGGCGGGAAAGGTACAGGAGGGTGAGCCCGGCAGTGAAATAGTTTCGTTCGCAAGGAGAGAGGATGTTGATCTGATAGTGATGGGTGCGAGGGGTCTCGGATTCGTTCAGGGAATGCTCATAGGAAGCGTTACTGACGCAGTATTGAAATCATCTCCCTGCCCGGTATTTGTAATTCACTGATGGCGGGCGAGATATTCTTCCTTTTCGCAGGTCTTTTTCTGATATTCCTCTCTTCGGAGGGGTTTACGAACGGCATAGAGACCCTTGGCGAGAGATTCAGCCTCTCCCAGGCGGTTGTCGGAAGTCTTCTGGCTGCTGTCGGCACCGCACTGCCCGAGACGATCCTTCCCATTGTTGCGATATTCTTTTACGGGGGAAAGTCGGCCAAGGATATAGGTATCGGTGCAATACTCGGTGCTCCCTTCATGTTATCCACCCTGGCATTTTTTCTTGTGGGCCTTACCGTATTCGTAGCATATCTGAAAAAGAAGAGAAAATTTGAGCTGATTGTCGAGACCCATTCGACAAGAAGAGATCTCTTCTTCTTTCTGCCCATGTATTCTATCGCGGTACTGGTACCTGTTTTCGCAGGCAGAGCTTTTTCTGTTCTCATCGCAGCCGCCCTGGTCGGCGGTTATGTCTTCTACGCTTATCGTACCTTCAGGAGTGAGAGCGCGGATGTCGAGCATTCTGAAGAACTTTATCTTTCGAAACTCCTGAAGAACAAACATTCGGATAAGCTTGGGTTCATATTGATATTGCTGCAGGTTGCAGGATGCCTGTTTGTCATGATACTCGGCGCCCATACCTTTGTGGCGAGTCTTGAATATATATCGGTGCGGTTCGGCATGAACCCTCTCCTCTTTGCACTTCTGCTTGCACCCGTTGCAACCGAGCTTCCGGAAAAGATTAACAGTGTAACATGGACATGGAAGGGCAGGGACACGCTTGCAATCGGCAATATAACAGGCGCGATGGTATTCCAGGCGACGTTTCCCGTTTCTATCGGATTATTGTTCACGGATTGGAAGCTCACAGGCATGGCCTTCTTTTCCGCCCTGATCGCCCTTGTATCCACATTCGTCGTTCTGATTGACTTGACCTTCGCAAAAAGGCTTTCGCCCTTCACAATGTTTTTCGGGGGAGTACTTTATCTGATCTATGCGGTCGTGCTGGTGACGGGCGGGAACCGGTGGCTCTGGTGGCCGGCGCAATAAAAGCCATTCCTGAAACATCTTGAGAAGTTTTTCATTTCACGGACCCTGAGAAATGTAGTTTTCAATATGCCGTTGACTGCGGAGCAAGTAACGTATATGCTATGGGTGGTGCCAACGATAATCGTGTAGAAGGAGACTGTCATTCTCAATTTTCTCATATTTCTTTTCATAGGTCTTATATTCTTTCTCCCCGCCTTGCGCAGCCTTAAGCTAAGGCGGTACAAGAGCGCAGGGATATTTGTACTACTGGGACTCGTGTCGCTTTCCGGCATATACATCTGCAGTGAAGTCTACCTTACGTCGCTCTGGTACGATAACCTTGGATATGCAAGCCGTTACTGGAGTGTGCTTTTTCTGCAGGCAAAGCTTTTTCTGGCCGGCGGATTTGTCGCGATATCTTTTGGCATGGCAAATGTCTTTTTCTGGTACCATAGCGCAAAAAAAGAGACGGGGGTATGGCCTGTAAAAGACAACCGCCTCAGGTTCATACTTTTCGCCGGGCTTCTCCTCCAGATACCTTTGTTTATTGTTGCCGGCACGATAAGCTCGGCCCACTGGAACGAGGCGCTCCTTTTCTTCAACGCCGTGCCCTTTGGAAAAGAAGACCCTGTATTTTTCAAAGACATAGGGTTCTATATATTCAGTCTCCCTCTTTTGAAATTCATCGTCGGTTCGCTTGCCAGTCTTTTCTCCTTTTCCCTTTTGCTTGTCGGAGGCCTCTATGTAGCTGAGAATACCCTTCTTCGTACGTTCCAGGGATTTACCCTTGATACCACTGACCGGAACTCTTATATCCATCGCCTCGTCACGCAGATCTCCGCAAACTTCGTCTTCGGTACCTTCGTCTTTATCGCCAGCACCTTTATCGCCCGCTATGAACTTCTCTATTCCCATCGCGGTGTCGTCTTCGGGGCGGGATGGACAGACCTGCATGCGCAGCTGCCTGCTTACTCTGTTGCTCTCGCGGCTCTGACAGGGTGCCTGATTCTGTTCCTCTATGCATCGTTCACGAGTTCCACCGGGCGGACCGTAAAGATCTATTTCGCAAGCGCACTTCTGCTTGGAGGGATATGGATTATCGGTTTTAAGGTAATCCCTGAGATAGTCCAGCACTTCAGGGTCGCGCCCAACGAGCTCCCCCTCGAAAAACCATACCTCGAGCGAAACATCACTTTCACAAAAGAAGCGTACGGACTCACGAACGTAACCGAGATAGAGTACCCCATCAACCCGTCGCCGAGCGGAGTCCTCGCACAGAGCGACCTTACGGTCATCAACGGCATACGGCTCTGGGCGCCTGATATCCTCAAGTCGGTAAACGACCAGACGCAGTTCATACGGCTCTACTATAATTTCCCGGATGTGGACGTCGACCGCTATGTGCTCAACGGGAAACTGACCCAGCTCATGCTT
>CAVSHJ010000008.1:0-35951 GCA_963727725.1 Thermodesulfovibrionales bacterium
ATCCCGAATTAGTATTGCTACTCCTTCGGAACCCGTCCGACTTGCATGTGTTAGGCACGCCGCCAGCGTTCGTTCTGAGCCAGGATCAAACTCTCAAATAAAACTTTTACTGGGGCCTACTTTTTAGTTTTCAAAGATCTTCTCCGCAACTCGGGATTTCGGGCTCCCGATACTTTTTCGCTCACCTTCACCCGGCCGGAGCAAGGAAAAATAAAGGCTATACCATGTATAGCCTTTTTTCCTCAAAAAACTACCTGGTTTCTCTACACCATTCCTGCTCTCTTTACTACTTAATACTAGAATAGCATTTTTCAGATGATAGTCAATAGATAAATATAGGCGATTATCACAGCATATTTTCAAAAATATAATAAAAAATAGGGTAAAAAGCAAGATTACTTTATTTTTCAGAAAAATACGCGGATAAACAAGGAACTTATCCTATTTCGTGAGAGAAGAAATTCCCGGTCCTCTCACGGCCGATGGTCGATTCAGGGCCGTGCCCCGGTAGAACCCTTGTTTCGTCGGGCAAAGACATCAGCCGCTTAAAGGACGTCTTCAGCTTTTTGACATCTCCCCCGTAAAGATCTGTCCTGCCTACAGACCCCGCAAAAAGGGTATCGCCCGTAATCAAGATACCTTCGCCGTAGATACATATCCCCCCCGGGCTATGACCCGGCGTATGAAGAACTTTAAATTCCAGGGCTCCAAGTCTCAATATATCGCCCTCAGACACAAGCAGATCGGGTTCCGGTAAAGCATCAATCTCAAATCCCCACGATTTTGCATATTCCGTAGCGTTTTTATATATCACAAGGTCATCACTGTGAAGGACGATCTTTGCCCTGGTCTCCTCTTTTACCTCCGGCAATGCCCCTACGTGGTCGAAATGCGCATGAGTGCAAAGTATGTATTTCACTTTGAAATCATTCTCTTTAATCAGGTCAAGAATTCTGTCAGGCTCGTCACCCGGGTCCGTGACCAGACATTCAGCCGTCTTTTCGTCCGCAATCATAAAACAGTTGTTCTCCAGCGGTCCTACAACGAGTTTCCTTATGACCATAAAACCTCCGCGGATTTACCTCCTGAATTTCTGTTTCACGAGGGCCATCACATAATAAAATTCTTCATTCTTCATCAGGTAACTTAAGAGAAAGTATATCATACTGCATGCGGCGATAGTGCCGCTCAGGTAAAGGACCTTATTAAGGGTATCGCCGTTTATCCGCCATAATTCGCCGTGGAGCAAAGTCCATCCCGCGACCCCCATGATAGATGAAGCAAGAATGGTTTTCAGAAAGGAAGAAAAGATTTTCTTCCCATCGGCTCTTTTAAGCTTTCTTCTGAGAAAGATAAAGAGCAGGGTAAAATTAACCATCGAGGCGAGCGAATTGGCAAGGGCGAGACCGCTATGCCTAAGAGGTCTCATGAGGATGAGACTGAACAGTATATTCGCGACTAACGCAAGGACGGCAATCTTTACAGGCGTCCTTGTATCCTGCATCGAATAGAAGCTTGCAGTTATAACCCTCACTCCGACCATGGACCATATACCCAGCGAATAGAATAGAAGCGCCTGAGTCGTGCCGACTGTGGCGGTATAATCGAATTTGCCCCTCTGAAAGAGGATATTCACTATCGGCTCTCTTAACGCGATCAGCCCCACCATCGCGGGAACTGTGATAAAAAGCAGCAGCCGCAGCGCGAAAGAGAAATCATCTCTGAGGCTGTCATAGTCTCCTTTTGCCGCGTGCTCCGAGAGTGTAGGGAGAACGGCCATTCCCATGGCGACACCGAATATCCCGATCGGAAACTGGATCAGCCTCATCGAATAGAAGAGGTAGGTGATGCTCCCGGACGGCAGAAATGAAGCCAGGATGTTGCTCACGACTATATTTATCTGACCCACCGATAAAGCGAGTGTCGCGGGGATTAGTAATATCGACATCTTTTTCAGTCCGGGATGGCTGAACGTTGCATCGAAGCCGAGTTTGTATCCGTTCCTGAAAAAAGACGGGAGTTGAAAAACGAACTGGACAAAACCTCCTGCCATAACGCCTATCGCAGCCACTGTCAAAGGTTGTTTCGCCTTGGCTTCAAAGAAAATGATACTTAGTATCAGCGTTATATTCAGCATTGCGGGTGCTACGGCCGGGATGAAAAAAACTTTCTTTGTATTCAGTGCCCCCATTACCAGCGCCGCAAGACTTATGAATAAGAGGAAGGGGAACATTATTCTTGTCAGCAATACGGTCAGTGAAAACTTTTCCGGAGAACCCAGGAATCCCGGTGCAATGACAGTAACGATGGCCGGAGAAAAAATAATGCCCAAAAGACATATTATTCCCACAGCAATGATAATAAAAGTAAAGGTTATTTTCACAAGCCGGCATGCTTCGTCCTCGCCCTGTTTCTGACGGTATTCCGTCAAGACAGGGATAAAAGCAGCTGACATGGAACCCTCGGCAAAAAGCTCTCTTAACAGGTTCGGAATTCTGAATGCTGCGAAAAAGGTATCGGAAAAACCGGTCGCCCCGAAAAAGAGCGCAAATATCATGTCTCTTACGTAACCGAGGACACGGCTGATAAAGGTTGCGACTGACATGAGGCCCGCCGCTCTTGCTATATGTCTTTTTCCGTCCAAAGCAGATCTCTTATACGTCTGAGGATTATAGCAAAAAAGCAGCATCCGGATTTGCAAAATATAAGGGGGTCTTATAAAATCCTGTCATGGGAATACTTGATGAGATCGTTTCGAGAAAAAGGCAGAGACTGGAAGATTCAAAAACGGACGTGTCTCTAAAAGAACTGAAGAGGCTAATGGCGGACATTGCAGAACCGAGGGATTTCATATCTGCTATAAAGCGCTCCGGAAGCGAAAAAATCAAACTGATTGCGGAGATTAAAAGGGCGTCGCCGTCAAGAGGTATCATTAGAAAAGACTTTGACCATAAGTCCATAGCCGGCCTGTATGAGAAGAAGAATGCCGTCAGCGCAGTTTCTGTTCTCACTGAAGAGGACTTCTTCCAGGGTGGTCTTTCGTTTCTCCGTGATGTGAAGAAGGTTCTGTCCAGGCCCGTGCTGAGAAAAGACTTCATCTTTGACGAATACCAGATTTATGAGTCCAGGGCATACGAAGCAGATGCTATTCTTTTGATAGCAGCGATACTGGATAGGAATCAGGCCGCAGAATATCTGAACCTTGCAAAAGAACTCGGGCTGTCCGTCCTTTTTGAAGTGCACAATTTCAGGGAACTCGAGACGGCCCTTTCAGTCGACAGCGAGGTCATAGGCATCAATAACAGGGATCTCGCGACACTTCAGGTCGACGTTAACAGGACATTCGAACTCAGGAAGGAAATACCTTCTCAGAAGATTGTGGTGAGCGAAAGCGGCATAAGAACGAGAGAAGATGTGAAGAAGCTTGAAGATGCCGGCGTTGATGCCGTACTCATAGGCACGTCGCTGATGGAAACCGGGGACATAAGCGGAAGAATTGATGAGTTGACGGGACAGATATGATAGAATTCTCGTATGCAGGTTAAAGTCAAGATATGCGGGATAACGAATATCGACGATGCGCTCGCGGCTGTTGATTTTGGAGCAGATGCTTTAGGTTTTGTGTTCTTTCGGGGAAGCCCGCGCAGCATATCATATAATGAGGCATCAAAAATAATCAGAAGACTTCCGTCTTTCGTCACCACGATAGGAGTTTTCTTCAATGAGAAAGCCCAAACAGGTGGAGGAAACCCTGGCCTTGACCGGCATCGATGTCGTTCAGTTCCACGGAGATGAGCCTCCCGAGATGTGTGACATTCCCAGGCGCGTCATAAAAGCGATAAGGGTAAAAAGCCTTGAAAGCCTTGACCCCCTGATTCATTACAGGGACAGGGTTTCCGCATTCCTGCTCGATACGTTCGCACCCGATGTCTTCGGCGGTACAGGACAGATCTTCAATTGGGACATCGCCGTGTATGCAAAACAGTTCGGCAGAATCATACTCGCAGGGGGTTTAACGCCCGGCAACGTTACAGCTGCAATAGGTCACGTCAGACCTTACGGGGTGGACGTCAGCAGCGGTGTTGAATCGGAAAAAGGCAAAAAGGACCATAAAAAGATGAAGTCGTTCATAGAGAAAGCAAAGGGAGTGCGAGATCAATAATCAATACTCACGTATTGATTGACATTAACATTCTTTGGCAGCCCCGAACCCCTTCGGGACCATACCTGAACAAACCCTCACGGTGGTTTTTACGTTTCCTCTGGGATTGAAGTCGCCGATCACCTCCAGAAACTTTGGCTTCAGTCTTCTTTCGAGTTCCGAGTAAATCGTGTTGGTCACCTCTTCATGCGATACATGGATATCACGGAACGAATTCAGATAGAGCTTCAACGACTTGAGTTCGACGATCTTTCTGTCCGGCACATAATTTATTCTTATGGTTGCAAAATCGGGATATCCCGAACGAGGGCACAAACAGGTGAATTCAGGGAAATTGACGTTGATTTCATAATCACGCCCGGGGTTCGGATTTTTCCATAATTCAAGTGCGGCTTTCCTGATCGCCTTTTCTCCGTATTTCATATGCAAATCTAACATCCGGGACGCGGGATTGTAAAGATGCGGCAACTGCACTCTCCGCGACTTGACTTTATTTTTCATAAAAAATTATAATTTAGGTTCAAAATTATGGCGACTTATACCACATATCATCCGCATAATAAAAAACGGAAAAAGACTCATGGCTTTCTTGAAAGGATGAGTTCTGCGGGCGGGCGTAAAGTTCTTAAGAGGAGAAAGGCCAAAGGGCGTAAGAAACTCACCGTTTAATGCGGAAGAAACCTTTACGCTCCTTAAGAAAAAAAAGGGATTTCGAACTGGCTTTTAAATCGGGAGTTGCTTCACGTTCAAGAAATCTCGTTTTCCACGCAAGACCGAATGAACTCGGCTTTCACCGCCTTGGACTTTCTGTCAGCAAAAAGATAGGCAAAGCTGTCACAAGGAACAGAATTAAACGTCTTTTGAGGGAGGCCGTGAGAAGAACGATGGAGGAGACTCCTTCAAATTATGATTTTGTCCTTGTTGCAAAGAAACCTTCTGCAGAGGGCGGACTGGATGATTTTGTCCGGGACATAAAAATTTTTTTTTCAAGGTTATTCGATGAAGAAAGTTCTCATAAAACTTATAACACTGTATAGATACGCACTATCTCCCGTCCTGCAGCCGTGCTGCAGATTTACCCCCTCATGCTCCCGCTATTCGATTGATGCAATAAACCGGTACGGCTGTTTGAAAGGACTCTATCTCTCCCTGAGGAGGATCATGAGGTGTCATCCCTTTCATCCAGGCGGCTATGACCCGGTGAAGTAAGATGGAAAAGAGGGCACTTCTCGCCGTTGCGCTGGCATTCGCAATCCTCCTTGCGTACCAATTCTTTTTTGTGAAGCCGGAACCGCAGAAGGTTCAGAAACAGCCGGCAGCAACCGAAAAAGAAAAAACTGTCCCCGCAGAAAGCCAGCCGTCTCCGGTCCCTGCCCCACCGTCCGCTGCCGTTTCAAAAGCCGGTGCCCTGCCGTTTGAGGAAAAAGAGATAACGGTCGACACGGAACTATATTCGGCGGTATTTACGAATGAAGGCGGGACTCTGAAACACTTCGAACTCAAGAAGTATAAAGACAAGGATGGGAAAAATGTGGTGCTCCTTAAAGCCGCAGGGTTAGAATCTCCTTTGGCCATCGGCGCCGGCCACAATTTCGGATTGGCCGATGCGAACTTTCGGATTTCCGTCCCGGGCGGAGGAAAGGACATCTCACTTGACAGAAACAAGCCGACAGGCTCCGTAATATTCGACTACTCTGCTTCCGGTATTTCGGTCAAACGCACATACACTTTCCATAATGAAAATTACAGAATCGACATTAAAGACGAGGTATCGGGGCTTCCGGGATACTGGATAACACTTGGGACTGATTTTGGCATATATAACGATAAAGAGACCTCTGCACACGTGGGACCTGTTCTTCTCAGGGATACGGACCGGATGGAATTTACTGCAAAGAAACTGAATGAGGTAAAGACTTTCAAGGATAATAATTTGAAGTGGATCGCGCAGGAAGACAAGTATTTCTTTACGGCACTTGTTCCCCTATCCCCCGCGGAAGAGGCGATGGTATGGAAAATAAAGGACTCTCCGGTTATCGCACTGGAAGGGAAGCCCGGTACAAACAGCTTTATCCTCTATGCAGGTCCGAAGGAATACGACGATCTGAAGGCTCTGCATGTGGGTCTGGAGAACATCGTTGACTTCGGTTTCTTTTCGATCATCGCATTACCTCTCTTCTGGGTCCTGAAGCTGTTCTATAAATTGACCGGCAACTACGGGTGGTCTATCATACTCCTCACAATACTTGTGAGGATACCCTTTATACCCCTTGTTAACAAGAGCCAGCAGTCCATGAGGAAAATGCAGCGGATCCAGCCGAAGATGGCCGAGATAAGAGAAAAATACAAGAAAGACCCGCAGAGGATGCAAAGTGAAATGATGCAGCTCTATAAAACGCACAAGGTTAACCCTCTCGGCGGATGCCTCCCCATGCTCTTACAGATACCGGTATTCTTTGCTCTCTACAAGATATTGTTGATATCGATAGAACTCAGAGGCGCACCCTTTATGCTCTGGATAAAAGACCTTTCAGCGCCTGACACACTGTTCGGCCACATCCCTCTGGGGATACCGTTGATCGGGGGGTTTGCGATTGGTCCGCTCCCGATACTCATGGGCGTCACCATGGTCCTGCAGCAGAAGATGACCCCGACATCAATGGACCCTGCTCAGAACAAGATGATGATGCTCATGCCGGTCGTCTTCACATTCCTTTTCCTTAATTTTGCGTCAGGCCTTGTCCTTTACTGGCTCATGAATAATATCTTCAGCGTCCTCCAGCAGGTATACGTGAACAGGAAACTGGCAAGAGAAGCAGCCTCAGCGTCTTAAGTAAGCCTGCCCCGGCAGTCCGTCCGGTATGCCCATTTCTGCGTTATACTAAGACATGTTTGAAGAGGATACCATCGCAGCCATATCTACCCCCATGGGTGAAGGTGGGATAGGCATTGTCAGATTAAGCGGGAAAAGTTCCCTGCCGATTGCGGAGAAGATCTTAGCCTGTCCGGGGGGAAAAGCCTTTGAAGATCTGAAGTCCCGCAAGATGATCTATGGTCACGTCCTTGACCCTGTGACCGGGCAGACGGTCGACGAAGTGCTCGTTACGGTCATGAGATCTCCGCGTTCTTATACGAGAGAGGACGTAGTGGAGATAAACTGCCACGGAGGCATGCTCACGCTGAGAAAGACCCTTGAGCTTGTCCTCACACAAGGTGCAAGACTCGCCGAGCCGGGAGAGTTTACGAGGAGGGCGTTTATCAACGGGAGAATAGATCTGAGCCAGGCAGAGGCAGTGCTTGATCTCATAAGATCCCGTACGGACGAGAGCAGGAAGATTGCGATGGAGCAGCTTCAGGGGGGACTCTCTGGTGAAATAACCGCGCTCAGAGACAGGCTTACGGATATCTGTGCAAATATCGAGGCATACATAGATTTTCCGGAGGACGAGATTGAGACGGCGTCAAAACATGACTTGTCGGAATCAATGAAAGATATCAGCCTGGAACTGCGGTCACTGCTAAAAACGTATGAGGAGGCAAGATTTTTCAGGGAGGGACTTTCGACTGCGATCGTCGGGAGACCCAACGTGGGAAAATCTTCTCTGCTCAATGCGCTCATCAGAAAGGACAGAGCCATTGTGACTGAAATCCCGGGCACGACCAGAGACGTGATCGAAGAGTATCTGAACATAGGCGGCCTTCCGTTGAGGATCATGGATACGGCGGGCATCAGGAATAGTACCGATGTGGCTGAGAAAGAGGGCGTGGCAAGGAGTCTCAGGAGTATCGAGACAGCCGACCTTGTCATCGCAATTTTTGACAGGAGTGAGCATCTCACGGACGAGGACTTCGAGGTGATCGACAAGATAAAGGACAAGAATGGAATTATCGTCCTGAATAAATGTGACCTTCCGCCGGCATTCGCGGAAGATGCAATCACTTCACGCCTTGCGCCTTGCGCCTTACAGGTCTTGAGTATATCGGCAACGAGGGGTGACGGACTTCAGGAATTGAAAGACGCGATTTTTAGTTCATGCCTGAAAGACTGGAAAGAGGAACGGGAAGGAGTCGTCGTCACGAACCTGAGGCACAAGCGTGCAATCGAAGAAGCACGGACGTCTCTCGATAACGCGGTGAATGCCCTTGAAGGGAATCAACCCATCGAGATCGTCGCTATCGAACTCAGAGATTCGCTCGACAGGCTCGGTGAGATTGTCGGCGCAGTCACTACAGAGGATATTCTGAACAGAATATTTAATGATTTCTGTATCGGGAAATAAGCATTCAGCACCGTTGCAAATTAATAGTCGTATTGCATTCAACTAGCCATTTAATGATGGCTGCACAGGCCAGTCATTCAGTCTATACTTCAGAACTGGCGTAGTAGGCAGCCAGCTGCTCCGCCTGCTTCAGGACCGTATCAACAGCCTTTTGCTGCATGTCCGGCGGATAGCCATATTTGTTCAGCGTACGCTTCACCAGAACCATTAGTTTTGCCCTTGCGCTTTCCCGGATCGTCCAGTCAATCGTCGCATTGGCCTTGACCTTCTCCGCAACTTCGACTGCTATAATTCGAAGCTTTTCGTCGCCCAAAACGTCCACTGCAGATTTGTTTTCAGCAAGGGCGTCATAGAAGGCAAGTTCTTCCTTTGACAGATTCAGCTTCTTTTCTCTTTCATCGTTTTCCCTGATTTTCTTTGCTACTTCATCAACGAGGAACTGGATGATCTCCGCTGTGGTCATCAGGCCGTTATTGTATTTCTTGATCGCATTTTCGAGCATTTCGAGCAGGGCCTTCCCCTGCACCAGATTTGTTCTTGCCCGCGTTTTGATTTCGTCGTTGAGAATTTTCTTCAATAGTTCAAGGGCAAGGTTCTGATGTTTCATCCCCTTTATCTCAAAAGAAACTCCTCTGAGAGGATGGATATTTCAGGCTTTTTTATCCCGGCGGCGTCGAATATGTCTATCACCTGGTCGGAACTCAGCGCCTCGTCAACGATCTGTTTTATTGCTGTTTCGATGTCCTTGTCCGATTTTCCAGTGCCGGCCGCTACAAACTTCACAAGCCTTGCCTTAACAGCCTGAAAGAAGGCGACTTCATCCTTCGCCGCCAGTGCTGTCTCATGGGGGATGGATAATGCGAATGCCTGGCTGAGCAGGGACACTTCCTTAATAAAGCGGTTCTTCCCATCCTCAAGACCAAGAATATGCTCTTCGGCCTGCAGGATAATCGAAAGTTTTTCCTTGGGCGATGCGGAAAAGAAGCGGCGATAGTTGAAGCCGGTGCCCGGATAACCTTCATAATACGCGGCAGGTTCCGCGATCAGGATGGCATCTGCTGCCTTGCTTTCTTCAAAGAACAACTGGCGGACCACTTCCAGTTTTTCGATGAACATTGCAACAGCCTTTTCCTGCGTCTCGGCCGGATCACCTTTGCCGCCTGAATCGGAATAAAACGAGAGGGCCTTTTTGAGGTCTGAAGCAATCCCGAGGTAATCTACCACCAGCCCGCCCGGCTTGTCCCTGAATATCCTGTTCACCCTCGCGATTGCCTGCATCAGGGTATGCCCGCGCATCGGCTTGTCCACATAGAGCGTATGCAGGCAGGGCGCGTCAAAGCCGGTCAGCCACATATCCCTGACAATCGCCAGTTTCAAAGGATCGACCGGGTCCTTCATCCTGTCGGATAAGAGCTTGCGCTGCATCTTGCGTTGTATGGTGCTTCTGCATTACCGGGCCGTCGGCACTCGACGCAGTCATGACCACCTTGATCGTACCCTTTGCTCAGGTCGTCGTCATGCCATTCCGGTCTGAGCTTGATGATTTCGTTATAGAGATCAACCGCAATCCTGCGGCTCATCGCGACGATCATTGCCTTGCCGTCGAAGACCTTCTGCCTCTGCTCGAAGTGCGAGACAATGTCCCTGGCAAGATTTCTTATCCGCTCTTCATTCCCTACAATCGCCTCCAGCCTTGCCCACTTTGCCTTTGCCTTCTGGGCGTCGGTCACCTCTTCGTCTTCTTCCAGTTCCTTATCGAACTCCGCGATCAGCCGCCTGCCTTCTGTCATCCAGATTGACCTTGGCCAGACGGCTTTCATAGTAAATCCTGACAACCGCCTTATCTTCGACCGCCTGGGAAATGTCGTAGATGTCCACATACTGGCCGAACACAGCCGGGGTGTTTATATCGGTGCTCTCTATGGGCGTCCCGGTAAAGCCGATATAGGTAGCATTCGGCAGGGCATCTCTCATATACTTGGCAAAGCCATAGGCTATGCGTTTGCCGATCACCTCTTTTGTCTTTTTGTCCTTTGTCTCAACAAGCTTTGCCTCAAAACCGTACTGGGTCCTGTGCGCTTCATCGGCTATGACGACAATGTTGGTCCTGTCTGAAAGCCGGTCATATTCCGCCTTGCCTTCAGGGGGCAGGAACTTCTGGATCGTCGTAAACACAATCCCGCCGGAGGCGACTTTCAGCAGCTCTTTCAAATGGTCACGGTCTTTTGCCTGCACCGGCTCCTGCCTGAGCAACTGCTTTGAGGCAGCGAAGGTATCGAACAAGCTGATCGTCAAGGTCGTTCCTGTCTGTGATGACCACAATGGTCGGGTTCTGCATTTCAGGCGATGTGATCAGCTTGCCTGCATAAAAGACCATGCTCAGGCTTTTCCCTGAGCCCTGGGTATGCCAGACAACGCCGCCTTTTTTGTTTCCGCTCTCGCCCGATGCCTTAATGGTGCTTTCTATCGCCTTATTGACTGCATAGTATTGATGATAGGCCGCAACCTTCTTTTCGGTTTCGATTTGTGTTATCCCTGTCTTCGGGTCTTCCTTTTTTGACTTCTCGAATACGATGAAGTTGCGTACAAGGTCCAGCAGGGTCGCAGGGTTCAGCATCCCCTTTGCAAGTGTCTCGATCTGCGGGGAAAACCGCGAGGCCTCGGTCTTTCCGTCGGCTGATTTCCACATCATAAAGCGGTTGAATCCGGCAGAGACGCTCCCGCCCCTGCACTCCAGGCCGTCCGAGATCACGCAGAAGGCATTAAATGTGAACAGACTCGGAATAGTGGCTTTGTAGGTCTGTATCTGGTCGAATGCCTTGGTGATCGTTGCGTTTTCATCGGCAGGGTTCTTTAATTCGATCAAGAACCAGGGGGATGCCGTTGACGAAGAGGAGGATGTCGGGCCGCTTGTTCTGGTTATTTTCGATAACGGTGTATTGGTTGACCGCAAGGAATTCATTATTGAGAGGGTTCGCAAAATCTATGAGCCAGACGTAATCGCCTTTCTCATCACCGTTCAGTCGATACTGGACAGGGACGCCGTCGGTGAGATAACGGTGAAAGGTTTCGTTGTTGGCGAGCAGGTCAGGTGAACTGATGCGCTGCACCGCGCGAAGTGCCTGTTCCCGGGCATCTGCCGGGATATTGGGATTAAGCTTCTGAATGGCGCTTCTAAGTCTTCCGGCGAGGACAATGTCGCTGTAGGATTGTCTTTCTGCGAATAACCCGTCACAGGATATATCCGGGCCGTAAAGGAATGTGTAGCCAAGACCTTTCCAGTTCTTCGATCGTAAAAAGCTCTATGTCGCTTTCAGTGATCTTGCTCATTTTGTTTTTCTGGCCTGGGTCCGGGCCTTATAAAGCCTTTCTGTAAAGCCGCCCTCATCGAGAAATTGTTTTTCAAGCTGCCGAAGCTGCTGATCGAGCAGATAGTTGGCCTGGTGGATCAGGCAGATAACAGCATTGGCAGCCACTTCTTCAGAGCTTTTTTCGATATAGGTCTTATAAGTCCCATAGGACCTATTCTTTTCCCAAGCCAGCTTCCGGATTGCTGCTGCTTGAAGGTGGTCTTTCCCCCAGAGCGGCAAGTCCCGCTGTCGCAAGAAATCCTGATAGTCCAAAAGCAGCTCTTCAAGACTCGCCCGGGCCACACCGATCAGCTTCAGCTCGGTCTTTTTGGAAGTGCCTGATGCCATACTCCCCTCGGCGATGTTCTGCTTGCCGCTACGCGCCGCCTGCACCATCTGATCATGTGTGCGCGAACGCCTGTTGATAAATCGGTCACAGAATGCCACGGTAGCATCATAGACGATTTCTGCGGTCTGGTAGGATTTCAGGTTGCGGTATCCGCCGTGAGGAGGGATGAGTCCAGGTTGAGACTTTTCGTTCTTCTCGTTCATACCCTGCCCGTAGTATAATTAGATCATGAAAAAGAAATCGTTAAAAGAGACAAATCCGTATTTAAAAGACCCCGAAAAAGTATGAGGCGTCGCTAACGCCAAGTGTCATAACCTCCTCTGCGGTCGAAGGCATTCGAATGACTGCTTCACAACTACAGAAAAAGAGTCTTAAAGCCCCGCAAGTTTAGGTCACAGCGACCACGGCTTACGCCGCCAATTCCTGACTTGACTCTTCTCTTCTGCTCCAGAGGATAGGCCTGACATCATAATTCTTTAGCGCATCAATTACTGCGATGGATGGTGCTTGCTCGGAATCGTTCAGTAATGCATATGCAGTAGAATTAGCAGGTCTTACCTCCTTGGTATCAATCCATGCAAATGCAACGGCTTGAGCAGTATCGCGGCTGGGCCGATTTATCGTCTGAAGAATACGCTCAGGTTGTCTTTTTGAAGCCGGTATAACAAAATCGAACAAATGGTCGTACCCTGTCTTGCCGGTAAACTTCACTTTAGGCGTATAGCGGATATCATGCAAGTCCAGCCAAGCGGTCACATCTTCCAGAAAAAGGCTTGCGACCATCGGCACGGCAAGATAAAAGAGGTCGTTGACCGCCAATATTGCCTGTACAAGGTTGTGTTTGCGCAAGGCAAAGTTGTCATGCGATGCATGAACAGTCAATTCATTACCTACCAATTTAACTCCGAAACCGTTTAGTGTCTGATGCAGAAGATCCTTGCGTTTTTTGCTTTCCAGTTCACAGCCTGACATTCTAAGATCCTCAATTGTGTGGCCGTCATCGGTGATAACGAAACTGCCGTTATCACGCTTTATATAAATCTGCAGATAATCATTATGTCGGTCCAGATAAGGCGTCGTAATTTCAATCCAGTCCTTAATCTGTCGAAGCGATGTTTTGTCTCTCAGCCATGCCGCGTATTGATCTAATAACTTTTGAATTTCATCTATCATCCAAAGAGCCCCCTTTCAATAATGGGTTGTTTGGTGATGTTACAGTACCTCATAAAATCTTCCAGAGCCTGCCACCTATCAGTGAGATTGGGAAATCTATCAACTGGAACGGGCATGGCCCACTTGTCGCTATAACCTTCGCGATATATGTGCAAATGCGGTGATGGTATTTCCGTATCGTCAGGATTCCTGTGAGGCTGCCCACCAAAATCCAACAGGATAAGTATGACTGCCTGCCGAGCCCGGTTCTGATAAGTGCCTTTCAGAAGATCAATTCTGCTTCTGCTAAGATCGAGAAGAAAATTCTCGCGCTTATTTACTGATATCAAAGGAACGATAATCGTTCCTCCAAGGCCTGGATAATCCCAACGAGTATCATCGAGCCGATGCTTTTCCATCGCGATGAGAGCGTCTGCTTCAGGCTGTGTGAGGTTTATATCCGGCATTGCCTTATCCCCCGTTATACCTTGTGGTTATTATATATTGCCCAAGTGTTTTAAGATAGGGGCTAACATGTTGTGATCCCCGCATCTTTCACCCTCACTTCCCCGCTCATCAGCTTCGGCAAGAGTGTATCACTCAGGCGGGTAAGAGTGCTGATTTGATCGTTATTCTTCTTGATTTTATCCCAATATGGCTTTGTGAGTAACACAAACTCATTCACTTTTTTATCTGGTGACAATGGGAATTCAATAGATTTCAAATTCTCCTGATTTATTTTAGGCTGGACAGCGCCAGTTACAATGTTTGAAATATTGGTTTGTTTCAAAAAAATATAAATTAAGAAGTTTGAATATGGCTGAACTGCTTGGAAAACATGCGCGATGGTTGTTTACCCAAAACTTGCCTGTCGCCACTTGCAATACTGGATAGCCATCATCTGTTTGAACTGTGCCATCCTCACCCATTACAAATGTAATCACCATCAAAAATATATTCATTTACATAATCCATTATAGTAGCGGCTCCATAGTACGGATAAAGTTCACCAATTTTCATTTTCTCCCTTTCCATACTTGAAACTGGAATTCTCTTGCTATCATAAATTGAAATAACATCCCCCAAATTTGAGATCCCACGTTGTCTTCCATCCCTCCTCCGCCTCCTCCACAAACCACTGCCTGAACAGCGTCTCCGCCAATGCCTCCAGGGTTTTGTTCTGGCGGTGCAGCAGGTCTATCTTGTCATCCAGACTGCTGAGGACCGAGGCGATGGATTTTTGTTCGGGGAGTAGGGACAATTAAAGTGCAAAGTCCTAAGATTGTTTGTTTAGGCTCTTGGCATGGTTGCCCCGACAGCGCTGTTCAGACCCATGTTCTTATTTCAGGAGTGGACGAAATAGTAAGCAAAGAATTGAGGGATTACGTCTTTTGCTTGCAGTCTTAGCGTAAACACCGTGCTGACAAACATCCATGCGTAGAACTCTTTCTGGAACCTTACATGCACTCTCTCAACAGTCGCCTCGTTCTACTCAAAAGAATATCGCCGTTTTTACTCTATATTGGGTAAGCGATCTGCTCTTTCTCTCGACATATGCAATCCATTGTCAGATAACTTCGAGTCTAGCAATATTTTGACCTTATGAATGGAATGCCGGCAGGTAATAAGAATTCACCATGCAGTTGAGTTGCCAAACGGCCCAGTTTGGACGTCTGCAACATCCCCCAGCTTATATTCTTTCCACTCACCCATTCACATCTGCCTTATTTCGAATCATTCGCAAGGTTTTTCTGAATCCGTCTTATTTAGCTCTGATTCTTCCTCTATCTGTCTTTTCCAACTCTGCCTTCAACGCATTAAACCGTTCGGCAAAATTGAAATCATCCTCATCATCAGGCAGACCGATGTATCTGCCGGGGGTCAGGACATAGTTCAATGGCTTTCACTTCATCCAGTGTCGCTGATTTGCAGAAGCCCGACACATCTCATATTCGCCTTCGCCGGTGCGCCAGTTGTGGTAGGTGCCGGCAATCAGGGAAATATCCTCATCGGACAGCTCTCTGTTTCTGCGGTTGATTAAGAAACCCATGTTGCGAGCATCTATGAACAGAATCTTGCCTTTTCTTCTTCTGCTTGTTGCGGCGCAGGAACCAGAGACACGCAGGTATTTGGGTATTGAGAAACAGCTTGGTCGGCAGGTTGACGATGCAGTCGATCAAGATCGTTTTCGATCATCGCCTTTCGTATCTCGCCCTCATTGGAGGTCTTTGTCGTCAGCGAACCTTTGGCCAGGACAAATCCTGCCCGTCCTGTCGGTGCAAGATGAAAAAGGAAGTGCTGTATCCAGGCATAGTTTGCATTGTTTGGCGGCGGCGGCAGCTTTTGGCCGAGCACACTCCAGCGGACATCATCCCGTGAGCAGCTCGCCGGACCAGTCGCTGTCATTAAAAGGCGGGTTGGCGATGATGTAATCGGCCTTCAGGTCTTTGTGCATATCGTTCAGAAACGAGCCTTCGTTGTTCCATTTTACGTTGCTGCTGTCGATATGGCGGATGGCAAGGTTCATCTTTGCCAGTCGCCAGGTGGTCTGGTTGCTTTCCTGCCCGTAAATTGAGATGCGGTCTGCCGGATTCAGGGATAACCCGTTACCTTTCTTCTTGTAGTAATCCTGATGGGCCTCGACAAACTTTTCACTCTGCACAAACATACCGCCGGAGCCGCAGCACGGGTCAAAGACTCGGCCTTCATACGGCTCCAGCATTTCGACCAGCAACCTGACAACACTTGCCGGGTGTATAGAACTGACCGCCTTTTTTCCCTTCAGCCAATGCGAATTCACCGAGGAAGTATTCATAAACCTTCCCCAGAACATCCTTGCTCTGAGCATCCTTCGTGCCGAGGGCGGCGCTCCCGACAAGGTCGATCAATCCGCCGAGGCTTGCCTTGTCCAGCTTCTCCTGGGCAAACACCTTCGGCAAGACTCCTTTAAGTGACGGGTTGTCTTTTTCGATGGCGTCCATTGCATCGTCCACATCCTTGCCGATGGTCGGAAGCTTTGCCCTGCCCTGAAGCCACTTCCAGCGGGCAGACGGAGGAACATAAAAGACCTTTTCCGCAGTGTACTCATTCTTGTCTTCCGGGTCTGCGCCCTCATAGTCTCCCTTGCCTTCCTTCAGCTTTTGATAGAGTTCTTCAAAGGCATCGGAGATGTATTTCAGAAAGATCAGGCCCAGTACAATATGCTTGTACTCGGCGGCATCCATGTTCTTGCGGAGCTTGTCCGCCGTCTTCCAGAGCTTCTTTTCCAACGGCTCTTCCGGTTGGTTCTTCTTTTCTTTAGCACTCCGGGCCATCAATTATTCTCCTATAGTTATTGTCAGGCATGAGAAGGCATATCCAAAACTCGCGGCTTGGGCACCCTCGGAAAGTCTATGAAAATTACGGCCTCGCGCTAACATTGCCATCTTTATCCCCGTTGCTGCCGAAAAATTAGTTAATAATATTACGTTAGATGTATTTAAGACAAGGCCTTTTTGTTTTATGAAGGAGATGTCTCGCGTTGATGCGGCATTTGTTATGAATGCGAGTTAGAAATGAAAATCCGCGAATTTCAGGCGTCAGAGGAGGCGGCGGGGTCAGGTCTTTAATCTTGCGGTTCGAGGAAACCATATGATATTCGAATTTACCCAAATACTAATTTTCTGCTAATTAATGTAAATTTAGTATTTGATGAGCAACTCCCGTACGCTACGTTAGAATTCTAATCTCAAATCACTTTAATGTCTTCCATTTTCAATCGTCATCAAATTGCCCGCATTTTGCGGGCAGTTTTGACACTTACTGATACCGCATGATACACTATCACACTTCCTAAGTAATTGATTTATCGATAAATCATTTATTGCCGGTGTGGTGGAATTGGCAGACGCGCCGGACTCAAAATCCGGTGGGGGCAACTCCGTGTGGGTTCAACTCCCACCACCGGCACCATATAAACTGATCGTGTCAATGCCCCGAAATCTTCATTGCCACTTTCTCAAGCAATCCGGCGCGTATCATGTTTCCTACACCGGTCCTGCGTGGACCATGAAAAATCTTTTCATGCTTCTTTGTCCTTTCACTTCCGCTGGCCTTAGGATTGTTGGCTATTTTTTTCAGCAATATTTATGAATTATCCGGGTTAGCGTTTATCCTTTGGTTGCTCCCATAGCAACTTGCTTAACTTTATATCGAACTAATTGTATCGTCCTGTCCTCCGCGTCTTTCACGCATTACAAACTGCAATGCGCTATTTGCTGAATTCTTCGGAGTGATTACTTATTCCTGCCCTCTTGCTCAACAGATTCCGCCGCAAATACCAACAATTTCTGATCACCGATTGAAAACGCCTCATCAACTTTCCCTTTTACGCGCACTTTTGATTTTATTTCAGGCAAACTGTTCTTGGTGACTACCGTTATTTCTCCTGTCTTGTCTCTGACCTTGAAGAATTTGAGAACAACAAAAAATGCTGTCTTGTCTGTGACCTCTCCCTCAATTGTGACGATTTTTCCTTCATATGCCTTCGGATTACTAAGGATCTTTTCAATCGGCGCGTGATGGATCCTGCTGAAGTAATACCACGCTCCGCCACCAGCCACTATAACTATCAAGACCGCGATTACTATTTTCTTTGCCATTTCTCTCCCTTCTTTCAGGTAGTAAGCTTAACTCCCATCCTTTACGCATACCATACGAACGGGGGACGGAGTTTCAATATCTTCCGCCTGATAACGGCAATGAAGAGGAGGGCATTGAAATACTTCGCCCATTTCGCGGGAACGGGGGAAATTATGTCGGTGAGTAGGTTCAGCCCGAAGCCAAGGAGAAATAAAATCAAAGGCACCTTGTTTCTCTTCAGCCTTCTTTCTGAGATGTCCGATGACCCGTGGTATGGTGACAATGACTAATAATACGCATGCCAGAAAAGCAATTATAGGAATTACCCATTCGTAAAAAAGCTTGAGATTCATATCGCTCCCTTAAGGGATCCTTTGAGAGATCCTTTCATTAATTTTCCTGTTACGTGTTTTACGCTTGTCTCAATTATCTCATAAAGAAATGCATATACAAGAGGTTCCCTCCTTTCTCGCAAAACTCTCTCTGTTATTTGACATCTTCGGAGACGTTGATAAAATTTAAGAAATACACGCCAAAGAATAGGACGGAAATATTATGCACTGGTTCTGGTTTCTCATTATAGGAGTGGTAGCGGGATGGCTCTCGGGGAAGCTGATGCGGGGTCACGGCTTCGGTCTGGTGGGCGACCTCGTCGTTGGAATCCTTGGTGCACTTATCGGAGGTTTTATCTTTCGGTTCCTGGGTGTCACCTTTTTCGGGCTGATTGGTTCGTTTGTGTCGGCAACGGCAGGAGCGATTGTGCTTCTGTGGCTTATCCGGCTGCTGAGATGATCTAACGAAATTGACCTTGCAATCGCCCGAACGACATGAAAATAACTAAGACAATCTGTTCGATCGTTATACTGATATCCGCTATCATTCTCGGCGGCGGATGTGCGACTTTGCCGAAGGTCACCGAAGTCACGGAACAGATTCCTGCAAATCAGGAGTCTCTCCAAATTCTTACGGCTGAAGGTTTTCTGTCTCCGAAGCAAAGCAAGGCCCTCATAGAACGACTGAAACAGTGTGGTGACCCTGCGGATCTTCTGGAGCGCGAGACTGCCGTGATGGAATCCGTAAGCGGAAGTCCTCTGATTAAAGGTAATAAGGTCAGTCTCCTCGTTGACGGACCGGCTACCTACGCTGCAATGTTCAAGGCGGTAGAAAACGCTAAAGACCATATCAACATGGAGACTTTTATTTTTGAGGGTGACGAAATCGGCAGGAAATTTGCCGATCTGCTTCTTCAAAAGCAGTCCGAAGGCGTCCAGGTCAATATCATTTATGACAGCATAGGAAGTTTAAGTACACCCGGATCGTTTTTCGACCGCCTCAAAGCGGGAGGCATCCACGTAGTGGAATTCAATCCGGTGAAGTTCAGTCCGCTGAATCTTCCGGTAGAATTTTTGAGATGGTTTTTCAGATGGGAGCCTACTCATCGCGACCACCGGAAAATCCTCATTGTTGACGGCAAAATTGCCTTTACCGGAGGTGTCAATATTAGCGGCGTTTATTCCGGTCGTTTCTCCGGCAGGAAAGAGGAGGAGAGGAAGGGGGAGAAAAAGACACCGTGGCGTGACACCGACGTCCGGATTGAAGGGCCTGCCGTGGCTGAATTCCAAAAACTCTTTCTTGACACCTGGCATAGGGAGAAGGGGCCTGATCTTGGGGAAAGGAATTTCTTCCCTGATCTTAAGGAAGCGGGAAACGATCTTGTGCAGGTGGTCGGCAGCACGCCGGGAGCAAAAAACAGGATAACTTTCATTATGTATGTCTCCGCCATCACCTTTTCAGAGAATTCCGCACATCTGACCAATGCCTATTTCGTACCGGACAATCAGACTGTAAAGGCACTCACTGACGCTGCGCGGCGCGGCGTGGATGTCAAGATGATCCTTCCGAAGGAAACTGATTCCTGGATGGCGTTATATGCGGGCCGGTATTATTATTCCAGGCTCCTGAAATCCGGCGTAAAAATATATCAGCGGCGTAATGCGATGTTACACGCTAAGACCGCCGTTATCGACGGGGTCTGGGCGACAGTCGGTTCGACCAACATGGACTTCTGGAGCTTTCTGAGAGAAGACGAAGTGAACGCAATAATCTTAGGCCGCGATTTTTCAGCAGAGATGGAGAAGATGTTTGCCAGAGATCTTGAGGAGTCTGACCAGGTGAAATTGGAAGACTGGAAGAAAAGGCCCGTGTTCCCCAGGATCAGGGAATGGCTTGCACACTTGTTTTCCCGCTGGCTATGAGCTGCAGCGATTTTTTCCATCCGAGGATAAAATCATAGAACCATTTGTTGTGTCCGCTTGTCAACTGCCTCCTGATATGCCTTTTCTGCACTCCAGCCCTGGTCGATCATTCTGTATGCCGCCACAACAAAGCCCGTGCGGTCGCGACCATGAAGGCAGTGGACGTATATCGGATGAGACCGCTCATCTTCTACGATCTTCACTGCCCGCAATAAGTCAGCCGCCTCAGGCCGGAAAACTTCGCTCATCGGTATGTTTATCATCACGATGCCGAGTTGCTTCGCGGTTTCACTTTCTTTTTGTACCGCTTCGGTATTGTCTTCCAGGTTCAGTATCGTGTGGATTTTGAGGGTTTGGAGTTCACTCAGATTATCCAGCCGGGGCCCCCTGTAGATTCCTTCACTGACCTTGACGATTCGGCTCTCCTCCTGTTTCGATGTGCTGTAAACCTGCGCGCAGGATGCCAGGAAGAGAAGAGCGGCAATGGATATGACAATCCTCTCCATCGTTATGATTTTATTTCGATACCTGTTCATTAAACCGCTATCTCCCACTACTTTTAGTATATCGCATACGGCATAAATTAATAAAATATCGAGGTTCTCTAAATAGAATCGATATAGCAGGTCATCCGGACGATTGACCTCAAGGTGTTATTAATCGCTGACCTCCGCTGTAATAGGTGAACCGGGGTGGTGAATGAAAGGAATCCGCATGTTAACTGGAGCAGATTCGTGCAAGGGGATACTCAGAAATACCTGGAAAGACTCATGACGATCTCGTTGCCGCCGAAATGGCCTCCGCGGATTACGATAGTACGGCTGTACTGCCTTCGGGAGTGTACACTAACCTCCATCGGTAATTAAGTGCATCCCCTGCGGGATCCGAACTCAGAGTGCCGTTCAGATACACCCTGTGCCCTTCACAAACAAGCAGGGTTCCGCTAATCACGGCAACGGGTTTCGAATTCTTGTCATCCGCCGCCATCGTTGTGACTTGCATCAGAGGGGATAGAAGTACGATGTTTGTCACAACCGCAATTATCAAGAAAGAATAAAACTTCTTTGTCTTCCTGTCCCCGACTTTCACGCTGCGCTTTGCCTTCATTTTTCATTCCCCCTTTACCTTTCTTAAGGATTAATTATAATTTGATTATGACTGAACTTTGATAACTGCGCAATCTGCGCGGGAGCAAAGAGGAGAATCGGTGAGCGCGATTGGTAATTTCTTTATGGGTCAGGTGGAAAATCCGGGAATAGAGTTTGAGAGATGTGCCTTGCGGCCTGTGATCATAGATATCGAAAGGAATAACTATGAATAGTCAAGAACCTGTACAACTGGAAACTCCGTTTGGGTTCAACTCCCACCACCGGCACCAATAAAATCGGGGTTGACAATTGGAGAAACTGACCCGGCAGCAGGTAATCAAATTGGCGGATGAAACAGGCGATGTTTCGGGATATGATCTCTCCGGACTAGACCTGAGGACCCTTGACCTGATCGCCGTCAATTTTAAGGCGTCCAGTCTTAGAGGAACAAATTTAAGCGGTTCGAACCTGAGCATGTCAAATTTTGAAAATTCGGATATTTCCGGCTGCGACCTGAGCAGTTCTAATTGCGCCGGCTCGATCTTTAAGGGAGCGAACATTGAAAAGTCCGATCTCAGCTTTGCGTCATTCATGGGGGCAGACTTCTGCGGGGCAAGCCTGAAAGAGGCGAATTTCACCAATTCAAGAATATCGGCTGCGAATTTCGAGAAAGCCGACTTAACCGGGGCAAACCTGCAGATGACGGAAGCCGTCCTGATACGGCTAACGAATGCAAAGGCCCGGAAGATGAATGCCTACGCTTCGAGCATGGCCGGCGCAGACCTTTCGCACGCCGACCTCCGGGGAGCCAATTTGCGCGGAACAGACCTGAGCGCGGCGAACCTTTCTTCAGCGGACCTCGGAGAGGCTGATATCATAGAAGTGAGTTTCAGGGCGGCGGACCTGAGCAACGCGGATTTGAGAGGGGCACGCGTGCGCCGTACGGACGCATCCCGCGCAAAATTAGACGGCATTCAGGCAGACGATGAAGTCCGGGAAATCCTGTACGCCGATCAGCCGCACCGCAAGTAGAGTTCTGGCAATTCGGCCTCCGCTCACTTCTCTCTTACGTCATATGAATAGATGAGGCTGACCGGCTCTTTTTGAGGATTGGTCCACATAAGACAGTAGAACTGTTTTTTCCCGGAACTGTACTCGCCTTTTTCGTCCGACACATTCTTCTTCGAGACCGGATAAAAAATTTTCCCATTTTCATGGTAATGGATATTGAAATCGACGGGGTCCGAGGTTCTGAATGAATATATCAGAGAATCACCCGGCAGCAACTGTATACAATCCTCATGAAATTTAGTGGGATTTATCATCACTGCGGTCTGACTGTTCCACGGGATGGAACTGCATCCGCTCATTACGAACCCTGAAAGACATGCAACAAACATAATCACTAAGATCTTCAGCATCCTCACCTGCCGGCAGAGTCTACATTTCTGAAGCATGTTATAAGCTCCTCTCACTCCGGATCGCCAAAAATGTATGGCTCAAAATCAACATCCACATCTTTTACGCCCGAAACGCTTGCTGCGATTCTTTTTATTTTCTCAACCAGTCCCTTTTCCTCAAGCCCTGACCCTTTGGTCCTTACTACGATAGTCCCGTCTTTCGCATATACCTGAACGTCCGGTCTCACATCTATCAGTGCAACCTTTACCCTGGCGACTATTAACAGGCCATCTAAAGCCTTTTGCGATTCCGGTGTAGTCTTGAATTGCTTCAGACCGACCGTCTGACAAATAATATCTGCGGCATTACCCGCACTAATTTTCTTAATGTGGATGACCATATCATAAAGACTCGGGTCCCACGTATCGATCCCGTAAAGGTATTTACTCCATTTCCGTCTCTCATCGTCGTCATTTTTCAGGGTACGCAATGCCTCTTCTCTCGAAATTCCCGTCCGTTCCATTTCGAGCTTGACACGGTCCTCCATGTCGGCGATGATTCTCACCTTGAGGACGTGGGATATATTCTTTACAAAAAAATGGCCTCCCAGACCGTGGTAGACTACGTTGTCTTTTTGAAAATGCTCCAACATGGTCACCTGCAGATAGGCAAGATATTTTTCCTTTGAGTAGTTGAACTTTTCCAGGATGGTCGGAGCGTCGTGAACGGCACGGACAAGCTTTATTTCAGGGATATTAAATTCTTTTGACGCATCGATAATAGCGTCTCTTGCAAGACAGTCATAGCCCAATTTTTCAGCCACTTTCTCCGCGACCATTTTGCCCTTGCTGTAAGAACCTCTCGAAATTGTGATAACGGACATTCTAAATCTCCTTTTGCCGGATTCTGTTCATTAAACCCTGCTAGCACAATCGGTGCCATAGGGTAACTAATTGATTTTATTCCGGTTGTAAAAATAAGGCGGGCATTTCTCCAGGGCAAAATACCTCTTTGAGAGGGCATATTTCCTGAAGAAGGCAGGATTTACTTCCCTTCTCTTGAAATGTCATACCAAAAAAGTGAAAAATAAGAATACGGAAGGAATTGAGATTTGCAGACAAGATGGAAACCGGGAAACCGTTCGGGCGATGCAGAAGGACCTCCGGATGCATGCGCGAGACCCTTTAATATGAGAAAGGAGAGATGTTAATGAAGAAATGTTTCATTGGTGTGGCTTTGGTATTGAGCATCAGCATAGTTCTTGAGGGATTTGTCCTCGCAGGAATGCTGGGGGGCAGGTCAGGACAGGCTATGACTATCCAACCGACAGGAGCGGACGTATGGAGTCTTCTGAAACAGATGGATTATTCGAAGAAATGGAGGATGTGGCCCGGTAAGACGTCCCTTTATCCTGGGAAAGAACCGCACGGCACCCTTCTCACTACCTACGTGAACATCCCGGCTTTTATGGCAGTCGCGGGGAAAAGGGGAATGCTGCCCAACGGATCCATGATAGTTACAGAAGATTATTCCGCCGATAAGAAACTGACCGATATTACTGTCATGTTCAAGGCGCAGGCATACAACCCCGAGGCCGGTGACTGGTTCTGGGTAAAATATGCGCCTGACGGAAAGATAGAAGCAGAAGGGAAAGTGGACACCTGCATTAAATGCCACGGCCAGAATAAAGACAACGATTACATCATGACAGGCCCATTAAAATAATTCTTCTGAGCCGGTAAAAAAATCCGGCCTCATTCATTTTCTGGAAATATAGCCTTTGGGCGAGGAGCACCTCGTCCGAAGGCCATTCCGGAACCTTCATTTGCTGTCCGTAGCCTGCCCGCTGCCTTCAAAGGGCATGTATTCCACTTGCGGACTTAGTCTTATATAAACAATCACCTTATTGTCGGTTCTCCTGTAATACACATTAAGGGGATTAGATTCGATGGATGTGACAGGATAATAAAGCGGCCTTATTTCATACCCGATGGTGTTCCCGTTGTCATCGATAATCTTTCTCATCTGGGCCTTCCAGAAATCATGATGGAAACTGACAAACTTTTCTGCCCTTTTGAAAGCTTCTTCGGCAGGGACACCTTTGATTATTCTGTAATCAAAGGCGGGAGCAAATATTTCGAAGCTGTACGGCCCCCCCTCCCTGGCAAGGATTGCGAGCGTTTTTATGTCATTTGAATAGTTTCCACCGTAGAGTATGAGATTGTAGATACCGTTTGTTTCCCCGGCCTTTGCGCTCTCCGTCCTCAAATATCGCTCAGATGAGCAGGAATAAAGAGCTATGAAGGCCAATATGATGGCAAACACCGTGGTTACGATATTCAAATTTTTCTTCATGAGAATTTTGTAAACAGTTGCCTCTCTCAAAATATCAGTGAACAGCACACACTCTTTTCATTTTGTCGCTGAATTTATAAAAAGGGCACAATGCATATCTTTTCCTCTTTCCTCTGCAATACTCCTCAATTTGAAAGAGGCTTGGCGTGTAAATATTTCTTGCCTTACAGACCAGGATATAGTTTCTGCTCAAGAAAGGACAGTTCATTGTTCGTTACCTCCGAAACATTTATAACGAGAACGGACTTTACTTCCGGCAGTCCGGCCTTGTAATAACGGAAGCAAGATGAATGCCTGCGGCTAAGTTCTTGATTTTTCTAACACCTGAACAAAATAAAGATATCGCGCCGGGGAAAAAATGCCTTTCAGGCGGGACATTTCTCCTTTGCCGATTTTGTATCCTGAGAACGGCAAAGTTGCTTAATGGTGTCAGGGTTGTTTGACCGCCTGCTTATGACAACTGTCTGGAGCTATTTGCTGCCCTTCCCCATCGCTATCCTTTTCGGATATCCGATCGATTGAGCGAGAATTATCCGTTGCTCCGGCCGCAGTTTCATCGCTTTTGCAAGAGCTTTCCTGTCTATCGACCCTCGAACCACGGTTGCCAGGTCCTCGGAAGCGCAGAAGAGGTAGACGTTCTGGCCAATGAACCCGGTATCGGCAGCGGAATAAAACTCTTTCTCTTCCCTTGTCGCCTCCCCCATCCTCGAAAAATCTGCCACATATATGAGGTTAAGAGGCGCTTCCTTCACATAACCCTGGCGGCCCGTTATGGCGCGGATGTCCTCCCCAAGGACCGGCTTCAATATATGATCTTTCGCGTTATAAAGATAAAGGCCGTCGGCAGTGGCGACATAGATGTCAATCTCCTGACGGTTCATTGCAGAAGGGGCAGTGCGTTTTCCTGTTTCCGGGCGGTTCACTCCGAATGCGGCCCAAAGCAGGTTCGAAAGCACCTGCAGAGGCAGCTTCTCGGAGCTGAATGAACGTGAAGAAGTTCTGTCCTTCAGCGCCTGCATCAAAGGCCTTCCTCTGTCAACCTGCGGCTTCAAGAGTTGAATCGCCTTGAGTTCCTCCGGAAAAGCTGAAGCAGTGTAAACGGACAAAACAGCCAGTGCAACGAAAACGAACGGAAAAAAGATTTTCTTCATGATGCTCCTCCCATTCTCAAACTGTCAAGCAAGTACTTTTCATCGAGATCAAATCGTTCAAGACATTATATAATAACATGCACGTTGTAGACCGAACATCGTAGAACCGGTAATGAAAGACATGATCCTGAAAGGACTTAACCCTCAACAAAAATCTGCGGTCGAGTATTTCGATTCTCCGCTCTTCGTTTCCGCAGGGGCCGGCAGCGGTAAAACCAAGGTTCTTACTCACAAGATAGCCTATCTGGTTAAGGAAAAGGGCATCAGGCCTAACAGGATCCTCGCGATCACCTTCACAAAGAAGGCCGCAAACGAAATGGCGGGGCGCGTTGAGAAGATGCTCTCGATCAAGCCCCTGTGGATATCGACCTTCCACTCTTTCTGTGTGAAGGTGCTGAGAGAAGATGTCCATGTATTGGAGAGAGCTTTCGACAGGAGATTCGTTATCTACGACACCGGCGACAGTCTCAAGGTGTTGAAGGACATCATGAAGAAGTTCAGCATGGAAACCAGGGAGGCCGACGGAGCCCGGGACGTTATCTCTAAGGCGAAGCAGACGTACCGGAGCAGCATCTTCGAGCACATCGCCTCTCTTCCTTATCCCGCCTCCTCCTATGCGGAAGTGGCGGGGGAATACCAGAAGGTCCTTGAGAGATCCAATGCAATGGACTACGACGATCTCATCTATTTCGCGGTCGGCCTTCTTTCCGCCTCTCCTGAAACAAAGAAGAAATGGCAGGATAGGTTCGACTATCTGATGATCGATGAGTTTCAGGACACGAACGACATCCAGTTCTCGCTCATCAAGCTTCTCGCCGGTCAAAGGAAGAACCTCTTTGCCGTGGGCGACTTTTTCCAGTGTATCTACACATGGAGGGGGTCGCGGCCGTCGAATATCGAGCGTTTTATCAGAGAGTTTGGGGCGAAAGAGATGAAGCTTGAGAAGAACTATAGATCGGCAAAGAGGATCCTCGCTATCGCCAATACCATAGTCAGCAAGGTTGAGTGCAGGTGGTCCGAAAAGGCGCTGGAGCTTTACACCGATAACGAAGAGGATGGAGATGTCGAGTATGAGAGCCACGATGACGGCATCTCCGAGAGCATATGGATCGCCGGGAAGATCCGCCAGCTTTCACGTAACCATGCTTATTCGGACATGGCGATACTCATACGTATGACCTTTCTCTCCAGGGCACTGGAGAGCGTTTTCATGCAGTACCATATCCCTTACACCATCGTCAGCGGGGTCTCTTTTTACGACCGCGCGGAGATCAGGGATATGCTTTCATACCTTCGCTTCGTCGCCAACCCCAGGGACGTTGCCGCCTTCGAGCGGATCATCAACAGACCGGGACGGGGCATCGGCAAAAAAGCGCTTTCGAACATCAAAGAGAGGTTTCAAAGCGATTGGCTCCAGGCGCTCAGAGATGCCAGACTCACCGCGAAACAGAGACTTGCGACTGATGCCTTCGCAAAGATTGTCGGGGGATACCGTAATATCGTGGAAGAGGAGCCGTATACGGTCCTGATGGGACTCATTGAGGACCTGGGATACTTAGATTACCTCAAGAAAGAATATGGGGAGGATTCGGAAGACAGAATAGAAAACGTCTCGGAGCTCTCGAACGTACTTCTGGCACTTGAAGACGAGGGGAAACTCTTCTCGGAGTTCATGGAAGACAATCTCCTCGCCTCAGAACAGGACAAAATAGGGAAAGAAGATTCTGTCAAAATACTGACCCTGCACGCCGCAAAGGGCCTTGAATGGCCTGTAGTGTTTCTTCCGGCACTTGAAGAAGATATTTTCCCCTCTGCGAAGTCTCTTTTGAGCGATTCGGCTCTCGAAGAGGAAAGAAGGCTCTTCTATGTCGGGACAACAAGGGCCAAGGAAGGGCTTTACCTTTCTTCGGCGGAATCGCGAATGAAATTCGGCCAGACGTCCTCAATGGATCAATCAAGATACGTCTGCGAGATAAAACATCACCTGTGAGCGCTGTTTCAGCGACTGGTCACGTGGTTATGCGGTCGATACCTGCGCGTCGTTGAAGCGGCAGAACTCCGGGGAGGAGAAACCCGCTGTGACGTATTGCGGACCTCTGCACTTCCAAGCTTTTGGACTTCCGCTCTTCTGCCCTGGCGCCTTTTCTGAGAAGCAGCGCTGACACCATGGGCCGCAGATGTTTCCGGTTTGTTCTGCTTATGGAAGCGCTGCGAACGGGCAAACTCGGTATCATGCGCAGGCATCGCTTTTTTATAATCGAATTCCTTCATCGTGCGACGCTCCACTTTTTCTCCGAGGACGCGCTCGATGCTGCGCACAACGTCCTCGTCTTCACGGGTAATGAACGAGAAGGCGTCACCGGTCTTCTCAGCCCGGCCCGTGCGGCCTATCCGATGCGTGTACGCATCGGTGGTATCGGGCATGTCGTAGTTGATGACGTGGGATATGCGTAATACATCGATACCACGGGCTGCAATGTCAGTCGCAACAAGGATTCGATAGGAACCGTCACGGAATCCGTCGAGTGCAGCCTGGCGCCTGTTCTGCGACAGGTTCCCCTGCAGCGAGGCGGCCCGGTAGCCCGCCTTCTCCAGCTGCTGCCCCACTCGCTTTGCGCGGTGCTTGGTACGGGTAAAGATCAGGACCGACTCCGTGTCGGTCTTATGCAACAGTTCAAGGAGTAGCGCAGTTTTGAGGTGCTGATCGACAGGATATAAAGTGTGTGCGACCGTACTTGCCGGTGCGGCAGGATCGACCTGCACGGTGACCGGTGTGTGCAGGACTTCGCCTGCAAGCCGCCGGATATCATCCGGCATGGTTGCCGAAAACAGCAGCGTCTGGCGTTTGGCAGGCACGTGCCTGATGATCTCCCTTATATCCGGCAGAAACCCCATGTCGAACATCCGGTCCGCCTCGTCCAAAACGAGTACTTCCAGATGCGAAAGGTTTATCATACCGCGATTCATGTGATCCAGCAGGCGGCCGGGGCAGGCAACGACGATCTCGACGCCGCTGCGCAGTTTCTGTATCTGCGGGTTCATGCTCACGCCGCCATATATGCTTACACTCCGAAGACGGGTCTGCCGTCCCATGGTGACGATTGCTTCGTGGATCTGCTCGGCGAGCTCCCGGGTTGGGGCGATGACGAGGGCCCTGACATGCCGGCTTCCTCCTTGCATTAAACGATTCAAAATCGGCAGTACGAAAGCGGCGGTCTTTCCGGTGCCGGTCTGTGCCAGGCCCACAACATCGCGCCCCTCAAGGACCGGCGGAATCGCCTGTACCTGGATCGGCGTCGGTGAGACATAGCCCGCTGCCGTTATCCCAGCTGCAACCTGGGGGTGAAAATTAAAAGCGTGAAATTCCATAAATTCTTTAAACTCCTTTTTTTGGTATTGTCCAGTTTAATCCATTACTTCGAGAACACTACGCTTTTCAAGCGTAGCACCTGCGGCAGAGACCGCGGGATGTGATATTCATAAAATGTCTGTTAATTGGGGAGACCGCTAAAAGGTGAGCTTTGCGAGATCAAATCTATTTATCAGTGTCCCTGTTCGACTATCTCTTCTTTTCCTCTCGCATTAAGCATAACATATTTATCTTAATCTTATACTTCTTTTCTTATAGGCATGACAGCTCTTAATCCTTCGAATCATTTTTCGGTGCAAGGTTCTTCATGGTTCACCTATCAAAGAGTGTGAGCGAAGAGGACGGCCAGGGAGATAACAAAGGCACTATCCAGGATATTCGCACAACATGGATGGATCAGGTAACGAATCGAAATCAGTCTGATAAGAGTTACTGTCAAGTTCATTGATTATCGGGAGAAATAAACACCGAACGCTCTCTTATTCAATCACAGATTGAAAGCTCCCCATATTATCTCTTCTGACGGAGGCGCTGTCCACTTATTAAGAATTGTTTCTTACATGCTAAAATGAGTGATGAATCGGATAACTTTATTGGGATTAATGGCTGGAACTCTGACAACAATATCACTTCTCCCTCAGGTCATCAAAATATGGAGGTCAAAGTCAACCAAAGATATTTCGTTAGGGATGTTTTCTATTTTTTGCGTAGGTATTCTTTTATGGATATTCTACGGAGCCTTTATAAATTCCTTGCCCGTTGTCATCACTAATATTCTCACACTTATTTTGGCGTGTGTGATTATCGTGTTGAAGATAAAATATGGATGAGGTGTCTGTTCTTTTGAATTTCATACCGATGTGCTTCTATTGCGCGGGATACAGTCAGCAGTAGTTCATTCAATTTAAAAGGTTTCAACACATAATCAAAAGCGCCTATATTCTTTGCTTCAATAGCAGTCTCAATCGTGCCATGCCCCGTCATTATAATGCCGGCGAGTGACGGATCTATCCTAGAAGTCTATCCTGCCTGAGTCGGGGGCAATGGGTCGATTATTGCAGTGTGCGGATCCATCGGAAGGATTCCCTTTATCAATTCCGTTATGTATGCTGTTGCATCTGACCTTTGCTCATATGAGTGTTCTTTGTCCTTTATCCGTTCCACTTTATGAGTCTCCAGGTCTATCGTGATAACTTCAACACAGTAGCGGGAGTCCTTCATAACAACGCCATAAGCCCACAGTAAACCATTAGCGTCCTTGCCGATAGTTCCCCTGCTGAGAGGTTTCTTGAACTCACTCCTGATTATGTCTTCAACCGAGAAATGCGATGATTTCTTCTTTTTCATTAGAGTAGGTCTTTCTCAATTTCGGCAACAGGATAGCCGTTTTCTTCGTTGTAGCAGGTAATCCTCTCTATCTGTGCTTTGATTTCCGTGAACATTCCACTCCCTGTTATGATTCTATTATATCTCAAATTGAATTTGTCTGAATAAAGAAGATTCCTCTGTTAACATATATCTATGGAGTTACTATCCATCGGACTAAATAAGGAAAAAGCATTACTCTACAAATGGGCAAATATTCTCGCCCCCAAAACCCCTCCCACATATCCCAGTGCGTCCAATTATCGGGGGCAGGAAAAGTTTTGTTAATCCCGCTCAATTGCTCGTAAAATGCCAGAGGGTGTTATCGATGTCTATGATTGCTCTTTTAGGCATTTATTCCTCTATCAGAACGGCTCATCGGGCGTTGCATTACTTTCCTTCTCCAACTCTGACAATATTCCCTTGACTTCATCATCGGTGGATTTGAGTTTATTCTTACACAGCTTTATCAAATAGGAAGCCCTTTTTACTTTTTCCGTGAGCATATCCACTTCAATATTCTCGTCCTCTATCTCTGCAACTATCTTCTCAAGTTCCCCGATAGCCGCCTTGTATGACTCCCGTTTCTTACTCATCTCGCAAGTCCTCCACTCTGCTTGTTATCAATCCCTTATTTAATTTTGTGGTTAAAACATCTCCTTTTTCTACAGCTTCCATATCTCTTAAACTCTTACCCTTAAGATAGGTGATACTGTATCCTCTCTTGAGCACATTGACGGGGTCCAAGAGCCTTACAGCCTGTTCTATCTTTTCGAGTCTGCTGTCTTTCTTATCGGCGTATGATTTGAGGGCAGATATTAGCTTCTGTCTCCCCATTGCTATTTTATTGCGAGATCCGGAAAGCGCCTGACTGACCAAATGTTTGAAGTTATCAATAATTGACGCAAGGTTTTGGACCTTGTCCTTCATAAGTTTTTCGGTATTCTTGACAAGCCTCCTCTCCATTTCCATTATTCTTTCCTCAAAGCCCCTTACCCCTGAAATGATGAACTGTGCCACATCTGTCGGGGTTTTGCACTTGGTATGGGCGACCATATCGGTAACTGTGTCATCTCTTTCATGACCGATACCAGTTACAACAGGAAACGGAAATCTTGCCACTTCTGAGGCAAGGCTGTAACCATCGAAACAGCTCAAATCAATTTGTGAACCTCCTCCTCTAATGATAACCGCTATGTCAAACAGGCCAGTCCTTTTTTTGATCTCTGTTAAGGCATTTATGATGGATTGTTCCGCCTCTTGTCCCTGCATTAAAGCCGAAAACAACTTATGGGCAAACCGATAGCCGTAGGGATTGTGCTTGAGGTGATTTACAAAATCCCCGTATCCTGCGGCAGTCGGCGAGGATATAACGGCTATTCTTTGGGGGACAAGTGGCAAGGCGCAATTTCCTGTTCAAATCAATAAGCCCCTCTTTCTTTAACCTCTCAATGACTTCTCGCTTTTTCCTTGCCATTTCACCCAGGGAATAGGTGGGGTCTATGTCCTTGATGTTCAGGCTTAACCCGTATAATTCATGAAAGGTGATCGTACCCAGTAGCAATACTTTCATGCCCTGCTTTAGGCTTTCCCCTGTGGCTTTCTCAAATTTGGAGGAAACATTTCTAAAGGTATATGCCCAAATATTCGCTTTGATTTGGGCTACGGTTTCTTCATCTTTTCTTTCAGCAAGTTCAAGGTAACAATGCCCTCTGCTATTGCATCTAATCTCGGCTATCTCGGCAACCACCCATAGATTATCGGGGAAACTCATTTCAATGGTTGCCTTTATAAGGCTATTCAGTTCAGATAAGGTATATAAGGGAGCCTGTTTGTATGGTTCTGTGTCTGATATTGGAAACATCTCTATCTCTCTATTTTCACTAATCAATAATATAAACCAAAAAGCATTATAATTGATGAGGTCTCTGGAATTTCTTAGTAGGTTAAAACAGGAGGATTAATATGCGGAAGGTTACAACTCAATCCATGATCATGTTATTTTTGGTGTTGCTCACGGCTTCAAGAGTCAGCCGAACCGTGATAAAGTGTAAGAAATAAGATCAGGGAGATAAAGGCAAAAAGTATTTTATCTAAATCCCAGGTCCTCTGAAATGAAGAAAAAGGTCGGGAGGCATGAATAAGCAGCATATGCGATCTTCTATTGGTGTTTGGATCATCAATCCCTATACTTTCAAGTAAATAGACTTTCCTTTCAAGGAAGACCCGGCACGCACTATCAGGCGTTGCTTTGAAAAGGATTCAAGCAATAATATAAACCAAAAAGCATATAATTGATGAGTATCTCTTATTTGATCAGCCATAAAACCTTCAGTAGGTTAAAACAGGAGGATTAATATGCGGAAGGTTACAACTCAATCCATGATCATGTTATTTTTGGTGTTGCTCACGGCTTCAAGAGTTAGCCGAACCGTGATAAAGTGTAAGAAATAAGATCAGGGAGATAAAGGCAAAAAGTATTTTATCTAAATCCCGGGTCCTCTGAAGTGAAAAAAAAGGTTGGGAGGTATGAATAAGCAGCATATGCGATCTTCTATTGGTGTTTGGATCATCGATCCCTATACTTTCAAATAAATAGACCTTCCTTTCAGGGAAGACCCGGCACGCACTATCAGGCGTTGCTTTGAAAAGATTCAGCAATAAATGAAAATGGCGGACAACCAGCAATCAGCAAACGCCGTAAGGCTATCGATCCTGGATGTGGTACAGGTAACTGTTGCCCACAGAATTCTATTAATTTACTTTTGGGACCATATGTTTGATACTGAAGAGCCTTTTTCTTTCTTTGCTTGTCTTTTTTCTTTCAGGCTATGCTGTGGTTTTTTCTTTGCATTTGGTTTTTGCTTGTTCTTTTCTTTGCTCATTCAATGCCTCCTTTATTAATAGTAATCGTCACCATTATATCAGGTTTTAGGGGTGTTTAGTTCAGGAAGAACAAGTTACCTGTTCGGGTGTTCTGCCCTGGCAAGGAAATAGAACAAAATCAATGCAGCTTCATAAATACTCAGCCCGAGCACCTCTATCCAGAACACCACCGGACGAACATTCGGAGACAGCGCTTGGAAATCGGTGATGCTGTTTATGACATTTAGACCGAAGATCAAGGCGAGGCCTGCAATTAGAATCGCTTTGACTGCGTCGCGGTTCTTCATGGGGTCAGTAGACGCCATAAACAGAAAGACCGACCAGCCGAACGACAAAAAAGAAATGATCCTGTCCTGGTATCCATAGGAGGGTAAGTCATAATATACGAATAACAACGGAATTTTAATCCTGACCATATGCACAATTGCGATCGCCAGGAAATAGACCGCTCCGCCCAATAATAACCATTTAAGTATCGCTGTATTCTTATTCATAAGTGAAATATGCAGTATTGTAATATTATATCAAACTGCAAAGGCGTGCAATGCAGGAAGGCGTCAACCGGGCAGACAAAATAGAAATTATGCCGGACAGTCTTATTAAGGGTTGCAGAATCTCGGGGGATCGTGATAAAAATTAATAAACTGATACACGGAGGCAAGTCACATGAAGACTCTTCTGTTTAGTTTGATGCTGATTCCCGTGCTATGCGGTGTTTCTTTTGCCGGAGACCCCATTGTCGGACATTGGACATTTCAGCAGTTCACAACATATGTCAACGATCCGGGCGCTCCGATGTTGTGTATTGGCGATTTGGATATCCATAAGGATGGCACATATGATGGATGGAATGTGTGTAAACAGGGCAATTCCCCGGACAGATTTGAGATGCCCTGGTCAGGTGACTGGCAGAAAGTCTCTCCGCATCATTATATGGCAAACGGCGGGGACTACGATATTGTTCTGAGCAGAGACGGAAAATCCGGATTCTTCGGTTCCACAAGGACAACAAATCCCCATATGAATGGTGTTTATGAGTGGGGCATGTTATTGAAGGTAAGTATAGACCGAAAAGGTCTTGAATGACAGTAAGAAGGATGAAGCAGCTCTGCGGCATCCCTTAAAGGTTACTCTGCCGATCGGATAACATGCCTTAATGTTTCTACGGAGGGAACAGGCGAGAGCCTTCCAGACTCATCCACAAACATTCTTCAGGAAAACCCCTGCATATCCGCTGGCTGCACATCTTTTCCGTTTATCAATACCGAAGGCGATCCTTTCAGGCCAAGGTCTGCCGCCTCTGCATCCGTTATCCTGCGAAAATTGACCTGGGCTTCCATGGCTTCGAGTTCGAGTGCCTGATTCAGGTTTTCCCTTAAGGCAGTTTCGGAAGCACAGCCTGAAGATAAGTAGCAATCAATTTTCATTCTCACGTCTCAGTTTCGTATCCCGCCCTGAATTTTACCATACCCGCAGTCTTTTACTTCACACTATCTCCATATTTCCATCATCACTTCTTCACATGTTTTCCACTATGATAAGTTAAGTGAGCAGATGGAGAGGTCACTTCATATAACAATCGTGACCATTGTTGTGGGTTTGCTTTTGACACCGGCAGTGATTGGTGCACAATCCGGCCGGGATTCGACAAGTAACGCGACAATAGAACGCCCACCCATCTGTGAAGATACGGGGGCAGCAAGGCACTCTTTCAATGTAAGACTTCACAATCAACTATCTTCAATCGTAGAGAAAATCAGATCCGAGATAACAGGCAACGGCGGCAGATTTGAAGGCGATACGAAATGTGGCTGCTTCCATGGAAAGTCAGTGCTGGGGCTGATCAAGGGAGAGTATCACAGCATTTCCGACACCGAAGTAGAAATTACCATTGAGGACAAACCTTTCATTATCCCTTACAAAACCATTGAATCCAGGATAAAAGAATATCTCAGCTAGTGCCAGGGAAAAGGTCGTATTTCAACGTTCCACAGGGCCGGTATCTTCCCTCGTTATATGCTCACCGGGGACATTCTTTAACGGTCTATAACTAAGAATATATGTGTGAATAAAAGACAGTGTGATATAGAAAATATTTGATTTCAGCATTGGGGAACTCGTCAAACCTTTGCCGCAAAATAAATAGAGCCATTTTAAGGGTTCAACT
>CAVSHJ010000009.1:0-25000 GCA_963727725.1 Thermodesulfovibrionales bacterium
AGAGCCTGTCAAAAGGAGGTGACGCATGCACTTTCCCCATATATTCCAGGAAGGAAAAATCGGGACATGTCTTTTAAAAAACCGGTTTATCATGTCCTTATATCCGACAAAATATTCTACTGACAGTGAGGTGAATCAGCGGATGATCGAATTTTACAGGGAGAGGGCACGCGGCGGTGTCTCCATGATTGTGCTTGACTGCCCATGCCTTGATTTTCCTAAAGCATACAAGGGGCCAAATGAGTTGCGCTTTGATATGCCTGAGTTTGCAGACGGTATTAGAAATCTTCTCAAGGTAATCCATGAAGAAGGGTCAAAGGCATTTATGCAGCTTAATTATCCGAAGGAACGTATCTTTGACGACGAAGTTCCCGGCGCAAAGCAGAAAGGAAATGTATGGATAGCGCCTCTCGGTTAAAATCATGACTTCAGAGGAAGCAAAAGAAATTCTCGGAATAATGGCACGGGGTGCAAATCGGGCAAGAGAAATCGGATATGACGGTATAGAGATTCAGGCAAGTTATGGCGATTTTATCTCTCAGCTTCTTTCCCCTTTATCCAATAAGAGGACGGATGAATATGGGGGAAGCCTTGAGAACCGGGCGAGATTTCTTATTGATTTAATAAAGGCCGTTAAAGGAGCAGCGGGGAAAGATTATCCGGTCATGGTTAAACTCGTCTGCGATGAGTTTGTCGAAGGAGGACTTACAGTCAAAGAAACAACTCTCATTGCTCAACTCATAGAACAATCAGGAGGAGATGCAATACTTGCAACAGGCGGGAATAAGGCTACAAAGAGGATGACGATACCTTCCCATTATCTTCCTCCGGGACCTCTCATTCCTCTGGCGAGGGGGATTAAGGAGGCGGTTAATATTCCGGTAATCGCAATCGGGAAGATTAACACTCCGGAATTGGCAGAGAAGGTCATTAGAGAAAAAGATGCTGATTTTGTTGCGATGGCCCGTGAACTTATCGCTGACCCTTATCTGCCTGAAAAAGCAGAATCAGGTGCGGTTGAAAATATTCGCATATGCCTGTCCGACCTCGGAGATTGTGCAGATAAGGGTGTGAAGGGATTGGGCAGAAGCTGTTCGATAAACCCATTTTCAGGCCAGGAATACCGCCTGAAGATAACGCCCGCCTTAAAGAAGAAAAGAATAGTTGTCATTGGTGGAGGTCCCGGAGGGATGCAGTCTTCCATCCTCGCCTGCCAGAGAGGACACGAGGTTATCCTCTATGAAAAAGCTGGCTCCCTCGGCGGACAGATGAACCTTGCCTGCAAGGCCCCATTCAAAGAGGGGATACGTGATTTCTACGGATATTTGGAGCATTCTCTCGGAAAAACAGACATGAAGGTTATACTCGGCACTAATCCTTCCCCCGAGGAAATCCTCTCGCATAAACCTGATGCAGTTATTATTGCGACGGGTTCAAGATGTTGCACCCCGAATATCCCGGGAATTGACCAATCATTCGTCTTTGATGTGCGGAAAGTGTATGAGAATAATCCCCCCTCACCCCCCTTTACAAAAGGGGGGCAGAAGAGATTAGGTGCCTTTGCCAAAGGGGAGCAGGGAGGATTAGGTAAAGATATTATTATTCTTGGTGGGGGCGATATCGGTTGTGAGACAGCAGACATGCTTTCTTCACAATCAAAGAATGTGACCGTCATTGAAATGTGTAAAGAGCCGCTGGCAAAGATGAAGGAGATACCCAGACAGGAACTCCTGAACCGGCTGAAAGAAAAAGGGGTAAAAATCTTTGTCACCTGTAAGACCATAAGTATTGAGAAAGGCAAGGTTGTTATTGAGGATGAGAACGGGCTGAAAAAGGAATTGAAAGCCGATTCTGTAATTGTCGCTGCAGGAAGTATTCCGGAAAATACCCTTTTCAACTCTCTTCAGGGAAAGGTCAAAGAAATATACATCATCGGCGATGCGAAAGAGCCCGGCAACCTTGGTTCGGCATTACGAAGTGCTGCCGAAGTCGGGGTCAAGGTATGAGAATAAAAGAGACAAGAGAATATATCGTGCGAATGATAAGCCCTGATTTTACAGTTGCTCTATCTGGTATCCCTTCTGCCTGAGCAGATTGATAATGCCTTTTTCTCCTAAAAGATGTCCGGCTCCCACGACGACAAAATGGGTCTCTCCCGTTTTCAGGTAACCTTCAATCTTTGAAGCCATATTCCTGTTTCGTTCATAGAGGAGTTTATCATAGACCGAAGCCATCCCTTTGTCCTCTATCAGACTCTCCCGCAGGATCGATTCCATGCCGCCGGTGTCTCCCGAGACCCATGCATCAAGCAACTTGTCAATTTCCTTCTCATATGAATTCATATCTTTCAAAGTGGATAACAGGAATGCCTCCTGTTCGCTGTCAGAGAAACCCGACAGGAGGTTGATCTGATAATCCATGCTTTCAAGTTCCTTAATCTTCTTTTTCCCCGAAGCCTCTGAAAGAAAATGCTCATCTATCCCGTAATCCGGATCAAAGCCCAATTTTACGAGCTCCAGGGACTCCAGCGTTAGAGCCAGAAACCATGGTTTTTGTTTGCTTATTAGCCAGGCAGGAATGCCGAATGCCTCAAATTCTTTTTTCACGCGTTCGTAGGTCTCCGTGGAGACATGCTTTTCGAGCGTATCATCAGACGGATAAAAGGCTTTCTCCATCAGTCCCTGGATATCGAGCTTGCTCACATCATCAACATTCGCCTCTACCGCCAAAACCGTGGATTTATCAAAGGCGTCCTCGATTCTCTTGTTCAGCGGGTAAAACTCTTTCTTCATGAAATGGATAGAACCCAGCAGGTAGACAGTAGTGGTCTTGGATTGCACCTTCCACAGGAAGTCCTTCCTGTCAGCAGCATCTGCCGGACAAACAGATACGCTGATGAAAAGCAACGCAAGAAATACTGAAAAAATTTTGATGCAGTATTTTCTCATTCCGTTCCCCCTTAGATTTTAAGTGCTTTTTAAAAGTATATCAAACATTGCTGTCACTCAGCGGAGTCAAAAAGTGCTCTGAAGAGTGACAAAATATGGCTAAAACCGCAATAAAAGATCACACAGCGGCACGGGAATGCCTGCACCGGCCGCGTCAAAGGATACATCATGGTTTAAACCCCCTACCCCGGTAGGGTTGACAAAACAGTTGTCAAATACTCAAAATGCAATTGGACTATAAGTTTTTGGAAAGATTGAAAAAATACCGAGAAAACAGGAGTTGTTGAACAACAAAGGCATACTGTTTGCTTATAGAAACTATTCAGGTGATAAAGATATGAAGTCGGGTCATAGAGAAAATCGATACCAAATATAATGCTGATGACGGAGGATACCGATGCCTTTAGTGAAATTTATGAATTCAATGAAAGTTACTTATAGACTTCTTTTTGCTCTTGTCCTTCTTGTGCTATGGATAATTTCTCTCGTAAAGGTGTCGAAGTCGAATATGAAAAAGACTGATGGTTTGCCTCTGCATTGCCGACCTTACTGCGTCGGGGTTATCTCCATACTGCTTCTCGGTATTTTATTTGGCGTATCTGGTTGGACCGGGCACGCCTATGCTGAGGGGAGTCGTACTCTCTATCCTGCGAGTTATCCAACAGTCTGCGGTACAGGCGCAGGGCAGGGTTGCAGGGCGGATCTCGACCTTGAGCCGGGCACCGTTGGCGCGCCGAATCGATATGTCGGGAAGGTGAGACGCAGCGGCTTTCTATATGTTTATGCCCAGGCAGGGGAATATATTGTGCTCGGCTCGCGAAACCGGTCCAGTGGCGGAGACATCAATGTTTATAATCCTCAGGACTTCGGCGTTCCCGGCGATGAAATCTACAACGCTGCAACTCCGGGGACACCTGATTTCACCTGCTCGGCAGGCTCTACACAACCTGGACCACACTACTTCGGAGGAACCACGGGCACGATAGCCACTCGCGCCCAGGAACTGGCCGGACCAAACAGCGCTGATAATTCCGTGCCAGTGACGGACGGATTTCGGCCTTGCGCCTACCAGGCGCCTGTTACCGGCACCTATGGCGTGTTATTTAATGCAGCGACCACTGGCGCGGCCAATCCTGACGGCAGTATCGCCACTCCCATTATCGAAACCCTCGGCGTATCTGCATGGGACGTGACAGTACGCGCCAGCAGGACTTCCACCACCGATATCAACGGGCGACTCTTCACCTATGCCTTCATCGGCTATACCGGCGACAACCAACGCCCCGTCTATTACTCCCTCTATTATGTTACCCGCGACGGCTATCGTTACCAGCAGTACCTGAATGGGCTGGACGGCAATGGTTATGCTCTATATGCAAATTCCCTGGGATTTCTGGACTATGGCCAGCCATTATATAAAGACCTGCGCGGCAATGAGGCATTGGTGAGCACCCTGCCTCTGGGGGTTACAACTCAAACGGCCGAATATCCGATTTTTTTCAGCGACGTGAGTCCGTCAGGCGCCAATGCTACCGAGGTCAACCGCGTTCTTACAGCACTCAATATTCCGCTTGCGCCGACTTCGCCGACAGTCACCAATGTTAAATTTACCGGCAGTGTGTCCGGGTCAACCTCGTATTTCGGGACCGGAGGAACGTTTTCATTCGATACAACTAATACCATTACATACCAGATTGTCATCAGCCTCGACGGGATTGATTTTGACCCTGCGAATGCGAACAACGTACGCTGACAGGGCTTGCCCCCAGCGGCAGTCATACCGTTGTCTGGGACGGCACGAACAATTCCAACGTCAACTTCCCGGCCGGGGGACCGTATCCCTTCCAGGTTTCGGGCCGTAACGGCGAGGTCCATTTCCCGATCATCGATGCTGAGAATAATTATTACGGCGGTCCGCAAATCACCCGGCTGAACGGCACCGGTGCGCCGGATACTACGGTCTATTATGACGACCGGGGTTATGTTCTGAGCAGCGGCATCGCCGTCGGTACTCTCAACGGATTCCTTTGCCCTACCGCAACCCCGGCACAGCCTGTCCCTGCGTACAGTCTTGCCGGCATTGATTCGTCGACCTCGTACCGGACCTGGGGTGTAAACGCCGGTACCAATAACACAAACTTCGATTGTACTTCTACCAATGCATGGGGTGATGCAAAAGCAGTCAATCTCTGGACTTATTATTCCTTTACTCCCGTCTCTTCAAACCCTGACTGTCATCTCGGTGAATGTCGATGCGGCAACCACGGTGACCGGACCAGCCACAGCGACTGCAGGCAGCACCGTACAGGGAACCTTCACGTTTGCCAACAACGGGACCGGAACCGCTCACGGCGTAACCTATACCATGTCGCTGTCGCCCGGACTCGGCACCGTAACTTTCGGCAATCTTCCAACGGGAACAACGGCCACCTACAACAATACTACCGGCGTTGTAACCTTTGGCGGCACACCTTTGCCCACGACACTCACCGCAGGACAGGCGGTGCTTGGCGCTACTCCGGCTGCGCCAATGACATACAGTTATACAGCCCCTGCGAGCGGGTCAGTAACAGTCAGTACTCACATTACAACTACGGACACGGACGGCGTTCCTGCAAATAATAATGCACTTCCATTACCACCTACATCGGCACAGTCGATGTGCATGACCACTATAAACGTACTATCAATAGCGGCGCCGTACGGTACAGTTACCGGCAATATCCTGTTTACGAACAATGGAACAAGTGCTGCAACCGGTGTGACCTATACGGCAACCATAGGAAACAGCAGTTTTTATCCGGCGTGGATTACCTTTACCAGTATTCCCACAGGCGTGACACCGAGCTACGACAATACAACCGGAGTGATTACCTTTACCGGACTGCCCTCTACCCTCGGAAGTTCGCAAATCTTTAACATCGGATTCAGTTACACCGCTCCTGATTCAGGCATTATACCGGTCAGTTCTGCCATCACCACTACCTCGACAGACGCCAATCCCGCCAATAATAACTCCAGCGCATACTACATTTGTAGGTCCGGACCTGACGGTAGCTAAGAGCCACACCGGCAACTTCTACCAGGGGCAGACCGGCGCGCAGTATACGATCACGGTCAGCAATGCAGGCACTTTAGCGACAACCGGGACGATAACGGTAACCGATACCCTGCCGGCAGGTTTGACCTTTGTGTCCGGCACCGGGACAGGCTGGAGCCTGCGGTGCTGCCGGGCAGGTGGTGACCTGTACATCGAGCGCAGCGATAGCGGCAGGAGGCGCAGGCAACCCCATAACGCTGACTGTCAATGTGGCAGCAGGCGCAGGGAGTCCGCTGGTCAATAATGTCAGCGTCAGCGGCGGCGGCGAAAACAACACGAGCAACAATACGGCAGCAGATTCAACGATAGTAACGACGCCGCCTGACCTGACGGTAACGAAGAGCCACACCGGCAACTTCTACCGGGGCCAGACTCGGCGCGCAGTATACGATCACTGTCAACAATATAGGCGTCGCACCGACAACCGGGACGATAACGGTAACCGATACCTTGCCGACAGGTTTAACCTATGTGTCCGGCACCGGGACAGGCTGGACCTGCAGTGCTGCCGGGCAGGTGGTGACCTGCACATCGAGCGCAGTGATAGCGGCAGGAGGCTCAGGCAACCCCATAACGCTGACCGTCAACGTGGCAGCGAGCGCAGGGAGTCCGCTGGTCAATAATGTCAGCGTCAGCGGCGGCGGCGAAACCAATACGAGCAATGATACGGCAACTGATTCAACGACTGTATCTGCTACAGCGCCTGACCTGACGGTAACGAAGACCCATACCGGCAACTTCACCCAGGGGCAGACCGGCGCGACGTATACGATCACTGTCAGCAACATAGGTACTGCAAGCGACAAACGGGACGAACAGTAACGGTAACCGATACGCTGCCGGCAGGTCTGACGGCTACGTGTCCGATAACCGGAACAGGCTGGACCTGCAGTGCTGTCGGCACAGGCGTGACCTGTACCAGAACTAGCGTAGCTTACATGCGGGCGCTACGTTATCCCGCGATCACGCTGACCGTCAACGTGGCGTCAAACGCGGCTACGTCCACTGGTCAATACTGTCAGCGTCAGCGGCGGCGGCGAAACCAACACCGCCAATGATACGGCAACAGATTCAACGATAGTAAACCAGTTGCCTGACCTGACGGTAGCGAAGAGCCACACCGGCAACTTCTACCGGAGCCAGACCGGCGCGCAATATACGATTACGGTCAGCAACATAGGCGGGACACGCGACAACCGGGACGATAACGGTAACCGATACCCTGCCGGCAGGCTTAACCTATGCGTCCGGCACAGCGGAACGGGCTGGAGCTCCTGTACTGCTCGGTCAAGCGGTGACCTGTACATCAAGCGACAGCGCTAGCGGCAGGTGCAGTTACCCAGCACTATCACGCTGACCGTCAACGTGGCAGCGAACTGCAGGGAGTCCTCTGACCAATAATGTCAGCGTCAGCGGCGGCGGCGAAACCAACACAGGCAACGATACGGCAACAGATTCAACGACTGTAAGCACTACAGCGCGTGACCTGACGGTAACGAAGAGCCACACCGGCAACTTCACCCAGGGGCAGAACGGTGCGACAATACACGATCACGCCCAGGAATATAGGTACGGCAAACACAAACGCGACGATTACGGTAACCGATACGCTACCGACCGGTTTAACCTATGTGTCCGGCACCGGGACAGGCTGGAGCTTGCGGTGCTGCCGGCCAGGTGGTGACCTGCACCTCGAACACCGTGATAAATGCAGGCAACAACGGCAACCCCATAACGCTGACCGTAAACGTGGCGCGGAACGCAGGGAGCCCTCTGGTCAATAGTGTCAGCGTCAGCGGCGGCGGCGAAACCTATACGGCCAACGATACGGCAACGGATTCAACGATAGTAAATGTAAACCAATTGCCTGACCTGACAGTAGCGAAAACTCACACTGGTGCTTTCTACCTTGGACAGACCGGCGCACAGTATACGATCACTGTCAGTAACATCGGCGGGGGAGCGACAACCGGGACAATAACGGTAACCGATACCTTGCCGGCCGGTTTGACCTATGTGTCCGGCGCCGGGACAGGCTGGACCTGCGCTGCTGCCGGACAGGTGGTGACCTGCACATCGAACACCACGATAGCTGCAGGCAGCCAGGCAACCCCATCACGTTGACGGTCAACATATCGATGAGCGCTCCCTACACCTTGACCAACAACGCAATTGTGAGTCTTACCGGCCAGAGCGAATCGAACAACAACAACAATATAGCGGTCGATACGACCACGATCATGCCTACTCTTGTTACTCTCATCGATTTCAGGGCATATGAAGAGGATGGACAGGTTGTAGTCCGATGGGAGACTGCCTACGAACATAATACATTAGGCTTTAATCTTTTCAGGCTTGATCCTGTCACAGGAGAATACAGGGCAGTCAACTCGGGTCTTCTGCCCGGATTACTCACAGATCCCAGAGGTGGAACATACACGCTAGTTGACAAGGGAGCAGCTCCAGGCGGCGTCTACCGATATAAACTTGTCGAGGTCGAGAGAAATGGCAGACAGATTGCTTATGGTCCCTTTACCGTCCCGGTAACAACGGAAAATGAAACGGCCGTCAACGTGCTCAAAAAGAGCTCGGCAGGATCAACTGTCGAAGGTAAATTCATCCCATCCTTCCGCCTATACGCGCAAAGCACGGGAACAGTCAGTACTTCAAAAGACCCTAACAGAAGCGCGTAAAACATCATCGGTATCGGCCATGACGGTCCGGACGAGTCAGGTCGCTCCGGTGACAGGAAGCCGGATTAAGATCCCTGTTACGGAAGACGGGCTTTATTACATGGATGCCGGCGATATATCTGCTATCACGGGTATCAGCTATGCAAGAGTCAGGAATATGATAAACCGGCAGCAGATAGCAGTAAGCAATCAGGGCCAACCTGTTGCATATATGCAGGCCCAGAATAACGCAGGCATATATTTCTACGGCACAGGAACAGACAGCGCCTATACACGCGATAATATATACTGGATCGATACGACAAAGGGGATTAGCATGAAAAATGACGCCTGGATACGCCTACCTGTTTCCGTAAGCCCTGGCGAGACCTTTACCGATAACTTGCACATCGAACAGGATCTGATCCAGAATATGATTCAAACTAATGACCCTGCAGAAGACTTCTGGGACTGGGATTTAATCTATTTGAGCACGGATTACTCAGACGGTCCCAAGACCTTCACATTCTCTTTATACGGAAAGGCGGATACGCAAGCCGAAGCAACTCTGCAGGTGCATCTTGTCGGCGGCTCTGATTCGGGGATACCTCAGGACCACCATGTTGTGGTAAGCCTCAACGGTCAGCAGATTGGAGAGGGCTGGTGGGGAGGATTGAACCCTTATACCCTTACGGCTACTTTCGATCAATCGCTGCTCAATGAAGGGGAAAATACCATCGAGGTGAAGGGAGTACTCGATGAAGACATTCCCTGGAGCATGTTCTTTATAGACTCCTTTGACCTTGCCTATGAAAGACTTTATGACGCAGCGGGCAACAAGCTCTTCTTCACGGGAGACGGGAATAAGATCGTGACCGTCGGCGGATTCACCACCACAAACCCGAATATTCTTCTCTTTAACATCACGGACCCTCAGGCACCAAAATTAAATGTCTCCGCGACAATCGACGGTAACCCCGGGAAATTACGAGATCAGTTTTAGACCGGCTTCTCCGGATGCCCGCTATCTGGCAATTGCAACGGATGACGTCTGTGAAAGTAGATAATGCGGTAGGGGTCAATCCATCGAATTTGCAAACGAGCCGTAACATGGCAGACTATCTCATCATCACAACCGGTGAACTGATGTCCGCCGCGCAACCCCTTGCCTCTTACAGGGGACTGCAGGGGATGAAAACAATGGTGGTAAATCTCGATGATATCATGAACGAGTTCAATTTCGGCATCTCAAGCCCCGAGGCCATCAGACAGTTCCTGACCTATGCATATCACAACTGGAGGAAGGCCCCCAGATACGTACTTCTGGCGGGCGCAGGGACATGGGACTACAGGGATAACCTGGGCGCAGGCGGAAACCTGATTCCTCCGGCGCTGGTGCCTACTTCATACGGACTTTCCACGTCTGATAATCATCTGGCTGATGTCGACGGAGACCATGTGCCGGACATGGCGATAGGAAGGCTTCCGGTGCTTACCCCTCAAGAGCTGCAGGATGTCATAGGAAAGATAAAGACCTTTGAGAGTGCCGCCGGGAACAAGGTTATACTTCTTGCGGACAGGCCCGACGACGGCGGAGACTTCTCGTCCGACAGCGAGGCAATAGCCGGCCTGTTCCCTCCGGGTTACATTTTGGAAAAGGTGTACCTCGGCGAATATGCTTCGGCAGACACTGCCAGACAGACGCTTTTCAATGACATAAACGGCGGGGCTGTTTTCTTCAACTACATAGGACATGCTTCGCCCGACATGTTTTCTGCTGAAGGGCTTCTTACGAGCGACGACATGGACGCTCTGATAAACGGGAGCGGCCTTCCTGTCATAACCGCCATGACGTGTACTGCCGGTGAGTTTGCAATTCCCGGCTACCCTTCCATGAGCCAGTTAATGGTCTTGAAAAGTGATGGAGGGGCCATAGCCTTCTGGTCATCCACCGGCTTGTCCGATAATTCAGAAGCGAGTATCCTGGACAGGGAATTTTACAACGCCGTATTCCTGAGTAAAAAGCGCACCCTGGGAGATGCCGTACTGCAGGCGTTCGCGAAATACAGGACGAGTGGGTCTATGCCGTTCATGGCCGATGTTTACACCATCCTGGGTGATCCTGCACTCAGGATAAAATAATATGGTAAAATGATATCGGATCATATCTTGAAGAGTGATATGTGCGACGAGGTTTTCATACGTAATCAGGACATAGTTTCCCGCAGGATCACCGGCGAGCTCTTTCTCGTCCCGGTCAAAGGGAAGCTGGCCGATATGGAAAACATTTTTACTCTTACGGCTGTCGCCGAATATATATGGGACAGGCTTGACGGACAAAGAAACGTGGACGACATCCGGAACGATGTGGTGGCCCGGTTTGATGTCGGCCAGGAACAGGCTGACTCTGATATCAGGGAATTCATTGCCGAACTTATGGAGGCGGGACTCATCCGCACAGAGAAGGTCTGAAGACACAGCGCATGGAACAGAAATGGCTGAGCACAGATGAATACCTGAGTCAATTCATCACAACGTCCCGTCAGCATCGCATTCCTCTTTCAGGCAGCATTGAAGTGACCCGTCGCTGCAACCTCAGATGTGTCCACTGTTATCTCGGAGTTCAGGCCGAAAGGCGGAAACCCGGGAGCGGCGAGATGAGCACTATGAGGATTTTGGACATCATTGACGAAATTACGGATGCCGGCTGCCTGTATCTGCTGCTTACGGGGGGAGAACCGCTTCTGCGGGACGATTTCCCCGTAATATATCGGCATGCAAAGGAACGGGGGCTTTTGGTCACCGTCTTTTCCAACGGCACGTTGATCTCGGAAAAAATCCTTATGCTCTTTCAAGACCTCCCGCCACATGAAGTGGAAATAAGTCTTTACGGTGCTACCGCACCTACATATGAAAAAATCACGGGTGTGAGGGGATCTTACGAAAGATGTATGCGCGGCATAAAGCTTCTCGCTGATAACAATATAAAGGTAAACCTTAAGACCATCCTCATGACCCTGAATAGTGATCAACTATGCGAAATGGAAAACATCGCCAGAGAATTCGGCGCCAGGTTCCGGTTTGACGCCGCGATATCACCTTGCATCGGAGGGGACAAAACTCCGTTAGGGTTGAGAGTTTCTCCCGAGGAGGCCGTAGACAAGGAATTTTCCGACCCTGATAGGCTTCGGCAATGGAAAACCTTTTTTGAGGAATCAAGAAAGCACGTACTGGTTGATGCGCTCTATGGGTGCGGCGCAGGTATGACCGGCTTTCATATCAACGCGGCAGGTTATCTCCAGGCCTGTGTTATGACACCCGATCTTCAGTGCAATCTCTCCGAAACGGGATTTCTTGACGGATGGAATGATATGATATTACGGATAAGGGATAAGAAAGCGGGACCCGACTTCGCCTGCATGGGTTGCGAGAAAATTAATCTGTGCGGCTATTGTCCGGCTTTTTTCAGACTGGAAAAGGGTGCGGAAGATGTGCGTTCTGAATACATATGCAGGATGGGCAATCTTCGCTATCAGCGTATAATGGATTATCGTGCGGAGGGAGACGATTATGACTCAGAAGCAGGGAAAAGCATCCAAAAGACCCTATGAGAAACCAAGGCTGAGAACAATCCCGCTTGTTGCTGAAGAAGTCTTGGCCATCAATTGCAAAATCAGGAGCGGATCGCCTGGAAAGAATGGCCGTTTCTGTGGTATAGCGCCTTGTTCTGTGCCTGGAGCATATGGATCATAGTGGTTCCGGTCATTAAATAGCAGGAATTTGGTCAGGTCGTCTTGCTGAACATAGCAATAGCAAATCTGAATTTCAGCATTTACTGCAGCGATGCTCCGTTAGTCAGCGGACCGCAGCCCGCAACATATAATCCTTTCATTACAGACCGCGCCGTACGGGATGCCGGATATTCTACTATAGAAGTCACTCTGGAAATAAAGGACTTTCCGTCTTCCGAAGAACTGACAGAAATTTTTGATGGGAATGGTTCCTGGTCGATGTTTAAGAAAGGGCATGAATATTACCTCACGCTCAATCCTTTTGCAGTGGACGGATCGGAATGTGTCACCCGCTTTGATCTGCCTCTTGAAAAGGCTGTAGTCCATTGCGCAAGCATGGATATTCTGGAAGTGGAAGGCAAGAGAATGGTCCGGAATCCTTTCACTTACCCTCTCGATCAGCTTTTGCTTACTTTTGCGCTCGCCCATAGAGGAGGGGCGTTGATCCATTCGTCGGGAGTTGATTTCCGTGGCCGGGGTTTTATTTTCCCGGGCAGATCCGGAGCGGGCAAGAGCACCCTGTCCCGAAACTTTGCATCAAAAGGCCATGAAGTGCTGAGCGACGACAGGATCGTTGTCAGAAAGATAGATAACAGTTTCAGGATATTCGGGACACCCTGGTCCGGAGAGGCCGGGATAGCCCGAAATAGGGATCTCCCGCTTGACGGTATTTTTTTTATTCGTCACGGGACCGAACATGTCATTAAGAAAATAACGCCAGCGGAGGCAGTGGAGAGACTCATGCCTGTGACTTCCATCCCCTGGTTTGACCGGAAGATAGTGTTGAGTATCCTCTCCTTTTGCGGAGATCTTGCTTCACACGTACCCGCCTATGAACTCTCCTTTACGCCGGACATGGGCGTGGTAGACCTTTTTGAAGAATTTGTATCAGATTGAACCGGAGCATACTTCTGAAACGGTTCCCCTTGATCTGTCGTCGGGTCAGGTGATGAGTCTCTTCGAAGACATCCTGAACAGGGGTCTGCGTCTCCGCACTCGCGTAACCGGGGCAAGCATGACGCCTTTTCTCAGAGGCGGGGAAATCCTCACTCTCAGGAAAGTCGGCTCTTCTTCCCTCCGGAAAGGTGATCTGATTTTTTTCAAAGACCGTCGCGGATTTCCCGTACTCCATAGAATCGTCAGAAAGGGACGCAGAAACGATATGCCTATTTTTCAGACTAAAGGTGATGCTTTGCTCTGCATGGATAACCCGGTGTTTGGAGATGATGTGCTCGGCAAGGTCTCAGGAATAGAAAAAATACGCCCGGGCGGAAAAGCCAGACACATCGATATGGAATCCCGCCTGCAGAGGAGTATCAATTATTTGCTTGCCGTTACCGGTCTTTATAGGAGCAAAGTTTGTCTGGCTGTTCAAAGAAGCGTCATCTGCTCGTCATTACGTTCCCTCGTCAAAAAAACTCTTGTTTAGATCTCCGCTGTTGGAATATCCCCTGCTCTCCCAGTATCCCTTATAACCCGCGTTGTCAGACATTTCGATCTCTGTTATCCATCTTATCCATTTATACCCCCATTTGCTTTCGGCCACCAGCCGGAAAGGGAACCCTCTCGCCGGGGGGAGAACGACGTCATTCATTCGATACGCGATCATTATGTTATTGTTCATAATGTAATCGACCGGAAACGAAGTCGTATAACCGTCATAGGCATGAAATATGACAACTTTTACTTTCGGAGAAGGAATAGCTTCTTTCAGCAGGTCCCTGACCAGCAGCCCTTCCCATAGGATCGTAGCCCCCCATCCTTCTACGCAATCAAGTCTCACAACTTTCTTATAATGCTGAAATTTATCGAGAAGATCATCGTAGGTATACGTCCCGGGGTTATTTATTAAACCGGTGATTTTGAGTCTGTAGCTTTTCCTGTTGATATGTTGCGGACCCTTTATCGAATTTTCCCTGAAATCATTGACAGAAGACAGATTCTCGCCGTGATACTGCCTGACCTCTACCTGTTTCAATGTTTTCCCTGCGTCCTCTTCAGCTGCAATGTCCCTTTTCCTGCACCCGGCGCCCATGAAAAAACCGGGGATTATTAACACGAGAACTATCGCACCTAAATATTTCTTTGCCATAGTCACTCCTCCTATCATCATTCAGACTTCCTTATATCCCTTATCCTCTGCACGACGGGGGGATGGGAATAATAGAACGCTGCATATAAGGGATGAGGGTGAAGGTTTGAAAGATTGTCTTTGGAAAGTTCTATTAATGCACTTGCCATGGCTTCCGGATTCCCTGTCAGCCTGCACGCAAACCTGTCCGATTCTCTTTCGAATCTCCTTGAGACATAACTGCCCAACGGAGTAAACGGGAAAGAAATAATATCCCCGATAAAGCCGAGGACGACCAGCTTGGCGAAAAAAGTCGCGTGCTGAATCCGGAAAAGGTTTGCGAGAAAATCCGTCCGGAGAACCACAAAAGACAGATAAATACCAACAAAGGAGATAATCTCCACTGCGATGATCATTTTCAGGACGTGCTTTTTCTTCCAATGGCCGGCCTCGTGAGCAAGCACCGCGAGTATCTCTTCATGGCTCATTTTTTCGAGCAGCGTGTCGTAGAGTATGATCCTTTTAACTCTGCCGATTCCTGAAAAATAGGCATTGGAATGCCTGCTCCTCTTTGACGCATCCATTTTGAAAACCCTTTTGACCTTTATGCCCACTTTCTGCAACAGGGCCCTTATCCTCTCTTCGAGCCCCTCTTCATCAACGGGCGTAAATTTGTTGAAAAGGGGTTCGATCACATAGGGAGAGATGTACATTATGAACAGACTGAAGGCAAGGAAAAAGCACCAGACCCATATCCACCAGTAATCAGGGCTCGATTGGACCAGCCATAACGCCGCCGAGACCAAAGCACCTGTTATGACGGCCGAAAGCGCCAGTGATTTAAAAAAATCAATCAGCCATAATCTCCGCGTCATTGTATTAAAACCATATTTTTTCTCTATCTTAAACGTACTGTATAAACTGAAGGGTATAGAGATGGATGTATTCATATAACTCAGCAAAAGAAAAAACAGAAGACCGGAGACGATGAATGAGAGGTCCAATGAAGTAATCCAGGCGTTGTAGATGTTCAAAAGACCGCCGAATATGAACACGATCACGGCGATGTTGCTGAATCCGGATGACACAAAACCGAACCTCGTTTTCTCGGCCTCATACTCCTGCGTCTTCTTCAGCAGGTCTTCGTCAACTTTCCCTTCGAGTTCAGTAGGCACTGTAAGCCCGAATTTCTTCATGTGCCTGAGGTTCAGATACCGGAGCAGGTACTCGAAGCCTTCCCTGAGGATATAAATGCAGAAGACGATAATAAGATAAGTTTTCAAAAGGATGTCTCTTTTCTCTTATGCTGAATTACTCATATTTTAGCTGAAACCGACACTGCATGCAGAACGCCTCCCCCGGACCGGAAGCAAAGATAATGGAAAATTCGGTGCGACTGTGGTTATCTTAGAACTGGGAGCCCACCCCGGAATCCCCCTTCACTATTCCGTATGTCATCAATCACTCTTCAAATAATCACATAATCCCTGCCACATAAAATTTGCGGAAAGCCGTAAAATCCATCAAAACAGGCGAAAGAATTGTCATGGAAGGTTTTCTTGTAAATCTGAACGGCACCTATGAAAGACAAACTGTCTGGTGGAACACGAGTGCATCCGCAGCGATACCGGAGATCATTGCTGCGAACTTTTTTATATCAAAAAAGTCAGAATAGGCGACGAGGTTTATCAGTAGGAGCGAGGGGGAGCCACTTGTCGCGCCGTGTTCATGTTATTGTTCCCGCGTGGACTTTCCTTGATGTTCCCATTCTCCGGTTGATGCAGATATCGGGGCGATATCCTGCTGTACATGTCCCTCAGCTCAGTGCAGGCATTTTCGATCCCTTTTCTCATCTGTACGAGTGCGGCAGCACCTTCTTTCAGCAGATCTCCCAGTTCTTTTTGTCCTTTATCCGGCATAATTCTCTCATTGGCGGCAAAAGAGTCACCAGAATAAAACGCATTAATTTAAACAGACCTTGTTCATGAAAAATTCCTTGCATAGGGCAAAATCCCCTCCCATAAGGGATATAGCCTCATTGCGCGGATACCGTAACCTGTTTCCGCTCTGCAAAACCGGCCTGGCCTTCGTCGACTATCTTGAGCCGGCCAACTCCCTCCTGGGTTCAGAGAAAGGAGCGACATAGCCGTAATCTGTTTCTTTGCCGGCGGTTACAGACTTACGCGCACCTTTCATAAGTCCGCTGAACATCTTGAGTATTTTTATCTGCCCGGAGGTACTTATGCCTGCCAGCGCCGCGCATGTCCTGAAATCCTCTCCCGTAAAGAACTCTATGCAACCCTGTCTCTGATCCTCATCCCATAGGTCCTCGATCGCCTGCAAAATGATCGCTTCGGTAAGATGTGCAACTTTCATACGTTCTCCTTTCATAAAATGGGTTGTCGGTATCTTCTTCATTGCTTCGTTCATAAAAGTCTGAATCTAAACCGCCTGTTCCTCTTATACTTGCAAAATTGATACCAACTATTTACCTATTGATTTTATTGACATTTACTGTTCTTGAGGGTGGCAGATCGCCTTCAGGGCAGGGCATTTTTCCACTGGCTTTTCACTCCCGGCCTTTAAGCCGGCAAGCCGGGCGGGCAATTTCGTGAGCGAATCCGTTACTCGAAAATCACATACTGTTTTATCTTTTCGAGCCTCTTTCCCTTTATACCAAGATCTTCAGGACGGCTCAGCTTTCTTTCTCTGCGCATCCCGAGTATTCTCCGGACCGTATCCGGCCCAAGACCGGGGACTCTCAGCAATGATTCTCCGCCTGATGCATTGATCCTCACGGGATAAAATTCAGGATGACTGTCGGCCCAGATCTCTTTGGGGTCTTTGTCCAGTCTCAAATTGCCACGCCTGTCAAAAATAACATCATCACCTTTAAAACCATATTTGCGCACAAGAAAATCAACCTGATATAAACGGTGTTCCCGCATGAAGGTTTCTTCGGGACGTGACAGAAATTGCTTTTCGCCCGGGATGTCCGGGCTACCAAGTCCTTTTTGATATGCTGAGAAATAGACCCTCTTGAAATTCAGACGATTGTACAGACCGAACATATATCTGATGATCTCGGAATCGGTTTCGTCGGAGGCGCCGACTATAAACTGGGTAGTGCATTTCACCCTGGAAAACTTCATGCCCTTCCCTGTAAGCCTGCCCAGCAATTTCAGCGGACGCAGTATGTCCCTCTCATAATCCTTCTTGCCCGAAAGCAGGGCGAAATGTTCTCTGCCGGGTGTCTCCACATTAAGTGAAACAGATGTCGCAAGAGAAAGGGCATCTTCGATAGCAGCGTCGGAAACTCCCGGGATAATCTTCAGATGTATGTACCCCCTGAAATTATGTCTGTATCTGAGAAGGCGGGCAACTGTATTGATCTTATCCATAGTGTAATCCGCATTATTGATGACAGCGGAACTCAGGAAGAGGCCGAAGACCTTCTTCCTTCTCTGATATTCCATGAAGATCCCGGCTATTTCTTCGGGTTGGAGAGTACAGCGTCTTATATTCGTATCCGAACGGAGCGGACAATACTTACAGTCATTCGCGCACGCATTGGAAAGAAGTGTCTTAAGGAGCACGGAATACCCTCCCCGCGGGAGAACGACGGGATAAAGCCATTTGCCGTCATGTCCCCTTTTGCGATGTTCGTCCTTTGCCGTGCCGCACGCACACGCCAGATCATACCGGGAATCCTCTGACAGCACCTTCAGTTTTTCAATAGTGTCCACATCAAACGCCCTGACGGATTATAACATGAGCAGGCGGAATTACTTTATGCTATGAACAATTCTATCCCACTTATTCATGAGATCGAGAATACGACGCGGAGATAGGTATTCGAGCGGGTTCTTTTGACGATAGTCATATACATTCTAAAAGATAGAGAGGCAAAAGCCTCGCAGGTCGGAACGACCGAGTCCGCCTCAGGCGGAGAGCGAGAATACTCTATCTCCGTCGCTATAACAATAATTCATGAATGATCTCTGCTAGTGGATGGAAAATAAGCTTAAAACCGGATCGGAGGCGAGGTCTCCTGCGGCAAGCTTACATTGCCGCAGGAGACGACAATTAGCCTTCGCAGCACACGCGTTTCATTCTTTTCTTGCCCGTCGGAGAAACGGACAGGACTACTTCAATTTTATTGCCGCAAATGCTGCAACGCTGTATTCTGTTCTTCGATTCCGACCTTGATGAAACATCGGTCTTCGATTTCTTCTCTGCCATATCACTCCCTCCTTTCTATATGTAGTTCTCGTGAATTAACCACCGCAAATTCCGGCTCACGTCAGACTGACACAAAGCTACGGCATCGGCTATTTTTCCTTATTGTAAAGCCAGGATGACCAGGCAATACTAATGCGGAAATACCAGTAAATTTTTTAATATATCCTAAATCAGAGATCACTGTCAATGACAATATAGGGTCCCGGCAATGTAGTATCGCAAAACCGGTGACAGAGATTGTCGTTGCGAGTGAAACAAAGCAATCTCACCCTTTTCGAGGAGATTGCCACACATCTTTCAGATGCTCGCAATGACGGGCATGTGAGGCAGTCATTCACTTATCGCCGGATTCGCGTAGTATAATCTTTGTATAGTGCTCACAAAAACGAATATCGAAATAAAGGAGCAAAATGAGTTTTGTTTGTCCTTCATTGCTTTCGTGTATCCTTTATAATCCGCTCAGAAAAGCCTTTACAGACAGGGAAAAGGTGTTAACCGAGTCCGGCGTTGCCGCCGATTCGGTTGTGCTTGAAATCGGTGCGGGAAATGGCTTTTTCACAGAAGTTCTTGCCGAAAGGGCAAAACAGGTTTATGCCGTGGAGCTTCAGTACGGCATGATAAAAAAGTTACAGAATAGGGTTCGGCGGTTCGGTGATAAAATCTCCCTCATTTCGGGTGATATTGCATCGCTGGTCCTCGAAGAACAGTTTGCTGATGTCTGTCTGCTGTATTATAGTTTCCATGAAGTGACCGATAAGCCGGCGGCCGCTGATAATATCAGTGCAGCAGTAAAGACAGGCGGCGTACTCTCAATCTATGAGCCGACAGTAGAGGTGGGAAAACTGCAGATGCAAAGAACTGTCGCAATGTTTGAGCAAAGAGGTCTGAGCAAAGAGACAGAGCGAAACCGCCTTTTCACAAGATTTGTGAAGCTGAGGAAGAGACCGTTCTCTGACAGGAAGGACCACGCTCTCTGACGACCGGGAGGCGAACAGCCCGGAGTCACAAAAGAAATTGGAATGAAGACGAATGAAAAGTGGTCCGGTTTTTATATATAATGGCAGGGATAAGCATGAGTGCCGTTCAGATGGACTTACTCTTCTCACACAGCAGAGATTCTCTTGCCTCCTATTTTGAGAAGGAGACTGGAAAGGCTGTCTCTCTAACTATTACGGACAATTCAACAAGCATGATATTTGTGAAGACAAAGGGCGATTTGATTTCCCTCCGGCTCCACCGCATGTTTCTTAATGCCGGCGATGAGGTTATACGGGAGATCGCCGCTTTTGTGAAAAGGAGGAAGGGCGGCACGCCTCTCGTCAGGGATTTTATCAGGAAGAACCAGGACTCTCTTGAGAATAAGAACAGGAGTTCCAGAAAAGTGGCCATCCGGACCCGGGGCAGGTATCATGACCTGCAGGAAATCTTCGGTTTGGTCAACAACCAATATTTCGGCGGAAAGATCAAGGCGTCAATCAGCTGGGGGAAGAACATCCCTCGATGGGCAGTGAGAAAACGGACGCTCGGAAGTTACAGTCACCAGACAAATACTATATGGATAAACCTTGTGTTAGACAGAAAGAATATACCTCGATACGTTGTCAAGTTTATCGTCTATCATGAAATGCTTCATTGCGACATACCTGTGGAAAAGAAAAAAGGCAAGAGACTTGTGCATTCCCCTGAATTCAAAAAACGCGAGCGGTTGTTCGAGCATTATGAGAGAGTTGTCTCATGGGAAAAGAGGCAATGAAAAGCGATCAAAAACAATCTGTCCCGGGATTTATCAGGAGCACGACAGTGAAGAAACAAACTTATCTTATGAGAAAGATGATGGAAGAAGAAGTCGATATCGCGATAGATTGGGCCGCAAACGAAGGATGGAATCCCGGGCTATACGATTCTCGATGTTTTTATGATACCGATCCCGACGGGTTCTTCATCGCTTTCCTGGATAACGAACCCGTGGGCTGTATTTCTGCTGTATCCTACAGCAATTCATTCGGGTTCATCGGGCTTTACATAGTGAGGCCGGAATTTCGCAAGAAAGGCTATGGCAAACGACTCTGGACAGTGGCCCTCGAATATTTGAGAGACAGAAATGTAGGTCTCGACGGAGTCCCGGCGCAGCAGCAGAATTATGAGAAATGGGGCTTCCGGCTCGCCTATCGCAACATACGCTATCAGGGACTCGGGCGGGGAAGAAGCCCGCGGGCCCTCACATTGTTCCTCTGTCACACGTTCCCCTCAACAAAATAAGGGCCTATGACGACAAATTATTCCCCGCCCCCAGACACCGGTTTATCAAATGCTGGATTAATCAGCCTGAATCCGTCGCCCTGGGCATCCTCATTAACCAGCGGCTTTCCGGCTACGGCGTCCTGCGCACATGCAGAAACGGATTCAAAATCGGCCCGCTATTCGCTGATAACGTTTCTCTTGCGGAAGAGCTTCTGGACGCGTTCATCGGCAATACCCCGGCGGGAAAACCTGTCTTCCTTGATACCCCCGAAGCCAATCCTTCCGCTGTAGGTCTTGCTCAAAAGAAGGGCATGCAAAAAGTTTTCGAGACCGCCCGTATGTACAACAAAGAAAATCCAAAGATTCCGCTCGACCGGGTTTTCGGAGTGACAAGTTTTGAATTGGGATAATATGCAATGAAAAAAGGCTCAGCTTTCGCTGAGCCTTTTTTATCTTTAATCCGGCAGCGACCTACTTTCCCATGACCTTACAATCATAGTATCATCGGCCCTGAGAGGCTTAACTTCCGTGTTCGGAATGGGAACGGGTGGTTCCCTCTCGGCATCGCCACCGGAAACTTCAATTTCCGTCCGGAAATAATAACATCAAGTCCGGATTTTTTCAACCCGTCTTTGACAACAGGGGGGAAATAATAAGGGTCAAGTCGCACGGTCTATTAGTACTGGTCAGCTGAATGCATTACTGCACTTACACCTCCAGCCTATCGAAGTGGTAGTCTACCACGGACCTTCAGGTGGATTGCTCCACGGGAGACCTAATCTTGGGGTGGGTTTCACGCTTAGATGCCTTCAGCGTTTATCCCTTCCAGACATAGCTACCCGGCATTGCCACTGGCGTGACAACCGGAACACAAGAGGTCTGTCCATCCCGGTCCTCTCGTACTAAGGATAGATCCCCTCAAGTCTCCTGCGCCTGCAACAGATAGGGACCGAACTGTCTCACGACGTTCTGAACCCAACTCTCGTACCGCTTTAATGGGCGAACAGCCCAACCCTTGGAACCTGCTTCAGCTCCAGGATGCGATGAGTCGACATCGAGGTGCCAAACCGCGTCGTCGATGTGAACTCTTGGACGCGATAAGCCTGTTATCCCCGGCGTACCTTTTATCCGTTGAGCGATGGCCCTTCCACTCAGTGCCACCGGATCACTAAGCCCTACTTTCGTATCTGCTCGAGATGTCTCTCTCACAGTTAAGCCTCCTTATGCCTTTGCACTCAACAGCTGGTTTCCGTCCAGCCTGAGGAGACCTTTGGACGCCTCCGTTACTTTTTGGGAGGCGACCGCCCCAGTCAAACTACCCGCCAGACAGTGTCCCTTCCCCCGATAAGGGGGATAGGTTAGAGCCCCAGTAAGGTAAGGGTGGTATTTCAACGTTGGCTCCATGAAGACTAGCGTCTCCACTTCATAGTCTCCCACCTATCCTACACATACATCACCAAAGCTCACTGCCAAGCTATAGTAAAGGTGCACGGGGTCTTTCCGTCTAGTTGCAGGTAACCGGCGTCTTCACCGGTATCTCAAGTTCACCGAGCCCCTCGCCGAGACAGCGCTCAGATCGTTACGCCATTCATGCGGGTCGGAACTTACCCGACAAGGAATTTCGCTACCTTAGGACCGTTATAGTTACGGCCGCCGTTTACCAGGGCTTCAGTTCAAGGCTTCTCCCCTTGCGAAGATGACCTCTCCCATTAACCTTCCGGCACCGGGCAGGCGTCAGTGCCTATACTTCCTCTTGCGAGTTTGCAGACACCTGTGTTTTTGCTAAACAGTCGCCTGAGCCTCTTTACTGCGTCCGCCTTGCGACGGAACCCCTTCTCCCGAAGTTACGGGGCCATTTTGCCTAGTTCCTTAGCGAGGGTTAACTCGAACGCCTTGGTATCTTCTACCCACCTACCAGTGTCGGTTTGCGGTACGGTCATCCCATGTGCTCCCTACGAGGATTTTCTCGTCAGTGTGGAATCACCCGAGTTCAGCCTTACGGCCTTCCCCATCACACCTCAGCTTTAACGGTGAGTGGATTTGCCTGCTCACCAGCCTAAATGCTTGGACCTGAACCATCACCAGGCCCGGACTATCCTCCTGCGTCCCCCCTTCGGTCAAACGCACACAAGACGGTACTGGAATATTAACCAGTCCTCCATCAGCTACGCCTTTCGGCCTCGCCTTAGGTCCGACTAACCCTGGGCGGATTTCCCTTCCCCAGGAACCCTTAGGTTTACGGCGTCCTGACTTTTCATCAGAATTTGCGCTACTTATGCCGGCATAATCTCTTCTGCACCCTCCAGTCCCGGTTACCCGGGGCCTTCACAGGTCCGCAGAATGCTCCCCTACCGATCCAGATAGAGAAATCAGCTAGAGAGGGAGATTTCAGATAGAATTTTTTTCTCTATCTCTTATCTCTATCTGCTTCTGTTTCTCCATTCTCTTTCTGATTTCTCTATCTGAATCCCGTAGCTTCGGTGATATGCTTAAGCCCCGTTGGATTTTCGGCGCAGTGTCGCTTGACCAGTGAGCTGTTACGCTTTCTTTAAATGATGGCTGCTTCTAAGCCAACATCCTGGCTGTCTGCGCAACACCACATCCTTTACCACTTAGCATATTCTTAGGGACCTTAGCTGACGGTCTGGGCTGTTTCCCTCTCGACTACGAATCTTAGCACCCGCAGTCTCACTCCCAGTGATCACCTACATGGTATTCGTGGTTTGGTTGGGTTTGGTACCTCATATGAAGCCCTAGCCCATCCAGTGCCCTACCCCCATAAGGCTGCACTGAGGCTGTACCTAAATACATTTCGGGGAGAACCAGCTATCACCAGGTTTGATTGGTCTTTCGCTCCTACCCACAGATCATCCGAGCTTTTTGCAACAAACACCGGTTCGGGCCTCCACGAAGTCTTACCTTCGCTTCACCCTGTCCATGGGTAGATCACCTGGCTTCGGGTCTACTGACTGTAACTAATCGCCCTGTTAAGACTCGGTTTCCCTACGGCTCCAGACCTTAGGTCCTTAACCTCGCTACAGCCAGTAACTCGCCGGCTCATTAATCAAAAGGCACACCGTCACAGAATTGCTTCTGCTCCGATTGCTTGTAGGCATACGGTTTCAGGTTCTATTTCACTCCCTTCACCAGGGTTCTTTTCACCTTTCCCTCACGGTACTTGTTCACTATCGGTCATCAGGTAGTCTTTAGCCTTGGAGGGTGGTCCCCCCGGATTCCCACAGGATTCCTCGTGCCCCGTGGTACTCAGGATACCGCTTCGCCTACCGGATCATTTCGCCTACAGGCCTCTCACCCCCTATGGATGTCCTTTCCAGAACATTCGGCTATTACCCGGTAATACTACTCACGCGGTCCTACAACCCCCAAGATCAGATAGAGATCTCAGATAGAGACAAAAATATTGATCTCATTCCTCTTCCTCTATCTCTTTCTGCACTCTCTATCTGATCTTGGGTTTGGGCTCCTCCCCTTTCGCTCGCCGCTACTGAGGGAATCTCTTTAGATTTCTCTTCCTCCGGGTACTGAGATGTTTCACTTCCCCGGGTTCGCCTCATACACCTATCTATTCAGTGTATGATACCCTGACTTTCCTCAGGGTGGGTTGCCCCATTCGGACTCCCACGGATCTATGCTCGCTCGCAACTCCCCGTGGTTTTTCGTAGCCTGCCACGTCCTTCTTCGCCTCCTGATGCCATGGCATCCGCCATATGCCCTTACTAACTTGACCCTTACTCATTCCCTTCTGTTGTCAAAGAACATTCCGCCCTTGGGCGGAAGTTAAAAGTTGAAAGTTAAAAGTGAATATTTCAATGCAATAAATTTCAACTCTTAACTTATAACTTTTAACTCTTAATTCCAGTTTTGCCATCGGCAAAACTGGTGGAGGTGAACGGGATCGAACCGATGACCTCCTG
>CAVSHJ010000009.1:27500-67680 GCA_963727725.1 Thermodesulfovibrionales bacterium
TCTCGGTCTCGCATGCAGGATGGCTTCAGAGATCGGAGCACATTTTGTCAAGACATATTATTGCGAGGACTTTTACAAAGTGGTAGAGGGATGTCCGGTGCCTGTCGTGATGGCGGGGGGCAAGAAGATACCCGAGCGGGATGCCCTGCAGATGACTGCAAATGCGATCAAGGAAGGAGCATCGGGCGTAGATATGGGAAGAAACATTTTCCAGAGCGACAACCCCGTTGGTATGATCAAAGCCATACGGGCTATTGTCCATAAAGGCGCTTCTGTTGATGAGGCGTTCGGGATCTATTCAAAGAAATAGACTAATGTTATTAACAGTCATCATAAATAGAGCATGTACACTGCCTTTCTTTATTCGTCATTCCGGGGTCTTAGTCGGGCATCCATGGCTTCGAAACATGGATTCCTCCGCCTCAGGCGGCCTGAGGACTGCGGGAATGACAGCCCAAAGAGTGTCTATGACTATTTTGAGACCCTTAATAATATGCGCAGCTGTCTTTCCTATTTAGTATTTAGACAAAATGGAGCAAATAGATTAATTATATGAAGGTCGCAGTTTATTACACCAACAGATGATATAAGGATTGAAGAGCGGCCCATCCCCTCGATATCCGACGGAGAGATCCTCGTCAAGATGAAGACCTGTGGAATCTGCGGGACCGACGTTATGGAGTGGTATCGTATAAAGAAAGCTCCCCGCGTCCTCGGCCATGAGATGGCAGGAGAAATTGTAAAGGTCGGAAGAAACGTTGAGGGATTCATAAAAGGCGACAGGGTATTCGTCTCTCACCATGTACCGTGTTACAAATGCCACTACTGTCTTCAGGGCAATTATACGGCGTGTGAATCTCTTCATAAGGGCAATTACGCCCCCGGAGGATTTGCAGAATATATAAGTGTCCCCGAAGAAAATGTGAAACACGGAACATTTGTCATTCCAGAAGATTTAAGCTACGAAGAAGCTGCGATGATTGAACCCCTGGCATGTGCGATTGCCGGACAGAATCAATTGAAATTGAGAGAAGGTCAGACGGTATTGATAATCGGCTCCGGGATTTCCGGTCTCCTGCATATTAGCCTTGCAAAGCGAAAAGGAGCAAGGGTGATCTCGACAGATATCAATGGGTACCGGTTGGCCAAGGCTGCCGAGTTCGGTGCCGAGTTTGTAATCGATGCAAGAAAATATTCTGCCGATAAACTGAAAAGTGTGAACGACAAGCGGCTGGCAGATGTTGTCATTGTCTGCGCAGCCGCAAAACAGGCAATTGATGATGCGATATCCTCAGTCGACAGGAAAGGGAAGATTCTTTTTTTTGCAGTGCCTGATTTTGACATAAATATTCCATCTGTAAGATTTTGGAGGGATGAGATAAGTCTGCACTTTTCCTACGGTGCGGCTCCTGAAGACCTGCGGATGGCAATTGAGCTGATTCAGAGCGATACGGAGAGTATAGGGAAGATGATAACACACAGGTTCACTCTTTCAGACATTCAGCAAGGCTTCAAATTAGTCTCGGAAGCAAAGGATTCTTTGAAAGTAGTTGTAGTGACCGATATATAACTTAAAAGAGTCGGACTTCGACCATCTCTCCCTCGTGCACTCCGAATTTTCTCAGAGGGATCACAATCGTGCCGTCAGCCCTCGTTAATGTTGTAATGAGTCCCGATTTGCCGAGCAACGGTACGGCCCGTATCTCCTCACCCCTCTTTTCGAGAGCAACCCCTACATGCTCCTCTCTGCCGGGACTCGAGGAGACGTTCTTTGTTATCCTTGCGCGGATAGTCCTTTTCTCTTTTTCAAACCTGTCTTCGGTCAATCCGGATTGAACTTCCAAGACAGGCCTGATAAAGACCTCAAAGCATATGTTCACAGCTGCCGGATGTCCGGGTAAGCCGAAAACAGGAATGCCTCCAACGACCCCGCCTATCATCGGTTTACCGGGCTTTAATGACACGCCGTGGAACAATACCCCCGGACTTCCCAGGTCGTTTATTACCTTGGATGTCATGTCCTTCGCGCCCACAGAACTGCCTCCTGTAATCAAGACCATGTCGGAATTCTCCATACAATCTTCAGTTACCTCTTTAATTACGTCATACCTGTCACTGAAGATCCCTCGTCTCACGGGGATACCGCCCCCACCTGAAATCAATCCTGCGAGGGTATATGAGTTTATATCCCTCACCTGGCCCGGCCTTATGGGTTCATCTGCAGGGACTATTTCATCCCCCGTTGAAACGATAGACACCTTCAGTTTCTCATAGACCCATACGCCGGTTACGCCAAGACCCGCGAGCGCCCCGGTATCCTGCGGTCTCAACCTGTGGCCGCTCTTTAGTATAGTCTCACCTTTTCTTGCGTCCTCGCCAGCCTGTATAACATTTTCACCGGGAGAAACCGGTTTGACGGCCTCTATCATTTTTTCGCCCGCCGTCTGGGCATGTTCTAACATCACAACTGAATCCGCGCCTTCGGGAAGCATCCCGCCCGTTGCGATCTTCGCGGCTTCGCCTTTTCCGAGCGCAAATCCCGGCTTCTCTCCCATCTGTATCTCGCCTCTTATATCCAGGTATGACGGGAAGCTCTCCGTTGCGCCGAACGTATCGGCAGAATTAACCGCAAATCCGTCCACCGTCGACCGGCGAAATGAAGGAAGGTCTTCAGGAGAGATGATGTCCCTCGAAATTATAAGGCCGCAGGATTTCTCGATGGGAAGATGTATTTCCGCAGGTCTCCTGAAAGGCGCATATAGAAAAAGGAGTTCGAGGGCTTTCTCTACGGTGATGAGTTCTTCTCTGCCGAGCATATCATGCATTTTACCCTCAAATCATTCAGTACAAAATCTGTAAATTAGATAATGCTGATGTTGTGAAAAAATTTATTTTTTGATACCTCAGTGTACTGATAACCGATGGCTGTTGGACAATATTTTTGGAAAGAACATGAGGATGCTCTCAATAACACTATCAAGTTAAATAAATTTTTGAACAATATCTGCATTGCTTAACGAGACGCATTCAATTGAACTTGTTCATCGCCTTATCCACTCCCTCCAGGATTACGGAGTGGATAGCTTCCGCGGCCTCCCGTATCATGTCTTTCATGACATTTATTTCCTGTCTTCCGAATTTTCTCAGGACAAATTCCTCGGCGGGCATATCCTCTTCTCTTCCGATCCCTATTTTCAGTCTCACAAAGTCCGGGGTACCAATGTCCTGTATGATTGACTGAACGCCTTTGTGTCCGCCTGATGAACCTGTTTTTCTGATCCTTAACTTGCCTTTTTCCATATCAAGGTCATCGTGGACCACTATCAGATTTTCCGGAGGGACATTGAATTTTTTGAGTACTCCTCTAACCACCGTACCGCTCCTGTTCATATAAAGAAGGGGTTCCAAGAGTAGTACGGCAGAACCCTCTATAGAACCCCTTCCGATTCGGTATTCGTCTCTGTCTCTAAAATCTATCTCAAACCTTTTTGCGAACTCCTCAATCACCATGAAACCGACGTTGTGTCTGGTTCTCGAGTATTTTCTTCCGGGGTTTCCGAGTCCGGCTATAACCCACATAATTACCTTCACAAGTTGTGAGTTATCAGTTATCAGTTAAGAAACTGCCAACGAATAACTATTTTTTCTCCTTCTCCTTCTCTTTCTCCTTCACTTCCTCTTCTTCTTCTTTCTTGCCTTTCTTTATGACCTCGGGTTGTGCAGCCTCGGGGGCGACAACCTCGGCGGCAGGCGCCACCTCTTCCACAATGGGTGCGATCACATTCGCGATAACTCCTTCAGGGTCCGCAAGAATCTTTACGTCTTCCCCGAGTTTCAGGTCTCTCACATGCAATGACTGACCTATCTCAAGAGCTGAAATATCTACTCTGATATGGCTTGGTATCTTGTCGGGCAGACATTCGACCTCTATCTCCCTGAGAACATTCTGGAGAATTCCAGCATCCCTCTTCACACCTATAGGCTCACCAACGGTCGATACATGTACGCTCACTTTCACCTTTTCGGTAAGTGAAACCTCAAAAAAATCGGCATGCAGCAATTCCCTCTTCGTAGGCTCAACCTGATACTCCTTCATAAGGGCCAGCTTGTTTTCGCCATCCTGAAATTGCAGGTTTACCATGGCCTGTTCCCCGGCAGTTGTATTGATAAACTGTGTGATCTCTTTTTTAGGCAGTTTTATCGGGAGAGACCCGCCCCCCCTGTAGAGAATCGCGGGGATCATCTCTTTCCTTCTGAGAGAACGCGCTGCCCCCTTTCCGGTCTCCTCTCTCTTCTCCGCATGAATCGTTATCCTTTCCATTTCTCCTCCTCTTTTCAAATCACCGCTAAACGAACAGGGAACTTATAGAAGACTCTTCGTGAATTCTCTTGATAGCCTCTCCTATAAGAGACGCTATACTCAGAACAGTAAGCTTTCTGCACTCTTCTTTTTTGCTGTCCAGCGGAATTGTATTTGTAACTATCAGTTCCTCGAGAACCGAATTATTCACCTTTTCTATCGCATTTCCTGAGAGCACCGCATGCGTGCAGGCTGCGACAACACGGTCTGCTCCTTTCTCTTTCAGCGCGGCGGCAGCCTGAATTGTAGTGCCGCCTGTATCAACCATATCATCAAGTATAATAGTATCCTTGTTTTCGACTTCGCCGATGACGTTCATTATTTGCGATATATTCGCAGCCTCACGTCTCTTGTCGATGATCGCAATGGAGCACTCGAGGTTCTTTGCAAATGCCCTTGCCCTCTCAACACCTCCTGCGTCAGGTGACACAATTACCAGGTTCTTGAAATTGTATTTTTTCCTGACATAATCCAAAAGGACGGGCGCTGCGTAAAGATTGTCAACCGGGATATTGAAAAACCCCTGGATCTGGGCCGCGTGGAGGTCCATTGTGAGGACCCTGTTTGTGCCTGCAGCGGTGATCAAATCCGCCATGAGTTTTGCGGATATGGGAACCCGGGGCTGGACCTTCCTGTCCTGTCTCGCATATCCATAGTAAGGAATGACGGCCGTTATTCTTCTTGCAGATGCCCTCTTCAGCGCATCCACTATTAAAAGGAGTTCCATGATATGACGGTTCACCGGCATACAGGCCGGCTGGAGAACGAACACGTCAGTCCCTCTGACATTTTCGTTTATCTGTACCATGATCTCCCCGTCACTGAACTTCGTCACCACGGCATCACCCACAGGTATATCAAGATAGTCCGCTATCTCCTGCGCAAGAACTCTATGCGCATTACCCGTAAAAAATTTAATACCCTCAGGCATCCGTCCTCCAATAAAAAAAGTTATAAGTTACAAGTGAAAAGTAAAAACACAAACAACGCTTCACATTCACCTTCTCACTTCTACCTTTTAACTCTTAACTTCTAACCCGGAATTTGCTCCGCAAATTCGGCCTGGCTGGGGCGGGAGGATTCGAACCTCCAGATGGGAGATCCAAAGTCTCCTGACTTGCCGTTTGTCGACGCCCCACAAGTTCGTAAAGGGTAATCAGTGAATAGTAAAGAGTAATCCTCCATGATTATTCCGTAAACCGTTTACCCTTTACTGTTTACCCTTTACTGTCACGAGCGTTTCGACCACCCGGCATAAATGAGGCTTCATCCGCCCGGCAGCCTCTTCAGCTTTACCTCTGCTGCCGTACACACCAAAAACAGTAGGGCCGCTGCCGCTCATTGCAGAAAAAAAAGCTCCTTCTTCTGTCAGTCTGAGTTTAATCTCCCTCACAACGGGATATTTTCCGGTTACGACCTTTTCGAGGTCATTAAAGAGCATATTACCGAGAGAAGCAAAATCTTTCCGCATCAGGGCCCGACAAAACAGTTTAATATCAACGACCTTTTTTGTCAACTTGTCAGAGTTCATTCTGTCGAAATCCGCATAAGCCCATGCAGTGGAAACGGATATGGCGGGCTTTACAATGAGCAGCACGACGGACGAATGGATTTTCACCTGTCTTGTCTTCTCGCCCTTCCCTTGCACCAGGGCAGCCGGACCGTTCAGAAAGAACGGGACATCCGAGCCTATTTCGGACGCGATTGAACTCAGCGTCTTTCCGCTCAGTCCGAGTCCCCATAATCTATTGAGACCCAGGAGTGTGCAGGCTGCGTCACTGCTTCCTCCCCCAAGCCCCGCGCTGACCGGCACTTTCTTCTTCAAAAAAATGTCGGCACCCTTTCCGAAGGACGTATACTCTTTCAGTAGAGACGCCGCCTTGTACACGATATTATCCTGCACGGGGATATCCAGATCGCCCGTTATATTTATGGAATCCGCATGATCAAACGTAAGGGTGTCATAAAGGGAAATGCACTGCATCAGGCTGACGATATCATGATAACAGTCGTCTCTTTTGCCTGCTACGCCCAGAAACCAGTTAATCTTTGCAGGGGCATTTAAAGAAAGACGGGAATGACGAGGAACGGGTGGAGGACCTTTCATCTGAGATCTCTGATCTTCTTTTCAACCCGCGTTTTGAGATTGTCGTCCTCACCCTTTTGATGGAACTCTATCGACTTTTCCCAGGACTCCTTCGCCTTCTCCTGCAGACCGAGTTTGTCATAAACGTCCCCAAGATGTTCCAGCACAACAGGGTCATCTTTCACTGTTTCGGCCGCCTTCAGGAGCACTCCCAGCGCGTCATGGTACTTTCCGGATTTGAAATAAACCCATCCCAGACTATCCATAATATACCCGTTGTCAGGTTTAAGGTCCAGAGCCTTCTTTACCAGTGAGTAGGCCTCGTCAAGGTGAATTCCTTTTTCGGCATAGCTGTATCCGAGGTAATTCAGCGCATCCGCATGCTCCGGATTAATCTTGATGACCTTCTTCAGGTACTCCACCATCTCATGAAATCTGTTGGTCTTTTCGAATACTATTGCAAGACTGAAGTTCAGGTCGTCATTATCTGCAAAACGATTCAGTGCTTCCTTAAGGACAGCCTCCGCCTTTCCATAATCCTTCTTATGGATATAGGCCTGAGCCAGATAGAGATACACCTCCGGTTTCTCTTTTTCGAAACTCAGTATTTCTTCATAAATAGCGATCGCATCGTCGTCCCTGTTGGTTTTCGAATACAAGAATCCGAGAAAGAGAAAAGCACTCAGATTTTTCGGGTCCTTCAGGATTATCTTTTTCAGCTCCGAAACCGCTTCTTCCGTTCTATCAAGCTCCCCGAGCGAAAGGGCAAGATAATATCTTATCGAGGTATTGTCGGGTCTCGCTTCGAGCACTATCCTGAACTCTTCAATAGCCTTCTCATACTGTTTGTCCTCAAAATAGAGGATGCCGAGGTTCATGTGGACATCAATATTTACGGGCATCTCTGTCGTTATTTCTTTATATTGCGCTATAGCTTTGTCGGTTTCCTTCTGCTTGAAATAAATCCGTGCAAGCCTCTCTCTGGCCTGGAGGTTATGAGGATTGATCTTCACTGCCTTGTTATAATAATCTTCAGCTTCATTGACTCTGTTCCTCATCTCGCTGATCAGACCGAGGTTGAAATATGCCGCATCGAAATTGGGCTTCTGGGCCAACGCCTTTTTGAAATATTCTTCAGCCTTTTCAAGATCGCCTTTGTCAACATTTACCGAGCCCAGATAGTAAATTGCCATGATATTGTCGGGACGGGCACTGATGAGTTTTTCGAGGATATCTATCGCCTTGTCGTATTCCCGTCCTGATGCATACAGCAGACTCAGGAAAAGGGCTGCCTCCTGATTGTCCGGCTGTATTGCAAGGACTCTACTGTAAACCTTTATTGCATCTTCCGATCTTTTCTGGCTGTTGTAAAGCTCCCCGAGAAGCATAAGAGCAGGAACATATGAAGGCTGCGTTCTTACAATATCTTCAGCAAGGGACAGGGCATCATTTACCTTTCCGGTCCTGAGCAGCATGGAACTGATCTCGGTCTTGAGATACGCAGACGACGGATCCTTCCGGAGTGCCCTTTTGTAATACTCAATCGCATCTTCCCATTTCCCTTCTTTTTCCGCAATGTATCCGAGCATGAAAAGATAGTAAGCACCCTCCGGGGGCAGAGACCTTTCCTCCCGCATCTGGACGTGCGTTGCCGCACACGAGGCTACAAGAAAGAAGAAAAGTAATAGGGCAGCCGCTCTCGGGAACATATCTTAAATTATGACACAAAGATTGGAACGATAACAATGTGATAGAATTTCATATGGACCTCTTTGACGTACTCTTCCCGGTAAACCTCGGCAGTCTCACATACAGATGCCCTGAACCGTTCCTGGAGATCGCAAAACCGGGCATGATCGTGAGCGCACCCCTGAAAAATAAAATCGTAAAGGGTGTCATTGCAGGGAAATCTTTGAAAATCCCCGGGGGAGAAATAAAGTATATCCGGGATATACATGGCAGCACGCCGGTCTTAAGCCCGAACATGCTCAACCTCCTGACGTGGATGTCAGAATATTACATCGCCGAACAGGGGCTTGTTTTGAAGAACATGCTGCCAAAGGAGGCATTCACAAGGGTGAAGCAAAGAAAAGCAAAGGTCAGATTTCACCCGGCTTCTCACAGATATGACCCGGTCGGCGCTGTTCCGGACGTAATTGATGCCGGGGAAGGGCTTGTCCGGAGTCTTTACGGGTCGTTGCGGAAGGGCGATTACGGGACCTTTCTGCTCCACGCCCCCTCCACCTCGTATGAATACTCTTTCCTGGCACAGATACTCGCTGAGACAAACTGCGCAATCGTCCTGGCGCCCGAGATATCGACGCTCAACAATCTTTATCCTCTGTTGAGCGACAGGTTCGGGGAAAGGGTATCCCTTTTCCACAGCGAACTGAGCAGAGGCATGCGATCAGAGTCCATAGAACGGATTCTCTCCGGTCAGTCCGATATTGTTCTAGGTACAAGGTCGGCCGTCTTTGCACCGCTTAAGAAAGTCGCATTGATAGCCGTCATTCATGAACACAGTACTTCATACAAACAGGAAAGCAGCCCGTGTTACAGTGGAAGAGACGTTGCGGTATTAAGGGGCTCGATCGAAAAGGCAACCGTGCTGCTTTCGTCCATCTGTCCTTCGGTGGAGTCCCTCTGCAACTGCAAATCGGGCAAGTACACTCTACTGAAGCCGGCATACGATATACAGAGACCAAAGGTGAAGGTGATAGATATGAGGCATACAAAACTCCTGAAGCCCTATCTGTCTAAAGCTGTCGTCGATGCCTCAGAGCGATATCTTAAAAAAAACGGGAAGATCATGTTTGTTGTCAACAGGAGAGGACACTCGACTCTCCATTGCACGGATTGCGATTATGTGGTGGAATGTCCCGGCTGCAGAATCCCGCTCGTCTTTCATAAGCAGGACATGTCCTTAAAATGTCATTATTGCGGGTATGCACTCAGAAAAATTCCCGAAAGCTGCAGCAGATGCAAAGGCTACAATCTACAGCTCTTGGGCGCCGGAACGCAGCGGGTCCAGGAGGACCTTGAAAATCTTTTCGGGAGCGGTGTTCTCAGACTCGACAGCGACAGGGCAAAGGGAAAATCGGAAATGGAAGACCTGATAGGGTCCGCCTTTACAGAGGCGAACAGGATAATGGTCGGCACGAAATTAATGACAAAGAGGCTGGACCGCACACACAAGCTTCTCCGTGACCGCTGTCCTGAATACGGATCTTTTGTTGAATATTCCCGACTTCAGATCAACCGAAAAGGCATATCAGGAAATTTCGTCCGTGACGGATATGACCGAACCCGGCGGCGAGATATTCATCCAGACGAGAATGCCGCAGAACTATCTGTTCAAGAGCCTGAAGGACCATGACTACAATTCATTTGTCAGAGAGGAATTACTTCGGCGAAAATCACTCGGCTACCCCCCCTATTCAAGACTTCTGCTGCTGAAGTTCATTTCAAAAAGGGACATATCGTCGGAATTGTCGGAGAATATCCAAAGAAGGGCCGGCGGCCCGGAGATACTCGGTCCCTTTGCGGTAAAGAGTGCACGGGGACAATATGAATTCAAACTTCTTATGAAATCCTCCGTCAGGGGAAAACTTCACGACGCTGCAAGAACCTTCGTGGAGGCTTTCAGGAATTCAAAAGACGTGAAGATAAAAATTGACGTCGACCCGATGGTAATATGAATAGTGCTTCAACAAATACTTCATCAAACAAAACGCCATCGGAAATAATCGATAGGCGAGAACTTCAGCCACAAGCAAACGGAATCGCATCGACCCATGCGGTAATCATTATGAAAGGAAACATAGCCGTTGAGAATATTTGTTTCCATTTCAAGCAAATAAAGCGGAGTCTGGATGCGCGACAGAGGAACATAACAGTAAGACTGATTTATTTCTTTCACCGCGCTACAACCGTTTTGTCGATTTTGAAAAAGTGAGGATTCACAAAAGAACTCTATAACACAAAGGGCACCTATTTCGGCAAGGTGAAGCTAAAGGTACTGCCATTGGCGGGTATGCTTTCAGCCCATATCCTTCCTCCATGGCCTTCTATTATTGTTTTGGCAATGGACAACCCAAGCCCCGAACCCTTTGAGTTTCCCGCACGGTAGAATGCATCAAATATATAAGGCAGATGATCTTCCGGTATTCCTATGCCTGTATCTTTAATAGAGACAAGTATTTCATTGCCTCTGTCTGATATTTTGATTGTTACAGCTCCGCCCGGGTCGTTATATTTTATTGCGTTGACGAGAAGATTTCTGATCACGCGATTTACCATAGCAGCATCTGCATTAACTATAGGAGTTGTCGTATCCAGGTGTTCAAGACCTATAATGATTTCTTTCTTTTCAGCCTCCACTTTTTCCGCTTCAATATTTTTCCGGATTTCCTCTTCTATGTTAAATGGAGCGCGAACAGGCTTATATTCTATTGCTTCAAATCTCGAAAACTGCATAAAATCTGATATTAATTGTGATAATTTGTTAAGCTCACTATGGATAATTTCAAGGTCGTTTTGTTGCTCTTCCGTCAGTGCCCCTGCCTTGCCTAAGATGAGTCTCGACAGAAACCCTTTCGATATTACCGCAGGGTTTTTCATGTCATGTGCAAACATGGAGAGGATATTCTTTCGCTCTCTTTCCAGCTTTCTGAATTTTGTAATGTCTTCAATAGCAAGGAGGATCATCTGAGAACCTATTTCTTTGTGAGTGATGCGGCGAGCATTGAGAAGCATTATTTTGTGTCCTATGTTTGAAAATATATGCTCAACTTCATAGTCATCGAACTTGTTGTTTTTGGGAAGAATATCTTCAAGCAACGTCCGAAGCCTGGGAATATCCCACTGCCGGTTTCCGAGGTCATATATTAGTTTACCTATAGTCTCCTCAGGCGTTACTTTGAATGAATTATAAAAGCTACGGTTTGCTGAAAGGATCCTCAAGTCTGAATCCAGTACAATAAGGGGTTCACGTACTGTCTCTACAATATCTTCAAACATCTTAGGGGCTCCGCTCTTGTTTAACCCTTGACATTCTTCCCACCGTCAATGCTCCGTTGGCACATAAAAATAGGGACACAATATCAGGTATTCTTATTTCTTCTTTGGATGCCCAGTCTTTGCATCCTCGATTCAAGCGTCTTTGACTTGATGCCTAAAATCTCTGCTGCACCGTCGTGTGGTACACACATAAAGACCGCTTTCGCTTATGTCAATAGTTGTAGATCTTGTTATCCCGTCTATCAAGACTTCTTGTCTTAAAGGGATTCTTTCATATTTTCTACGCTCTCTTACATCGGTTTCCATGATTCAATTATATCATTTCAACAGATTTAACCCAGCTTAATAAAATGTTGTATTGCATCAGTTATCGAGATCCCTTCTTGCCTATAAAATCTGCAAGAAAAATCTCGTCAACAAGATGTGCTGCGCGAATTTACATTTGTAGCATACAAAATAATATCAGTTACGAAAGGTGCGGAATAAACAAGGAAGAAGGTTTGCCTTTCAGGACTCTCTGGAATGCTGCGTGTCTTTCGTCCCGTAATAAACACGGTATTTTTCTCAACTCCGCCTACAAGCCAATACTTTCAGAAAATCGAAACTCCAGCAATAGTACACTCGGAATAAAACACCATCGGAAAAACATGAGGGCGAGAAGTACAGCCACAAGTCTTATTTTTTCGCCGGGATCCCATGGTCACGATTATTTGGTTGAAAGAAACACATTTCAAATATTTGTTACACTTCTTTATAAACAGATTTAGAGGGTCTTTCCTTTTTCCTCCTTTTAAGATAGAATGGTCGAAAAGGGGGTTGTCATGAAAAAGCTTCTTTTGATTGCTTTGCTCTCTTTTTTACTTTCCGGGTGTGTCTTCCATCGTGCAGAAATGGCTTCCAGAGCAAAATCGGAACTTATAGGTATGAGCAAGGAGGATCTTTTGATATGCGCTGGGGTTCCTGTAAGACAGGAGAAAATCGACAATCTTGAGTATTTGACCTATTCAGGAAGCGGTGGCGATCTTGGGGGAATACTTTACTCCTGTGAAGCAACTTTTATTCTGAAAGACGGCATTGTTAAGAAAATAAAATATCAGGGCTATACAGGTGGTCCATTAACAAAGGATGAGCAGTGCGCTTTCATAATTGAAGACTGCCTCAAACCATAATTGTCAACCCAAATGCATTGGACAAGAGAAGCGTTGAGAAGGTAAACCGCAACCCGCGATATCGTAGAGAAGATGAAGGCGCTTCTGCGTGCGACTGTCGAGTCGGGAATCGCCGGCAGGGCAAGGGCGGTGGGCTGGCCTGTTTATGGAAAAACAGGCACTACCAATAATTATTCGGATGCGTGGTTTGTGGGTTTCGATAATCGTCTCGCTGTAGGGGTATGGGTCGGAAGGGATGACCATACCGCGCCTGATTAGAGCATTCATAGAACTCTCGGTTATCATTTGTACTCAGTACAATTATATCACGCATGACCGGTGCGCCTTACAGGAAGGAACGTTGCTTCCGGATCTCTTAGATAGTGTCAAGAATCTTTCGCCCCGAACTAAACACAGCATTTTCGATGGATGCACCTACTACTGCGCGTTCTTGACAAACGGAGAAAAGTGTTGACTATACCGGAAAATTGTTCAAAGACTCTCTGGGATTCTGCGCGGTTCTTTCCCCTAATCCGTTCAGCCTGTTTGGTGAAATAGGATTGAATAATTTACTGAAGCGGTTGAAGAAGAGAATTGATTGAATCTCTGATTCTCAAATACTTGGAACCGAAAGGAAAGTTATAAGGTGAGGGCACACTAAACCTGTTCTGCCGTGGCTGCCATCGCACCATGCATTAGAAAATGGTTCAATCCAAGCCCTTCTCCTTTAGAAATTTGGTTAGGAGGTCTGCGATTTCGAGATTGTTCAGATCCGAGAACGCAAAGTGCGTGTTTCCGCGGATTCCTATTTCTGGCAAATGTATGAGGGTTACGTCGCCGCCATGGCTGTTAACAGCGTCCCTCCAGAGCCGCGCCATCGCCAAGCGTATACGCCATTGGTCTTGACCCTGATTTGCCGAAGGTTGCTCTGGAATATTGTCGCCGTAATAGATTACAATCGGAATCTTCGTGAGCTTCATGAAATCTGACAAAGGCACCCCAACTGCCTCAAGCGGGCCAGCGGAACTCGATATCGGAGGAGGCACTTCGCCGTTTGGGAAGATGAAATTGCTGCCCGGTTCATACGAAACGATGGCACAGATATTTCGGCTCTTGATTGCGGTGCGCCAGCCCATACCACCGCTATGCGAATGCGTGACAAGAATTCCTGGTCCGATCTTGTTGAAAAGTGCCACAACGGCATCTGAGGTGACGTTGATATCGATAGGACCGGTGTCGGGTGTCATCTGGCGGAAGTACTGGTTTAAAGCTTCTGAGTCATGCGAGAATTTCACGCCAGGGAAGAAGTTCGGCCAGATTCCGATGCGGAAAAAGTTGAACCATTCTTGCTCATCGGACACCGGTGTTAAGGTAATTGGCTGGGTGCTGCGTCCTGCATTGCCACGACGAGGCTGGTCAATCACATAAACCCCAAAACCACGTCGAAGGAAAATGTTTTGATAGCCCTCGCGTCCATCCGGCGTTGTTTCCCAAGTCTTCGAGAACTGTCCGTAGCCATGCCAGAGCACGAGAGGTAATTTACGGGCGTTCGCTGGGATCTGGTAAAACACGTATGCATGATCTCCGTGGAACGTTTGTCCTTCAGGAGACATTTTGACCGGATCGAAAGTGCCAGGGTTAGTGAGCACCGTTCCGCCGACGGCGAAACTGCCTTGCTCTTGGATGATCAGCGGCCCTGGCTTGCCGTTTCTGGAAACTACTGACATGACGCAATAAAGCTGATAGGTGCTATCAAGAGTGCCATTAAAAAGTTCACAGAATCATCACCTCATTTCAGGTTTCTGCAGGAGGCCAGCTGTGGCGTTGCCTTTCTGTTGTGTCATTCCGCCGAGTACTATTTCAGTTTTTCAATAAGTGTCATCTTTCCAATCCCCACCGACCAGTCTTCTTCGTCTGTCATCACCACATTGATGAAAACGTTGGCAGGGCTCAGGCCAATGCTGTCCTTGAGCAATTCAGGCAAGCGCTTGTAGAAGGCGCGCTTCATGTGTATGGTTCTCGGGGAGGTTGTTATCTGGATCACGATCACATCATCGGATCGCTGAACACCTTCGCCTTCCAGGTACGAAAACCGATCAATCTTGAAGTGCTCTGCTTTTTCCTCGTGGAATATCTGGAAACGATCGCTTTCAGGGAGTCCCCACGTTTCCACGAGGGCTTGATGGATAGAATCGCCCAAAGCCTGAAGATAGGTTTGGGGCTTTCCTTCGAGTAAATAGATATGAACAATGGGCATCTTGCACCTCCTTAGTTATTACTTTTTGATATAAACGATGTCGCCATCAAGAACCGTTTTTTAAAATTATAGAATAGGGGCAAATATTATTCTATTAGTATTCTTCTGTCTTCGGTACAAACACTATGAGTACAATTAATTTCCAAATGAAATATACTCCATTTTGGTAATAGTGACTTGTGTAGGAGGAAGAAAGGTTGTGACGGTGAGTGGGTTCTCTCGAAGGCGTATTTCATCCCGTACTATAGTCCAAAAAGATACTGCAAAAATCTCTAAACATTTTTTCGGATACTTCCTGTACACCTCAGAAAGCAATTTTGATATAATTATGCTGATTTGAAATGGTAATGCATATTTACTTGGAGGTAAATGAAATGGCACAAGGCACTGTGAAATGGTTCAACGAAAGCAAAGGTTTCGGATTCATTGCTGCTGAAGACGGCACCGATGTTTTTGTCCACCACACATCCATCCAGGGCAGTGGTTTTAAGACCCTTGCTGAAGGTGACAAGGTTAGTTTTGATATTGAAAAAGGCCCGAAAGGCCCCAAGGCTATCAATGTTGTTAAACTGTAATTAAATTGAGGAGATCCCTTTTTTGTTGATGGGATTTATTCCAGGGTCTTCCTTTTGAATTTTAGATACAAAGCTTCAACCTTATTTCTGGCCCAAGGGGTTCTTCTCAGAAAGTGCAAACTGGACTTGATACTTGGGTCATTATTAAAACACCTGATATTGATAATTCTTCCCATTTCATCCCAGCCATAATGCTCTACCAATTGAGTAAGAATCATTTCCAAAGTAATACCGTGAAGAGGATCGTTGGATTGTTGGTTGCTCATGTCTCGGCCTGATTGATAGATAATTACCGCTTTCAGTCCCGATTCATTCCGCGAGTACTGAAAACATAACGCTTTTAAGATTCAACATATGACTATTAGCTAAGATGTTTATTGACTAATTTAGTCATCTCGAACATTGAGACTTGCTTCTTCCCGTCGAATACCGCCAAGAGGTTCTTATCCGCATTGATATTCCTCTTATTCTCTATATCTTGGAGATTATTCTTCTTTATATATTCCCATAGCTTCTTAATCATTTCTGACCTTGGAAGAGGTTCATTCCCCACTATCTTAGCCAGCGCCTCGCTGGGTTTCATAGCCTTCATAAATGCTGAGGTAGGACTTCCTTCTTTTACAGCCTTTTTCTTCTTTTCTGCCATCATTCTTCTCCTTATGTTTACGGATTTATAGTCTTGATCCCTGAGTTTCAGGATGCACGCCTCTAAAAGTATACACTAATTCGACAACTGGTTCCTTTTTAAATAAGCTTCTTTGCTTACAAGAAGGTCATATATGAATAAGACAGCCGCCTAAAAACGTCCTACTTTCTTCTTGTAACAAAGTGAAACAAAAATTGATATAATTGTGAATATTACAATAGCAAATCATCAAACAATAAGGAGTCTTTATGCCTGCTTATGAGTATGTTTGCAAAGACTGTGACAAGGAATTTATTAATTTTCTCTCAATCAAAGAATTTGAGACCAGACCCAAAATAAAGTGTCCTCACTGTCAAAGCAATAATGTACAGAAAAAGCTAACGGTTTTTTTTACAAAGACAAGCAGGAAATCATAGTTTATGTTTGAAACTAATAAAAAGACTAAAGAAAGGTTCAGAAATAGATATTCAGTAAAACCCTGAGAGGCAAATCTAACTAACAATAGGAGGGCATTATGGCAAAGAAAGAGAAAAAAGGATTAAAAAAAGTTGAATCGAAGAAAGCTCTAACGTCTGCAAAAGTTAAATCGAAAAAGGCACTACCACCTGTAAAAGTTGAATCGAAGAAAGCCTTAGCACCTTTTCAGGAAATGGAAAAACGATTTCAAGAGATGGAAAGACGGTTTGAAGATATTTTCAGGAGACCCCTTTCATTGCTGCCGTCTTGGATGCCACGGCTGAAGATGCATGAATTAGAAGAAATCTCTCCGTCTATGGATATCTTTACTGAAGGCGATGATGTAGTGGTGAAGGCGGAGTTGCCAGGGATGAAAAAAGAAGATGTTGATGTGAATCTGACTGAAGACACAATAACCATTTCTGGAGAGAAGGAAAAAGAGGAAAAGGTTGAGAAAAAAGATTATCACAGGTTTGAGCGTTCCTATGGCTCTTTCACGCGTTCATTCAACCTTCCTGCAGAGGTACAGACGGAAAAGGCATCTGCGAAATTCAAAGATGGAGTATTGGAGATAAGAATACCAAAGACTGAAGAAGCTAAGAAAAAAGAGAAAAAAGTAATGATCGGATAATACATAGGAAGGGAGTTTAGGAAAATGGCATATTATGTGATTCTCAGCAAATTAACCGATGAAGGTAGGAAGACTCTCAAACAGAAGCCTTCGAGAATATTAGAGGTTGATAAGGAATTGGAGGCTATGGGTGTAAAGGTTAAAGAGCAGTTTGCCGTATTAGGTCCCTATGATATTGTGAATATCGTTGAGGCGCCCGATAATGTGACTATTATGAAGGCATCCATGGAGATAGGATCGAGAGGTTCTGTACAGATCCTTACATTACCTGCAATTCCAATAGAGGAACTTGTAAAAAAATTGAAATAAAATTATCTCCTAAATCTGTATAGGGCGATTTAAAACATCTCGCCCTTTTGATTTTATATTTCGACCAAGAGTATTAGCAAGAAACTATCTAATAACTGGTTAGGCGAAAAAAGATATAAAGAAGTGCACACATGAAACAATTGGAAATTAGCAAAGCCTTCACGTTGATGGAATCGGGGCCCGTTGTCCTTGTTACAACGAATGACGGAAAGAAGGACAACGTCATGACGATTTCATGGACAATGGTTTTGGATTTCACACCGGTCTTTGCCATAACCACTGGAGAATGGAATTATTCTTTTACGGCTCTTCGGAAAACAAAGGAGTGCGTTATTTCAATCCCCACGGTTGACATGCTTGATAAAGTCGTTGGAATAGGAACATGCTCGGGTGCCGATACAGACAAATTTGCCAAATTCAAGCTCACTCCCGTAAAAGGTAGAATAGTAAAAGCGCCATTGATAAAAGAATGCCTCGCTAATATCGAGTGTAACGTCGTCGACATCGTCAAAAAACACAACATTGTCGTTCTCGAAGCCGTTGCGGCATACTTTGACACCTCGCGCAAAGAGAAACGAACTGTTCATGCTGTCGGTGACGGTACATTTATTGTAGATGGGCGCAAACTATCCCGAAAAAAAATGATGGCATCCAAAATTCCAAATGGTATCTAACCCTCGACTACATTGAACGGCTTACGGCGTCGTTGAGCCTTATCCGTTAGGAATGCGCCGCGCCGCACGGGGGCGCCTAACTTGTTGCTGCACCGGCCGCGTGATAGCCGCTATGCGCCGGTGAGCTGAGTCGTTCATTCCTTTTCATAATCGCTAAGTTGCTTCAACATTCATTTTTCACTCCTCGTAGGTGTGAGAAATACCCGGCCATTCTCTCAACGCTTCGAAAATATCCAAACATGAGTTTGCTTTGAAGGTTCCCCCAGCAAAAAAATCTGAAAGGTGTTTAATCCGAGATGTACACCTCACGGGTGGATCAATCATTTTGGGATGAACTAAATATCCTATGCGGAGTAATTGCCTGCGCACAGTATAGGGAGAAGCTGAGATGGCGTCCGAAATGACCAGAACCATCCATTACTATGTGTACTGTTGCTCTCAAGCGGCACCTGATTGGGTTATTGTAATAGGAGGTAGATATTATTGTTTCAGAATTGTGAAGGGAGTATTAATTCAGTACATATTCTTCATTAATTACTCCAGACGTAACTTCTTGGCAGTCCGATACTTATCGGGATACAATAAAGTCACGCTCGAAAAAGCAGTTCTATAAAAATTATGGAAGGCGTTCAAAACTGGCAATTTGCTCGAAATGCCGGTCAAAGGCAAATGCCTTTCGAAGTCTTAAAAACTGCATTACTGCAAAACTTGTGCAGTCGGTAAAGCTGAAATCCTTGTCTGTGTGAGGGCAATGAATGCTCCGGGTCAATGAACAACTTCATTTCTTTTTCGTGTACAGATATTTGTCATGTTTTGTGGAAGCATCTTTAATACCGGATTTCGCGATGCCTATGACTGTGTCAAACTCCTCCATCTTTTCAGCGAGGCTCTTCCAGTTGCATGTCTGCATGAGCTTCACCACCTGATGCACAGCTCCGCTTTCAATGATTTTCCACCTTTGCGCTTCGCTGTGAATGCCGTAGAAAGGGAGCATTATAAAAAAGGCCCGGTCCACGTATTTTCTGATCGGCGAAAGGACGTCTTCACGCCGGGTATAGTAAGGGTCCTCGCCTTCAGCGCAGGGGGCTCCGAAGACATTAAACTGTCTGCACGAAATCGGCCGCATTGGATGAACCGAACACACTCCCCCGACCAGAAACGGACAGGGGTCGTTAGCTCTGTAATTTCTCAGCTGTATCTTGACAAGTTCTCGTCCGGGACCTTTAAGCTTCTCCGTGACATACCAGGCAAGTCCGACAAGTTCCACAGGGTAAACCGGGATTGTGGTGTGTGTCTTGCAGCAACTCGAACATCCTCTGACGCAGGCCAGTTTTCTGCCCTTCCCCGACTCCATCTCCACAGCTTCGGCAATCCCTCTATCTACCAGATAGTAAGCGTCGAGGAGCATCGAAAGCCATGAATGGATTTTGGCATCGGCGGGAAAACTGAGTCTCTTCGGCTGTTTATATCCTGTGTTTCGCGCTTTCTTGTCCGACATCATTCATTATATCTCAGGACTCTGTTTCTTATCACGGAGAGCCCTGCTTGTTAGTAATTTTTAAGAGAGAAATGACGTACAAAGAAATATTCTCTGCGCTGTCATTCCCGCAGGTCTCAGGCGGGAATCCATTTTCAGCCAACAGTGGATGCCCGATTACTGACCTCGGGCATGACGAATAAGAGACTTCAATACATCTGTTTTTAAGAAAGTCAATTTAAGAATGAACTTCTTTGTTATGCGATAACCCGCGTTCACTTTTAATTCGTAAACGACATGTGCTGATTCCTGCCCTTGGAAAAAAGGTTTGCTTTAGGCAATAATAAAAATCATGGATTTCATATTCATCTCAATGCCATATGCGAGATTTATCTCGAAGTGGTTTGCCAATATACCGAATATAAACCTCGGTATCATGCAGTCATATCTGGCAGAAAAAGGCAGGAGCATAAAGACCTTTCATTTCCACCTTGATTTCCTGCCTTATCTCAGGAGTTTAAACCCCCGGATCGAAGAGAATTTGCTGAAGATTACGGAGCAGTTCGGTGTTGAATACATGGGTCTGGATTACATCTTCGCTTCACTCCTCTTCGAAGGCAACTACATGAAATCAAAGGATCGGTTCGCGGAACGCCTCGAATCGCTCGGGTTGACGCTCAACGATTTCGAAGAGTTGCGAAGAGCGGCCGGGACATTCATCGAATCTGCATTCGCAAGATTGTCACCGTATCTGAAAGGGACAAAGCTTGTGGGTTTCAGCTGCTCACACTATCAACTAAGCAGTTCATTGTTGATGTGCTCCAGAATCAAGAGCCTGTATCCGGAGACTGTTACGGTCGTCGGAGGAAAGGACTGTTCGGGCGCTTTCGGGTCCGATCTGTTGAGAAATATGGGGCCCGTTGATTTTGTCGGGACCGGCGAGTGCGAGGTTACTGTTGAGAGCCTTCTGGAACACATCGACGATCATCAAAGAGACATGTGTAACGTCCTTTACAGGGACGAAGGTGAAATAAAGAAATCGCCGTCGAAACCCAACGTTGCGATAAATTCTCTCCCTTTTCCGGAATACGATCTTGAGGACTTCCCTCTGGAACCCCGGGAAATCATACTGCCTGTTGAATTCGGGAGGGGCTGTCCGTGGAAAAGGTGCACCTTCTGTCCTGATGAATCATATAACATCCTGTGCCAGGCAAAGACCGCTGAACGCGTGAAGGCCGAAATTGAACATTATCAGAGTATCTCGGAAGACCTCACAAATTTTTTCATACTGGATTCCGACGCCCTCAAAAATCCTAAAGCGATTATGGATATATCTCATTACCTCAGCGGGAAAAATCTCAACTTCCACTATGCCGAATTCCGTGCGGAGAAGATGAGTAAAGATTTACTGGATGCGATCTTTCACTTCGGGAGATGGATATCGAACTTCCAGATCGGCATCGAGACTTTCAGTGACAGGGTACTGAAGTTGATGAACAAGGGCGTCACCGCTTTGAAAAATGTCGAGGTCCTGAAGGCGGCTGCTGAATTGGGTGTGCCCATACAGTTCAACCTCTTCACCTGTTTCCCGAATATGACGGAAGAAGACATGAGGGAAAACGTGAGGGTAATGGACCTTATTACCCACATATTGGTGAGTGAGAATATCCTGGTATACCCCGGCGAATTTTATCTGCCTACGGATTGTCCTGTGTTTTTGAATACCGGCAGTTACGGCATCAGGAAATACGACGAAGACATTTTCTCTCTGATTTTCGAAGAATTTGCCATGCCTTCTTATTCCAATTATCCATATCCGTACCAATTCGACAATGATGACGAACAGTTCAGGATTTCCGGGATAATCAGAAAAAAGGTTGAGGAGATTAAGAGTAAGAGCCCTGCAGATAATTACATGTCATATAGAGATTCTCCGGACGGCCTGCATATCGAGATAAGCCGCGGCGGCCGCAAGACCAACCTCACTCTCAATTCAAGGGAAAAGAAGATCTATTTGTCGTCCGCGGAAAAATCAAGGCAGATAGAAGAACTGCCTTCGGAGCTGGGCATACCCTCAGAAGAGTTGTCCTCTGTGCTGAATGGCTTTGAACAAAAAGGTATTATACTATACTCCTCCGACAGAAGATCATTCCTTTCCCTGGCTATCGGATCGAGGAAGAACTCTCCCTGAAGACCGAGAGATAAATGTCTTCTTTCAGATGCCTCAACGTTACATTCCCCGAAAGTTCCGTGATTGCAAAAAGGAGTATCTCCTCCGGTTTTGCATAAAACAATTCCGTATCCCTCTGCGGGACATAATATGTGAGCAGATTGACATGGAGACCCTCTCTGCAGATCCTGAAAAGTTTCTTCAGTATGGTTTTCACGGACTCTCCGATTCCCGCAATCCTGAGGTTGAACACCCCGCATACAAAGATGAGGTCAAACTGACGGTCAAACGCTTTCTCATCAATATCCACGGCAATAAACTCTGTCCCGGGATATTTCCTCTTCGCGAATTCGATCAGGTTTTCATTGACATCAACTCCGCAATACCTTGCGGAAATGCCCCTCTCCTTTATGAACCCGTAAAAATCCCCTTTCCCGCATCCGAAATCAAGAATCCTCTTGTCCGAGAAATCTCCCGCTATTTTGAGAAAGGCTTCATATCTGCGTCGCTGGCCTTCAGGTGTCCACCTGACAGCCCGCGGTGAATCGCCAAAGTCTTTCAGGTGCCTGTTATAGAAACGTAAAAGCTCCTCTTTCCCGAGGGGGTCCATAGTTATTTTATGGTATCACACGTGGATAAAACGTTTCATTGTGTGTTAGATTTTAATTATACAATGGAGGCGAAGACGGGCCGCAGAATTGTGAGGAGGATGCAAGAATGATATCAGACAGAATCATATCTCTGAAAGATCTGAAAGCGGATTCCCACTTCGCCGGGAATATCATCTGGGACTATGAACCGAAACATCTGATGGACCCCCGCTGCAGTACAACAAAAAAAGAAAAGCCGCTCAAGAAATCGCAGTGCTATATTTTTTACATAGAGACGATGGATGAAAAGCCGGGACTCTCTTTGATGGTCCTTAAATTTTCCGGTTATGCTGAGACGATAGCTCACATAGAGGAGATTCCCGGTGAAATGCTGACGGAGGCTATTCAGGAGAACAGGGACAAGGAATACTTCAGCATGTATCCGATAAATAAGAAGATTGAAGGATGGTTGAAGAAGGAGTTCGGTATACAGGAGTAATTGTAATCAGATACTGTGGATCAAATAGATTACGAGAAAGATGCCCATTGAAAAAATAACCAGGGTGAGCAATATGTCCAGAATTATGGAGGGTCGATAGGTATCCTCGTCGATCTGCCTCTCGACTTTCTTGTAGCGTACAAAGGCAAGAAGGCCCATAAGTGCACCGAGACCTATGAGCGCTATCCCGAAAATTGACGAATATCCTGCTGCCTGAGCCCGTCCCGATGCAGCTCCCTGTTCCGAAGCTCTTCCTAAAAAGAACGTGATCTGTTTTACGAAAAGGCCGAACTTTTCGACAACAAAACCAAAGGCCATAATTCCTATGCTTGTTCTTATCCAGGCAAGGAAAGTCCTCTCATTCGCCATATGGACACGGCGGCTGCGTACCCTTGCAAGCCTTTGACGCTCGGTTATCTCCCGTTTTCCGCAGAGTCTGCAAAAAAGGTCACAGAAGCGTCTCGCAGCCTTTCTCTCTATCGCAGCCTCCGTCCTGTTATCAGCCTCTACCCTGTTGTCTATCTCCGCCATGTCATCCATCAAACCTCATGAGCTTTGAAAATGGCCTGCATAAGCCCTTCTTTATAGTGTAGCAATCTTCCACTTGTCAATCAATCTCGCATAAGCGTATAATTTTGTTCAATCTATCGAAATAATACTTTGTTGAAGAGGTAATCACCGGAATGACCCAAAACGCGACCAACAACCTTTCCTTCTTACTCGAAGTAGGCACGGAAGATTTGCCGGCAAGATTTTTGACTCCGGCTCTGCAGCAGCTGAGAGACAATACCGGAAGGATATTGAAGGAGAATCATATACAATTCTCCGATATAACAATATTCGGGACCCCGCGCAGACTGGCAGTGGTCGCAGACGGCGTGCAGCCGGTGCAGGAAGACACGACGAGGGAAGTATTCGGGCCGTCCAAAAAAGCCGCTTTCGACGAAAACGGAAGACCTACAAAAGCAGCGATCGGCTTTGCCCGTTCACAACGGGTGAGCGTGGAGAGTCTCGTCATAAAAAATAAAGATAAAGGCGAATATGTCGTTGCACTGATAGATGAGAAAGGCGTACATGTCAGAGAGATACTCCCGGATATTTGCAGGAAGCTCGTCTTCTCCATACACCTCCCCAAATCAATGAGATGGGGCAACAACACTATCAGATTTGTCCGGCCCATACGCTGGTTGATGGCGCTGCTCGATAAAGAGGTAATAGAATTTGAGATAGACGGCATAAAGAGCGGCAACCTTACAAGGGGGCACAGATTCCTGTCTCCGGCTGTTTTTCAGTTAAAGGAGATCCCCGGATACAGGAGATTGCTTGCAAACAACTGCGTAATAGTCGATCAGGAAGAAAGGAAAAAGATCATAGCCGGCAAGATGGAAAGTCTCCTGGCGCCTTCAGGTGAAAGGCCTGTCAGAGATGAGGAACTGCTTGAGACCGTTACAAACCTTGTGGAGTATCCTGTCCCTGTTCTGGCGACTTTTTCGGTGGAGTATCTTACGCTGCCAAAAGAATTGCTCATTACGGTAATGAAGGGACATCAAAAGTATTTTGCCGTCGAAGACGCGGACGGCGGAATCACCAATCACTTCGTCGTTGTAAGCAATACAAGTGAAGAAAATGCAGATACTGTGAAGGTCGGAGCCGAGCGGGTTATCAAAGCACGGTTTGAAGACGCAAGGTTTTATTTTGAGGAAGACAGGAAAAGACCCCTCTCCGCGAGGTTGGAGGAACTGCGCAAGGTCACGTTCCAGGAGAGTCTCGGCAGCCTCTATGAAAAAACAGAGCGGGTGGCCGCCATAGCCGGATTTCTTGCTGACGAACTCTCCCCGTCTGGAAAAGATCGGCTTGTGCGCGCTGCAAGGCTCTCCAAGGCTGATCTCGTAACGGGTGTCGTCAGGGAGTTTCCGGAACTGCAGGGGATCATGGGCAAATACTATGCCGGGCTTGACGGCGAAGACAGGGAAGTTGCGGAAGCCATAGAAGAACAATATCTGCCGGCGCATTCAGGAGGACGCCTTCCGCAGACAGACCTCGGCGCGCTGCTCGGTCTCGCGGAAAAGGCAGACAATATAACCGCCTTTTTCTCTATCGGGCTCACGCCGACAGGCTCTGAAGACCCCTTTGCCTTGCGGAGGCAGTCATTGGGAATCATAGCGATACTTTTTGGCAGGGGTTATAGTCTTACGTTGAAAGAACTTGTAAATAAGTCATTGAAGGTGCTGTCACATGTCAAAGATCCGGAAGGAACAGAGAAGAAAATTTTGCAGTTCTTCGAAGGAAGGTTAGATACCGTATTCTCCGATTACGGGTACAGTCCTGATCTGATAGGATCAGTCCTGTCTTTCGCGTCCAGGGTTGAATTGAGACAAATACTGGAGAGACTTGATGCTCTCAGAAAATTTAAAGAAGAAGACCGCTTCAATGATTTTCTCACCGCTGTAAAGCGTGTATATAATATAATTCCCGAGACGGCGATCCCGGGACTGAACCGTAATCTTTTGACAGAAGAACCGGAAAAAAATCTCAAGGAAGAGCTCGATTCAGTCATCCGTGAACTGTTTCCGCTTCTGAGGCAGAGGAAATATCGAGACGCCCTGGACCTCCTTTCCTCTCTCACAGGGCCGATCAATACCTTTTTTGACCACACACTCGTGATGGACAAACGGGAAGAAATAAAGCTCAACCGTCTCGCATTGCTCACAGAGATATGGAGCGCGTTGTCAGAGATTGCGGACTTTTCGAAGATCTCCGCGGTCCAGTAATCCTGGCTGATTAGAAAATGCCATGTTCCCGGGCTCTCAGATCTGCCGGATCAAGGTCGCGAGAAGGATTGAACGCGCTCGGGGGATTCCCGGTTGTTGAGCAGCTCCCATACCTTTTTCAAGAGCAGTTGCGGCGAGACGGGTTTTGAAAGGAATTCCAGTCCTTCTTCCAGTGTCCCTTTCTTATGAACAATGTCTGCGGTATAGCCGCTCGTGAAGACCGCCTTTATATCCGGATTGATTTTCTTGATCTCGGTGTAACACTCCTTGCCGTTCTTCCTGGGCATTATCACATCAAGGACAATGAGCTGAATTTCATCTTTATTACCGCGAAATACCCTTATTGCGTCCAGCCCGTCTACCGCTTCAAGAACCCTGTATCCGTAATTTTCAAGCACCTCTTTGGTAAGCTCCCTCACCTGAGAATCGTCCTCCGCCACCAGGATCGTCTCCATACGTCCGGCCATTATGGGGAGGTCTTCGGGTTTCATCTTCTCGACTTTCGACTTGATTACGGGCAGGTAAATCTTGAAGATCGTCCCGTTGCCGGGTTCGCTGTAGACATTTACATATCCGTCATGCTGCTTGATTATTCCGTAGACCATCGCGAGACCAAGACCTGTCCCCTTGCCCATCTCCTTGGTCGTGAAAAAAGGCTCAAAAATTCTTTCTTTCGCCGTCGTGTCTATGCCCTGACCTGTATCCTCAACTGATACCAGGGCATAAGATCCCGGTCTGCCATAACCATGCGCTGTTATGAACTCAGAGTCAAATTTCACCAGATCGGTACTTATGATGAGACTCCCTCCCTCGGGCATCGCGTCCCGCGCATTCGTGGCGAGATTCATCAGGACCTGCTCAATCTGCGTGGAATCTGCCATTATCGTCATGTCCTTATCTGTAAGATCGGTAGTAAGTTCGATATCCTCACCGATGAGTCTGGACAGAAGTTTTTCCAATATTCTTATGATGTCGTTGAGATCCACCGGTTTCGGGGTGATAATCTGTTTCCTGCTGAAGGCAAGAAGCGCCTGTGTCAGATTTGCCGCCCTCTGAGCCGAGTTCAGCACATGAGTTATATAAGTGCTCAGCGGGTCGTCCCTGCTCATCTCCATCTGCAAAAGGCTTCCATATCCTATTATTGCGGTCAGGATGTTGTTGAAATCATGAGCTATGCCGCCGGCAAGTTGACCGACAGCCTCCATCTTCTGGGACTGAAGGAGCTGTTGTTCGAGCCTTTTACTCTCCGTGATATCTCTGGATATCTCTATCACGGCGGCAGGGTTGCCGTCTTTGTCTCTTAAGGCCACATTCGCGGTGCTGCGGAAATATATTGTCTTGTTCTCTTTGTCTATAACCTGAGTGTCATGCTCATGGACCCCGCCGTCATGAAACACCTTGAACGAAAGACACGGGTTGCAAGGTTCGTTTCTCCTGTGGTACGCCTCGTAACACTTCCTGCCGACTATGTCCTCCCCGAATATCTTCTTTGCGACATCGTTTGCCCAAATTATGTTCAGGTCTCTGTCTATCATGCTCATATGATCACCGATGGACTTCAGCATTGCATTGAGTTTTTCTTCGCTGTTCCTGAGTGCCTCTTCAGCCATTTTTGGTCTCGTTATGTCCTTGAAGTCTTCCACGATGCCGATCACTTCACCTGCCGGGCTGCGGAAAGGTGTTGCACAGAGAATACAGGGCACGACCTTGCCTTCCCTGTTTTTTCTTATCGACTCGAGTTCGATACGCTCCCTGCCGTTAAATATCTGCTTCAGAGAACAATCCGGCGTATGGCACTGGGGGCCGCAAAAAACTTCATAGCATTTTTTCCCTACCGCCTCATCCTTGTCTACCTCTGTGAGCGTCGCGAACGTCTCGTTTACTTTCAGGATGTTGAAGTTCCTGTCAATCAGACGCATGCCGTCAGCCGCTGTCTGAAATATCTGATTGAGTTCTATATATGCGTGCTTCGTTATCTCCTCTGCCCGCTTGCGTTCGGTGATATGCATAAACAGAGGACGGAAACCGAAAAGAAAAAGTACAGGTGAAACTATGAGGGTCAGTAGCATCGCATCAAGGAAAGGGCCGATCCGCAGAGAGACGGACGGAAACAGGGACGGGAGGAACATTATGGACATCTCGGCGGTGAATACGGAGAACATTATTATAATCAAAAGCCGGGCGGGAGATTCGTAGATGACCCGCCTGTTAAGCAAAAGCTTTTTAGGATTACAATTACGGATTACCTGCTCCCGCTGTCTCAATCCTGAGTCCTCTTAAGACCTGTCCGCCAAAAGTGTAACAAAAAGGTCTATCCTCCGCACAAGACATGCAAGCTATCTACGGAAAGTATAAAGCATCAGCTAACATAAAGTCAAACATTCCCTGCGTCCCGCTAAAAAACCATTATTCCGTTACAATACACAAATGGCGACTGAAAGATTTTCAGCCCTGCGATACAGAGATTTCAGGCTCTTCTGGATCGGGCAGCTTGTCTCTCTGTCAGGAACGTGGATGCAATCCGTAGCACAGGGATGGCTTGTATACAGTCTCACGAAATCTCCTTTCTATCTCGGAATGGTAGCCGCAGCGGGTTCACTGCCGATACTTTTGTTCACGCTCGCCGGCGGTATTGTCGCGGACAGGTTCAGGAAAAGAAACCTGCTCCTGATGACCCAGGCATCATCAATAGTCCCGGCCCTTCTCCTCGGCGCACTGACCGAGTTCAATCTCGATAGTTGTCTGGCAGGTCGCTCTGCTCGCCGCATTGCTCGGCACCATAAACGCATTTGATATCCCCGCAAGGCAGTCCTTTCTCGTGGATCTTGTCGGGAAGAAAAGTCTCACAAACGCCATCGCACTGAACTCGGCTGCATTTCACGGCGCCCGGATGGTAGGGCCTGTTATCGCGGGTATGGCGATCGCCTTCATAGGACTCCCCGCATGTTTTTATCTCAATGCGTTCAGCTTTTTGGCTGTCATTGTTGCCCTTTCGAAAATAAAGACAAGGGGTGATATTCATGGAAGTTCGAAGGGCTTTATAAAAGACTTCGTGGAAGGGATACAGTATATGAGAAGCAGACCCGATGTGTACAGGACGATAGTTCTCATTGCGTTTTTCAGCCTGCTGGGGATGCCCTTCATTACGCTTCTTCCGGCGTTTGCAGACCAGGTTTTCAGAGCAGGGGCGAAGGGTTTCGGCTTTCTCGTCGGAGCTACGGGAGCGGGTGCGCTCTCTGCTGCCCTTATCCTTGCATTCAAGGGCGACATAACAGAGAAAAACAGATTTATGTCTCTGGCTGCCCTCTGCTTTCCGGTCTCGCTTCTTGTCTTTTCGCTGTCCGCGAATCTCTATTTAGCTCTGGCCGCACTCGCGGTCATCGGCTGGAGTTTGGTCAGTTTCCTCGCGACAGCAAACAGTTTCATACAGCTTTCCGTGCCCGACAACCTGAGAGGCAGGGCAATGAGTGTCTATACCCTCGTATTCCTGGGGACAGCACCCATAGGCAATTCACTCATGGGCACTTTTGCGGACGCGGTCGGCTCCGCGAAAGCCGTCGGCATATCGGCTTTCCTTTGTATTATCGCGGCGGTCATCTTCTCGCTGAAAATGTCCAAAGGTTAGTGGTATATTAGGTTTCAATATGAAGATCCTTGCAATAGAGACATCCACGCTGCTGGGCGGTGTGGCCGTTGCTGATGATTCATCAGGCCTGATTGCTGAAGTCAGGCTTAATGTGAAGTCGACTCATTCAGAGAGGCTGATGACGGAGATCGATCATGTGATGAAGCGGTCAGGGCTTCAGGTATCCGATATCGACGCGTTTGCGGTATCTATCGGGCCCGGCTCCTTTACAGGGCTGAGAATAGGGGTTAGCACCGTGAAAGGTTTTTCTTATGCAACGGGAAAACCTATAGTCCCGGTCCCCACACTTGAGGCATTTGCATGGAATTTTCCGTTCAGCAGATATCCCGTCTGTACCATGCTTGATGCAAGGAAAAAAGAAGTCTATGCGGCATTGTTCCGGTGGGTTGACGGAGGCTTTGCCAGATTGATTGATGAGACCTCAACAAAAGTAGACATGCTTCTGGAAGAAATAAAAACGGGAAAGGGCAAAGGTGATAGAGGATTTTTTGAACAGATAATATTCGCAGGCGAAGGGGCATTGCTTTACAGAAAAGAAATAACGGAAGCGCTGGGTGGAAGAGCAGTATTTGCCCCTCCCGACAGGATGGTGCCTTCACCGGCGGTTATCGCATCTGTCGGGCTTCGGAAAGCCCTGCGGGAAGAGTTTTCCGATCCCGTGAGTCTCGTTCCGCTCTATATAAGGAGATCAGAAGCTGAGATTAAATGGAACGGATGAGATAATAATCCGCCCGATGCTGGATGACGATGTCCCGCGGATACTCGAAATAGAGCGCATGTCATTCACCTCCCCGTGGTCCGAGGCGGCTTTTCTCCAGGAAATTCACAAGCACTATGCCTTCTCGCGAGTTGCCGAATTCAGACATGAGGTTATCGGTTACATATGTGTGAATTATCTGTTTGACGAGGGGCATATCCTGAACCTTGCGGTCCATCCTGATTTCAGAAGGCAGGGGGTCGCAACTGTCCTTATGAAAGATGCACTGCATGAACTGGAAAAGAAAGGCTGCAGGTTTTTCTATCTTGAGGTGAGGGTCTCGAATCTTGCCGCAAAAACTTTTTATGAACATTTCGGCTTCAGGGTTGTCGCGTTCAGGAAGAGGTATTATGTATCTCCGGAAGAGGACGCCGCTTTGATGACGCTCGGGACCTAGCTATTACCAGACCCCTTCGATCGCTGTCCCGCATTTGGGGCATTTCGCTTCTCTGATCTTGATCTCACCTATACTGAATCCGAACCGCCCGATCAGGAGTTCCCTGCAATTCGGGCAATACGTATTTTCTCCGCCTTCTCCCGGGACATTGCCTTCATATACATATTTAAGACCCGCTTCAGCCCCGATCTCTCTCGCCCTCCTCAGGGTCTTTACAGGCGTCCTCGGCTTGTCTGTCAATTTGTAAGTAGGATAAAACTGGGTCACATGCCACGGTATCGAGGGACTGACCGATGCAATGAATCCGGCTATTTCCCTCAAGTCTTCTTCGGAATCGTTGTAATCCGGGATTATCAATGTCGTCACTTCAACCCAGACGCCGAGTTCTTTCATGAGCCGTATCGTTTCCTTCACCGGCCCGACCCGCGCACCGCAGAGCTTCTTGTAAAAATCATCGTTACCCTTGAGGTCTATATTGTTTCCGTCGAGGTAGGGAGCAATCACCTTCGTTGCCTCAGGAGTTGTATATCCGTTACTCACAAATACATTCCTGATACCCTTCTGACGCGCAAGCTTCGCACAGTCATAGGCAAATTCAAAGAATATGGTAGGTTCGGTGTACGTATAGGAGATGCTCTCACAGCCGTTCCTTGCGGCTGCCTCAACTATATCCTCGGGTGTTACCGAGTGACCGGGGATATCTTCGTGCTCCTTCGGATACTGGGATATCTCAAAGTTCTGGCAGTGCTCACAACGGAAATTGCAGCCTACTGCCGCAATTGAAAAAGATGTGGAAGCAGGGAGGAAATGGAAGAGTGGTTTTTTCTCAATAGGGTCAATATGCATGGAGATTACTTTCCCGTAGACGAGGCTGTAAAGTGTACCGTCCATGTTCTTGCGGACATAACAGATACCTCTTTTCCCGTCCTTGATCTGGCAGTGATGTGCACACAGGAAACACCTGACTTTCTTCTCATCCAGCTTTTCATAAAACATCGCTTCTTTCATAATCCAATTATATCAGGGAAAGTTGTTTTTACCAGCACGACCGGAAGTACAAAAATATTCTGGACCCCGGAGATAAAATTATAATGCCGGATTACGCAAATAAAGACCTTTTCGGTTGCAGACTATGTCTGCTACTAACCGGCATAAAAAGATCTAAGGTCTCATCGACTTCTTCATCGCTTCAAACCAGGAAAATGGGATGCGCTAATATCCCGGACGGTTAAATCCTGCTACCTATTTCAGTGCGCTTTTTGGTTGTTTGTCCTTCTTCTCTTTTAGATCTTGTGCCTGTTTGACCGCCTTCTGTTTCCGGTCCTTGTCTTTGTCCTTTTTGCCGCCTTTGTCTCCCATTGTGTGCCTCCTTTGGTGCTGCCTGTCATATTCCCGCCTTTCGAGAACCTGTGTCCCTCACGATGAATGCTATCAGAAGTATCAGCCGAAGGCAAGAACAAAAGTGGCGACGCGACCGTCCGCCTCGATCCGACAGCAGGAGGGCTTTAAGCCCAAACCGGAGTGCGAAATCGCGGACCAGACAAATAAGAAATCTGAGAGAGCAAGGTCCCGGCGCCGCCGGCGTCAAGTTCTCACAGAAGCAAATGTTTTTCAGGGAACCTTATAATACTGTTTAGCTTGCGGCAATTGTTACTGGCTTGAACCTGTCCTTGCCAAGAATGATATCTGAGGCAACGCAGGGCAAAGATCATAACTACACCAGTCCCTCACTGCAAACTATTTTCGGAATCGGTTGTTCCTCCAACCGGAGTCTTATTCTGTCAGACAATTCTCGAAGGTTGTGTTGATGGTATATCCGAACAAGTGATTTTAATAATACTTCTCCTGTTACTCCATTTTTTCGCAGCAGATTCAGCTCTCTGTTTATTGCATTTGTAATAGGACCTCTAAAGGCTTTCTCTAAGATATTGATCTGTGATTTTGCATCTTCATCATCTTTCAGTCCAAACAGAACCCTTAATTCCCTTATTACATATCGTTGGCCATGGGTCAATGATAAAGTATGTTCCTTTTCAGCTTGCCTATGCTTTACTTCTTCAACAAATTGTCTTTTTACATGCATTACGGCAGAATTGTAGTCCCGTGGGAGCGGGACTGCCTTAAGTTCCGGTCCGCACTTTATAGCCCCAACGATCTTTGGGATGTCCCTTGAAACAACCTCTCCTTTATCATCCAGAAGAAAAAGCTGCTGGTACTTGCCTGCCTGACAAAAGACATAGAGGCCTTTATTGCTTGATGATTTGGCAGACCGGATACCGTCTCTCAAGCTCGCAATCCTTTCGTACTCTCCGGGATTTTCTTTTCTCAACTGTCTCAATATTTCCTCTGCCTCGTTCAGGTCTAAGAATGCGTCTTCCTCTTCTTCAAACAAACTCATCTGGTCTGATTTTCTTCTCGTAAATGGCATACATGGCTTCTGCATTGAGCTGTTCTGTCCTGTCAAGAATGGCGGAATCTTCTCCAATAGTGTCATGTATCTCCTGGATACGGTTATGCAAGCCGTTCTTTTAATCCCAGGTTTTTTTCTATGCCCGTTTCAGGAAGAAAATTGAATCCATAAATTACATCGTAATCGCTTCCGATACGGTCTATACGACCAAAACGCTGAATGAGCCGTACCGGGTTCCAGTGAAGATCGTAGTTAATGATTTTGTCACAATCCTGGAGGTTCAGGCCCTCAGCAAGAACATCGGTGGCAACGAGTGTGAAGAGTTCCGACTCACCCTCTGGTCTTTTGTATTCAGGGTTCGCCTTCGGTGCAAATCTTCCCACAGCACGGGACTTGCTTTTATCCCCGCTGTAAATCACATCTATATCGGAACGCTTTCCAATAGGGTTAAGAACTTCAAAGAGATATCTGGCGGTATCTGCATACCGGGTAAATATTAGCCGCTTTCCCTCTTTCAAAGGCTTCTTGCCCAAAATAGAATTGAGTTTCTGCAGTTTTGCGTCTTTATCAGCAGTAATGGGCTCTACCAATATCAGAATATCACTTACAACTTCAAATCATGCTTAATATGCTTGTAGAGAAGCTCAAGGTTAAAATCTGCGGGGTTATATCGTCCTTTGGAAACCTCTCGCAGTGCGTCTAATAGGTCTGTATCCTCAAGATAGTCTGATTCGTATAATATTGCTTGTGCGTCTTCGCCGGCAGGAACTATTCCTTGTTCAAGGGCTTTTAAAAATCTCTCATGAATACCGATCAACCGCTTTATCGTCTCACGGAAGGCAAATACACTTGACTCGAACCTTTTAAAGAGAAGGACACGTATGAGACCGCGCAAGTTTGCTCCTGCCCTGTGCAGACTTGCATAAGGCTCTTTCCGTTGCTTTTCTTTTGCACGTAGTTCCACAAACCGTACCGCGCATAGGTGAGTTCATTCTGTAGGCGGTTTCTCTGGAAGGGTTTTTCTCGCCTTGCCAAGGTATCCGCGCAACCGCTGGTATAGTCCCTGATATGTATCTTCAATACTATATGTTATTGTATCGAGGTCTCTTTTCGGGAAAAACTGATGCCGGCCTGCCACCATGACATATGCGCGCTTTTTACCATCAAGATATTCGTTGAATCGCGATGGATCAACAGGCTGATGGGTCTCGGCATCGAAACCATACCAGCGCAATATGTGATTTCTTGTCCTCCGGATGAGAATGTTTGCCAGAAGGTCAGGAAGCTTCCGATCGCCTTTTTCGATCATCTTAAAGTAACCTTTAAGGTTCGGCGGATCAACCGGCAGGTCAGTGCTTTCATCCTGATGAAAGAGCTTTATCTGATGATAAACATCCCAGGCACTTTTGTTCCTTGGCGTAGCCGTCAAGAAGCAGCACCGTTTTCCAGACGCCAGGAATGCCTGAACAACTTTGTATCTCTGGGTATCAGGATAGCGGAAATTATGGCTCTCATCGATAAGCACAAAATCCCTGTCCCTGTACTTAACATCGTCAAGAAGAATATTCGCAAGGCCGTTATCCCCTTCTTTCAAATATCCCATCGAGAGCACCCGGGCGTTGAGATGATAAACCTCGTTGTATCGTTCCCACATTTCAACAAGTGTCGCGGGACAGATTACTAAGGGTCGAGCATGGTCGGTTCTTTCGAAGTGCTTAACAATCGCTGTACCAATATAACTTTTTCCGAGGCCAACAACGTCGGCTACAAATGCACCGCCAAAGTCCTTGACGATCTGCACAGCCTGTCTTACAGCGACTTTCTGGAAATCAGCCAGTTTCTTTAGTTATTTCATCGTCCCAGAGGATGTCGGTGTCTTCATCTCCTTCAAGCCTGTCTCTTGTGAGGGCATAGAGTGTTTTCATATATATGTCGTATGGCCGTACCGGAGCAACTGCCCAGGACTGTTTCATTTCGTGCATGAGAGCTTCGTCAAAATCCTGCGATTCTTTCCAGAGGTCGTCAAACCAGCGACCAAGTTCTGCGTGGTTGTCGTTGCCTTGTACTACTACATTGAGTTCTGTATTATGGGTGACACCGGCTAAGGTGAGATTAGATGAGCCGACTATTGCAATACCGTTCTCGTGCCTTTCTACCGGTTTGCCGGAACCGTCAAAGAGCTTTCCATAGTCGAATATATAAGCCTTTGCGTGCATACGCCCTTTCGTGTATACCTTGACCTTCAGCCGCTTTTCTTCTATAAGTTGAACAAGTGACTTTACGCAGCAATTCACCCTCATCTGTCTGGTCCATAAGCTCTACAGCATTCTTAATATTTTCTGCTGTCTCATTTGCCATACGTTTGGCTTCGGTTCTCTTGGGGAATGCCTGAGCTTCTGCGGTCTCTGCCACGAGTTCCAAACGTCTGTAACCTTCAGCTAATTGTTCGAGAGTATCATGATTTGTGGTATTGCCTATGAGAAGACGTAGTTCTTTTACTTTGGATAATCGTTCAGCGATAGGGGTTAAGCCGGATAAAAAGAAATAACCAACAGCAAAACGTCCCCTGTCGGATGAGTCGAGTATTTGGTTGATATGGTCAACAAGTTTTTCGTTGCGGTTGTCTATAATGTCATGGACAGGCATTAACGCTTCTATCGATAAGCCTTTAATTATCTTTCTTTTAAGGGAAGTGGGACCTCATTATTGAAATCCCAAACTGCACTTTAATCAACACCGAAATACTGATGGATCAGGATATCTCCAGTCCCGCCAGTATCCTTCCACGGAACTTCCGGATACTTTTGCCTGAACTCAGGGATGGAGATTTTTTGTAGCTTCTCCGATTACTTCCAGCAAGCTCTCTCACACTTCTTTTGAGGTCTCATTGTATAGAAATGTTTTGTACGTGAAGTTCTTGTGAATTTTGAATGAGATATTGATTTCTTCAGCGATATGCCCCAAAAAGGCTCAAGACTGCTCGTGCAAGCCCGCTTGAGCATCTCATTCTTCATAAAATCATGGCTTTATGTAAGGGTTAACCCTTTAGTCTCCTGCATGGCATTAATGGATTTCATCTTTTTATGTTTAGATACTCTCTTCAGACTTCATACCATTTGACTTCTTTTTCGACATAAGGACGAATGTATGGGCTCAGACTGCCTTTGGTAACGAGATCCACTCTCTTGCCAAGATGTTTTTCAAGAGAGAAGACAAGATCCATGAAGTTGTCAAAAGTAGGTTTTTCAAACTCCACAAGGAAATCTATATCGCTCCGCCGTTTTTGTTCACCCCTCACGAATGAACCGAAAAGGCCGATTTTCCTGACAGAAAGCTTTTTCAGCACATCAGCATGTTTTCGTAAAATGCTGAATATCAGCTCATCCGTTAATTCCTGTTTCTTTTTTGTTTTTACACTATCGGTTTTCATCGTTGCTCACATTATACCATGTAAAATATCGCAATCTTTATAAGAACCTATCTCAAAATTGGTTTCCAGTCCTTGTTCGTCATTCCGGACTCGATCCGGAATCCAGTGACTTTGCCGTCTATCTCATCAAAGACAACTAGTTTCGAAATGCCAATTCTAAACCACTGAAGTCGCTGGATGCCGACTTTCGTCGGCATGACTAATTTTGAGATAGGTTCAAGTAACTCTGCCCCAGTGGGATTCGGGTACGTGTTCACCGCTTCTGTTCAATAATGCCTATCTCCTTGTCCGTCAACCCGTACAACTTATAAATCGCTTCATCGATTTCGCTTTCGAGCCGCACCACGTCCGGCCCGTCGGGGTCCTTCAAAATTGCCTCAACCCTTTTGATAATTGGGGCTTTTTGTTTGTCGGAGGCAGGAAAGATTGGCACATTTTCCATCAGATTACACTTGGTTCGTAAAAGCCTCCTCTTAGTAATGGCAATGTCGCAGTAGAACCAACCAAGCTCAAGATGAGAATAAATGCCAGCAAATATTTATCCGAGGAGGAATGATAAAGTAATTGGCTGATTCGAAGAACATATTCGATTCGTCATAGGCAAAAAAGATTGGTCTTCGTTATATTTAGACATGACTATCTTCGGGTGCTCAAATTCCTTATAATATGCACACGACCTGCAGTTCCCACCAGAAGTTCTCCCTGATCGTCCCTTTTAATTAACTGTTTTTTGAATTGTGCAAGGTGTTCATGAACGGATGGGAAAGTCTTTTCACAGATGCTTTCTGCTTTGGCCTCTGATGAGCCTCTCCACGGCCATTCCTTATTTGCGCCGCTGGCAATAGCAATAACGTACAGCCCTGCCCATTCCGCCTTCCATTTCTTGATGTCCCGGCCCCGAGCCAGGGCTTGATAATTTCTTTTGATTTTGGGTCTTCTTTTATCAGTCTCTTTCGCGTCTCTTCGTCGATAACAAAGGCCTCGTTGAAGCCTGTTAAAATGCCGCGATAAAACCGGCCATTCACATATTTCCCAAGCGGCACACCCTTTTCGCGAAGCTTGTTCATTAAGGACAACACCTCTGGCCGATCAAGAATCCATCCTTCTTCTGTAAGGTTTTTTACAGGCATGGAAAACCCGATCTCTGAGAGGGTCGCAGAAACGTTCTCGATCTGCTCGGCATCGGTAAATGTGGCGGCGATGAATTCACCATTTTGTGGGGGCAATTCAGGGCTTGCCCCTACATCCGTATCGTTGTTTCCACGTAGGGGCGGGGTATCCCCGCCCGATTTTTGTTCTGTAGCCATGGGAGGGCGAGGAGACCTCGCCCCTACAGAAGGCGTCTTTTCCACCAATAATATCGACGGATAGGTCGTTGCCTCGAAAATGGGAAGATCGCCGAAATCAATTACAACCTTCGGCGCTGCCTGTGTCGTTAGCAGCTTTCTTGTATTCTTCCCATACCCCGCCCGCATGAACTTGTTTGGAGCTATGAAGCAGAGAATGCCGCCGGGTCTGAGCAATTCAACACCACGGGCATAAAAATAAGTATAAAGATCGGCTGTTGAATTAAAAAAGTCGCCGAACTCCTCTTTCAGTTTCGGCTTTAGAGGCTTAATAATTTCCTGGCGCACATAAGGAGGGTTGGCAAGGACGATATCGAACCCGCCGGAATTGTCTGCGAATGCCTCGGCAAAGAACAGGCGAAGCGGCGTCACCGGCCATGTGCCGCTGGTGTTAAAAGTATCCCGTTCCCGTCTGATCTGCGCAACGTGTCCAGAAGCTTCTCTCAGCTTATTGGCCCAGTCGCGCGGAAGTTCTTCAGGCTTTTTGTGCATGTGAAGGGCCTTTTCCAGAACACGGTTTTTCTCTCTCTCCCACCGCTCCTCATGCTCCTGCCAGTGTTCTTTGATAATTGCGGCGAGGTCTCCGGCAATGGATTTTCTCAATCGCTGCTTTTCGGCGTCTGCGTTTGTTCCGTAGTAGGCCGAGAGATGCCGCACGATAGATGCAGTGCGCTCATCTCTTTCGCTCACGTAAAGCTTGCCCTGGGGCTTTACTGTCCTGAAGAGGTTGTCTTCGGTTTCAAACCCCGGCCCGGAAATGGGAGGGACTATAGGTTCTCCGTCGAGCTTCTCACGCAGTGTGTCGCCTTCAACGATACGGTAATCGAGGTTCGGCAAAGGTGATGGTTCGGCTTCGTCCACGACCATCGAAAGCCACAACCGGAGGCGCGCGATCTCGCAAGCCTCCGGATTGTTGTCTACGCCGAACAGGTTGTGGCCGATCGTCTCCCGTTTCCATTCTCCGAGCCTTCCTGCCAGGACAGCGTCCGATTTGCCTAAAATTCTGTCGCAGACCGTTCGGAGATGGATAATCTCGTGGAGCATTCCGAGGAGAAAAGCGCCGCTGCCCACGGCAGGGTCAAGCGCCTTCACATCTCGCAACCGGCTTTGAATGTCGCGGGCCAGGTCTTTTGAGAGAGAAGGGAGCCTGCCCTCCAGAGGCGCTTCGAACATGTCGTCATAAGATTCCCGCTGTATGCCGGACTTTTCATGGAGATGATTGAAAAGGCTCTCACGGCACATGAATTCCACAATGGTTCTCGGCGTGTAATACGTGCCTGAAGAATGGCGGTCCTCTGCGGCCAACAGGTTCTCGAAGACCTTGCCGAGCGTCTCCGGATCTATATCAACATTCTGATCCAAAGGTGTTGATTCGGCAATGGTGAAATTATATCCGTTCAGGAAATCAAAAAACGCCCTGAATAATCTGTCCGGGATGAGAGGACGCTTGAGTGGATCTCCTTCAAACAGTACTGAGCGGGGCTCGAACAGTCCGCCGTTCAGGTAAGGGATTTCATAGGAGGCGTCACCGATAATCTTTCTCATCCCCGGTGTATTGAGGCAGTTGAAAAAAAAGGGCTCAAGGCGATTGTTGTAGAAGGCCGCCCCACTGCTATCCTTGTGAGGGGCAAAGAGGTGCTGTATAAACGACCTGTTGTTGTTCAGCCATCCTTTTTTCTGAATAAAGTAAAGAAAAAGAATCCTACCGAAAATGAGCTGGGTAAGCCGGTGAAGGTTTTCCGCACCATTTTCTCCATAGAAGTGCGCTTTCCCCTTGTTGGAATTACGGATTTCATCGACGAAGGCCCAGAAATGGTCCCTGTATCCAAGAAAGACGCTTTGCCGATCTTTTCTACATCAAAGGCTTCGTCATGCCGCGCTTGAATCTCGAGCGGCGATACGCCATAGAGGTCGGGCGCAATTGAGTCGATATCGAGCATTGCAATGCGCTCCGCCGCAGTGCGGTAATGTTCATGAGGCACAATGGTAATCCTTCGAAAAATACGTCTTCTCTGCGTCTCCGTATGATATTTGACATTGAGAAAATGCCAGCGGTTTTGACTCTTATCTGAGAATACAAAGAGAGCATAAGGATGGTCTTGAAGCAGTTTTGAAACAACTGGACGCTCAAGGCCCAAGCGCAGGCAATCACTTGTAAGTCGTGCATAGATGACATGAAATTCATTATCTTGCCCGCCAGAGGCAAATAGCACTGGATCATCTGCTAAGGCTTTCGAAGCAGTATCAGACCAACTACGGCGGGAGAGTGATTGATTTACTCGTTCATAGTTGAGTTCGGACCAGAATAATTGTTTGAGGGGATCGAGGCCTTTCAGCTTCTTGAGAAGGTCAAGGATTTGCTGCTGTCTTTCAGGTTGTGCCACTCTGCTTAATACCTCATCTTTTTACAACTCTTTCACTGAGCTTGTATTTACACGCCTGTTTAAATAAAATGCTTTTGCGAAAGACATACATATTTGTAACAGTAATCATCAATAATTTCAATAGATTCTGGTTGTTTAGTAG
>CAVSHJ010000010.1:0-57225 GCA_963727725.1 Thermodesulfovibrionales bacterium
ATGAAAAAGCGATGCATTATGGGTCTATTCTGTTCTGATTCAGGTAAAATATGGGGAGAATCAAATTTAGTTGAAGCTGAAAATATTACAATTTTAAGGATAAGCCCATTTTGTTCTCTATTTTAAAGATCTTTTCCGCCGTACTCATTTGCCTCATTCTGATTCTACTTCTTTTATATCTCTTTCAGGAAAAGTTGATATTTTATCCGCAGAAGATATCTAAAAAAACGTCAAATTACATCCGATCATCTCATAAGAATATTGAAGATATCACTCTGCAGATGAAGGATGGGACGAGGCTGAGCGGCTGGTTTGTGAAAAATATTCAGAACGGAAAATCAAAAATGATTATCTATTTCGGCGGAAATGCGGAAGAAGTCTCATGGATGATTGACGAGGCTGATAGATTTAAGGGCTGGTCGGCGGCACTGATAAACTACAGAGGTTACGGCTTAAGTGATGGAAAACCGGGTGAGAAGAGTTTGTTCAGCGATGCTCTGGAAATCTCTGATTATTTTTCAAATAGAAAAGATGTTGATAGCACGAAAATAGTGATTATGGGAAGAAGTATCGGCACTGGAGTCGCCGTGTATTTAGCTTGCAACAGAAATGCAGCCGGTGTTATTCTCGTTTCACCTTATGACAGTTTATCAAGTGTCGCTCAGGAAATATTCCCAATTTTGCCGGTCAGGCTGATATTGAAGCACAAGTTTGACTCAATAAGCATCGCGCCATACATAAAGGTGCCGTCACTTGTATTAATTGCATCCGACGACAAAATAATACCTCTCCGGCACTCAAAGAAACTTGCTGAAAAATGGGGAGTGAAAGTTGAAATTAAAGAAATAGAAGGAGTAGATCATAATACCATCAGCGATAAAGAGGAATACTGGGAAAGTATAAATGAGTTTCTAAAACAGTTCTGAACCTTAATTTATAATTTACAATTATCGGGGGAGGTTTCCCATTTCATCTATAATCATTGACGGGTACAACCTGATCGGCATCCATCACAAGGACCTGAGGAAGCAGAGGGAGATGCTCATTGATTCCCTTATCGATTACCGGAGACCGGAAGGGGCATGATATCACGCTTGTCTTTGACGGATGGAAGACGGGAGAAGGAAAAGAGAGCCGGACGGTAACCGGAGGGATTAAGGTTATCTATTCGAGGATCGGAGAAAATGCCGATTCTGTCATCAAACGTATAATTTCGTCGGACAGACGTGAGTGGATCGTGGTGACCGGAGACCGGGATATTTCTCATCACGCATGGGCAGTCGGGTCTGTACCCGTCTCAACAGAGGATTTTCTGAAGGCCGTCGAAAGAAAAGAGTCATCAGATTATGTTCATGAAGAATACGATCAGGAATATATATCTCCTCCCAGGAAAGGTAATCCGAGAAAACAGTCTAAAAAGGAAAAGGCTATTACGCGGGCACTGAGCAAACTCTGATGGGGAGGATTATCAGGCATATCTTCAGGCAGAGACCCGCGGATACAGTGACTCTCGTCTTCCTCTTCTTTCTCATAGCACTGACGCTTTTCAACTACCGTGTTATTCCAAAGGCTCCCTTCTTATTGATTCTCTATTCGGCGCTTGTTTTTACCCAGATAATTCTTATCAGGTTTAAGAACGGAGGCAGGTTTCTCGGATATTTTTATGACCTCATCTTCCCGGTACTGTGCGTGCTGTTAGTCTTTGACAGCCTCGGCGGGATTGTACACTATGTGAATCCGAAAGACATAGACCCCGCTCTCATCAGACTCGACTATCTGATATTCGGAGGTTATCCCACCGTAATGCTCGAAAAGATCATGAACCCCTTTCTGACAGATGTACTTGAGATTGCATATACCACATATTATTTTATGGCGATAAGCCTCGGCGTTATGCTTTTGCTGCATCACAAGAGGGAAGAATTCAACGAAACAATATTCCTGGTCTTATTCTGCTTCTATCTCTCTTATCTCGGATATATACTCTTTCCCGCTCTCGGCCCGCGTTTTACCATCAACGATCTGCAGGCCGTTCCACTCAGAGGGTTCCTTGTCGCGGAAACGATACAGAATTTTCTGAACTGGCTCGAAGGTGTAAAGAGGGATGCATTCCCCAGCGGACACACTGCGATTGCGTTGACTGTTCTCTATCTCTCATATAAGTTCGAAAGGAGATTGTTCCGGATATTGCTGCCGGCTGTCCTGGCGCTGATGTTTTCTACGGTATACTGCCGGTACCACTATGTCGTTGATGTCCTGGCGGGAATGGTACTCACTGTTTTGACCGTCGTTCTCGGACAATGGTACTACGGATGGTGGTCAAAAAGATGGCGGTCAGACCCTGGAAGATAAGGTTTTATCTGACATAAATCTTTGTGCCTTCTGACAGGGCGCCCTCCAGTCCGATCTCATTTCCCCATTCATCGAACGCATGTTTCGATTCTTCTATCTCCTCGAGGAGCCCCGCACTTATCAGAGCATGTCTCACGGTCATGCCCGGGAGGATATCAACCGGAACATCATTCACATAAACCCTCATGTTACAAGTACGATCACTAGTGAAGCCACGTTTATTTGTCAGTCTGTCATTCCGTCCGCTCAGGCGGATGTCCGGAATCTTTCTTTGTTTTGCAGAAGGATTCCCGACCTCCCGAAAGCATTCGGGATTGCGGGAATGACAATTGTGAGGTTTTATTAATGATCTCATTAGTCAATGCTTGTATCTTCTTCTGACCTATCTAATCTCTATTATTCTCCCCCCGGAAGAAGGACATATGTTCTTTTTCTCCTTTATGTAATTTATGACCAGGTCTCTCAGCTGTCTTCCGTGATCGTTATAAACGATTTTCTTGCCTTTCATCACCCCGTCCGTGACCGAGAAATCACCTGAAGATTTTGCAGCTTCTTCAAAGACCCTATATCCATCGCCGCCTGCCGCGAGAAAATCGTTCGTGGCCACAGTGTACTCTCTTCCCGGTTCTACAGGCTCACCGGCAATCGAAATCTCCTTGACCCTCGCCCCCGATTTCGCCGAGCCCGAGTAAGAAAAGCTTATCCCCGATACCTGCGGAAATCTGCCCGGCCCTCCCTCCGTGGCTGAGACGCCATGCTCCAGCGCTTCCCGAATCTGCTTCCCGGTCAGTCTGACTGCGACGATATAATCGTCAAAAGGGAGCGCCGTATAGATGTCTCTTGACCTCACTTCTCCTTTCGCGATGTTTGCCCTTATGCTGCCGCCGTTAATTATTGCGATATCAGCTCCTGAGGCGTCTCTTATGATATCAGTGATCAGGTCGCCGAAATTTGTTTCTCTTCGGCTCACATTCTCGCCATCAAGGTCAGTGCAGGTATTTCCTATAACGGTCTTCAGACGCCGGTCAATCTTGTCTTCGTATTTCGCCACTATGGCCTTGACATGCAAGTCTTCACCGTCCGGCTTTATCAACTCAAGGCGTCCGTCAAATTTCGCTATTTTTCCGTCTTCAACCGTGAGGTCCAATATTCCAAGTGCCTTTGCGTGTTCCCATGCCTGCACGATTATGGTGTTACCGACGACGACCGGCGAGAGGATCTCTGTATGGGAGTGTCCTCCCACTATCACATCAATTCCCTTCACTTTTTCTGCCAGTGCCCTGTCGGCATGATATCCGATATGAGAAAGGACGATGATGATGTCAGCCTTGCTTTTTAGTTCCCTTATATATTTCCGCACTGTCTCTTCAGGAGAAAGAAAACTGAGGCCGGCCACATTTCGCGGGTTGGTTGATATCGGTGTCTCGTCTGTGACAATACCGATAATCGCTATTTTGATTCCTGCGACTTCCTTTATCACATAGGGTTTGAGCGCATCAAGACCTTCGACATTTGCCCCGAGTACGGGGAACTTCGCCTCGGAGATCCTCTCCTTAAGCACATTCTGTCCGAAATCAAATTCGTGGTTTCCCACGACCATCGCGTCGAATCTCATCTCGTTCATCAATTCGATGACAGATTGTCCCTGAAAAAGATTTGCCCAGATGTTTCCCTCTATCATGTCACCGGCTGCGAGGAGGAGGGAGGGCTTCTCATCCCGGAGTTCATCCACCTTCGCAGCAAGATAGGAAATACCGCCGAGCAATTCATTAGAACCGGGTGATTTATACGGTTCTGCAAATCCGTGGAAATCATTCACGTAGAGGATGTGTATTACGGATTGTCCGGCATATGCATTGCAGGCTGATAAGAGGAACAGTACAAGACTGCAATAAATGATTATCAGCTTCCTGACGTAAACCTCTTTGACGATACCCATGTCGATATATTTTATAACCCGGATGCGGAAATTACTATTTCGCAGTTGCAAAACACCGATATGAATTATTCGGGTTGTGTGTCAAACTATGTTACGAATCTTTAAAAGTGAACCCTTTATGAACTAAAAGTGGACGAGGTTTTAATAGCGCGGACATTGTTTGGGCCGTCATTGCCCCGAAAATAGGTTCGAAAATACGTCATTCCCGCAATCTGTAGGCGGGAATCCACGTTCAAAACACATGGATGCCCGACAAGGACCTCGGGATGACGAATAAGAGATTTCGATGGTCTGTTTTAAGAAAGTAATGAAAACTTATTTAATTATGGGATACCCGGTATTCACTCTTAATTCGCAAATGATAACTGCATGTCAAAGTATTGACACATAGACGGAATTGTTCTATAGTTCCTCTCATGCATCATATTCTTATTATTGATGATGATGAATCGGTCAGGGACGCGCTCCAGGATTTCCTGGAGGAGAAGGATTTTAAAGTTACTACAGCCGCTAACGGTCGTCTCGGCCTCGAACTGCTCAAGGAAGACAGGTTCGATGTATTACTTGTCGATCTGATGATGCCCGGAATGGGAGGATTGGACGTGATCAAGGAAATCTCCGCCCTTCATATAACCACACCGGTCATTATGGTAACAGCATATGCAAGCGTGCAGACCGCTGTAGATGCCATGAAATTGGGCGCTTTCGATTATGTCACAAAGCCTTTTATTCCCGATGAGCTGTTAATAATCATAAACAGGACCATAGATCTCTCGAGAATGCAGAGAGAAAATGTGCTCCTCAGAAAGCAGCTGAAAAGGAAATATGATTTCGAGGGGCTAATCGGAGATTCGATGCGGATGCAGAAGGTCTATGAAATAATAGAAAAGGTGGCTGATACCGACAGCACAATCCTTATTACGGGTAAAAGCGGCACGGGAAAGGAACTCGTGGCAAAGACCCTTCACTTCAACAGTTCCCGTTCGGAGAAACCCTTTGTTCCCCTGAACTGCGCCGCGATCCCCCGGGACCTCCTGGAATCGGAACTTTTTGGGCACGAAAAAGGGGCGTTTACCGGCGCCCTTGTCACAAGGGTCGGTCGCTTTGAACTCGCCCATGAAGGGACCCTTTTCCTCGACGAGATAGGCGAACTGGACCCGTCGCTCCAGGTGAAGTTGCTGAGAGTATTGCAGGAAAGGGAGTTTGAACGCGTGGGAGGGACAAAGACGATAAAGGTTGATGTGAGGATAATTGCGGCATCGAACAGGGATCTCGAAGAGGCCATCCGGGATGGAAGATTCAGGGAGGATCTCTTTTACAGACTTAACGTGATACCGGTCCGCATACCTTCCCTGAGAGAGAGAAATGAAGATATACCTCTGCTGCTAGATCACTTTATGCAGAAATTTTCGAGGAAGAGGAAAAGGGGACCGCTCAAATTCTCTCCGGAGGCGATGGAATGTCTTCTCACGTACCGCTGGCCGGGCAATGTGAGGGAACTGGAGAATCTTGTCGAAAGACTCACAATACTCGTAAGCGAAAATACCGTCAATGTTTCAGACCTTCCCGGAAAGTTCCGCCAGACGGTCGGTACGGAAACGGGGAAGAGTGCTCATATGGTAAATACAACTGTCCCCTCATTTAAGGACGATGATATTCCTGATTCAGGGATCAACCTTAACGCGGTGATCGATAATATGGAGAAAAAACTTATTCTGAGGGCGCTGGAAAAGACCGGCGGCGTGAAGAACAAGGCTGCGGTACTCCTCGGTCTGAACAGGACTACCCTTATCGAAAAGCTGAAGAAAAAGAATATCGATTTTAAGAAACTGCACACCCCCGAACAGCAGGAATCATAGGATCGCATGCCGAATCAATCGTCAGAAATCTGCCGGGCCGTCATTCCCGCGAATCCGCCTCAGGCGGAGGGAATCCAGGTTTAACCAAGAATGGATGCCCGACTAAGAATTTCGGGCATGACGGAGCGGACTTATGAACATAAATATGGTATGGCACTTCCTTAAATTATTACACTGGCTTTTCTCTCTCTTTTTTTGTAAAATATAAAGTTGTTATTGCTTTGTCCCACCAGAGTCAAAGCCGATGAGAATCTGTGTTGAGACGCTAAGACAACCAAATTCACCTTCTGCTGCGGAACAGGGATTTTTTGAAGCAGAAAAGAGGTTTTTTTATGAGACGTGATGATTTAAGGAATATCGCCATTATAGCCCATGTTGACCATGGCAAGACTACGCTCGTTGACGGGATGATGAAACAGTCCGGGATCTTCCGCTCCAATGAAAAGGTGCAGGAGCGCATTATGGACAACATTGATCTCGAAAGGGAGCGCGGGATCACCATCATGGCAAAGAACACCGCGGTCACGTATAACGGGGTGAAGATTAACATTGTGGACACCCCCGGCCATGCGGACTTTGGCGGCGAGGTGGAAAGGACCCTTAAGATGGTTGACGGCGTGCTGCTGCTTGTCGACGCTTCGGAAGGTCCATTGCCCCAGACGAGATTTGTCCTGAAGAAAGCGCTTGAACTCGAACTTCCCCCGGTGCTTGTGGTGAACAAGATAGACAGGTCTGATGCCAGGATTCAGGCTGTCCTGAACGAGGTCTATGACCTCTTTATCGATCTCGGCGCTACGGAAGCACAGCTGGAGTTTCCTGTTATTTATACGAATGCAAAACAGGGCATTGCAAAACTCGCCATGGAGGAAGAGTCAGATAACCTCAAACCGCTCTTCGAGACGATAATGAAAACAATACCCCCCCCGGCGGGTGAATCTGACGGGGTACTTCAAATTCTCGTCACCAATATCGATTATGACGACTATATCGGAAGGCTTGCGATAGGGCGAGTCTTCTCGGGTAAGGTGAAAGTGGGAGACAACGTGTCTTTTATCGGGGAGGAGGGTGAAGTCTCAAGAACAAAGGTTTCATCTCTTCAGACATTCCGGGGGCTCGAGAGGGTTGAGGAAAAAGAGGTGCACGCGGGGGAGATTATTGCCCTCGCCGGCATTGAAGGGATCAACATTGGCGATACCATTACAGATGCCGAAAATCCGGTTGCGCTTCCGAGAATAATTGTGGATAAGCCGACAATTTCGATGGTCTTTTCCGTTAATACCTCTCCTTTTGCGGGAAGGGAAGGCAGATATGTTACGTCCAGAAAGCTGAGGGAGAGGCTCGAAAAAGAGCTTCTTTATAACGTGTCCATCGATATAGATTTCGATATGGATTCTTTCAGGGTCATGGGACGCGGAGAGTTGCAGCTTGCCATATTGATAGAGATGATGAGGAGGGAAGGGTACGAGCTTTCGGTGGCGATGCCCGAGACCATAACGAAGAAAATAAACGGTGTTTTGCATGAACCTGTGGAACTGCTCGTAATAGACGTGCCCGAGGATTATATCGGTGTTGTTACCCAGCAACTGGGAATGAGGAGGGGCGTAATGCAGAAAATGCAGAACAACGGTCACGGAAGGGTGAGGCTTGAATTCAGGATACCATCGAGGGGCCTCATTGGTTTCAGGACGCAGTTTCTTACCGATACAAGGGGGACCGGCCTTCTTAACCATCTCTTCGACGGTTATGAGCCATGGCAGGGACCTCTCTCGAAGAGGCAAACAGGAGCTCTTGTATCCGACAGGCAGGGGGTTTCCACTACTTATGCGCTTTTTCACCTGCAGCCGAGGGGGACGCTGTTCATCAGCCATAATACTTCCGTATTCGAGGGCATGATTATAGGTGAGAATTCAAGAGAAAATGACCTTGACGTGAATGCCACAAAGGAGAAGAAGCTTACAAACATGCGTGCTTCCAACGCAGACGATGCACTGCAGCTGATACCTCCGAGGATTATGAGTCTGGAGCAGGCGATAGAATTCATTAAGGAAGATGAACTTATTGAAGTGACGCCCAAATCTATCAGATTGAGAAAGAAGACATTGCAGGCGGGCAAGAGGTACGTCGACAGGAAGGACCTGAAAGAAGCCCTCGCCTAAGTCGTTTGTGGATGTGATCCAAAACGCCCATTTCTCATGCCGAAATTTTTAGATGGTTGCCGCCCTGTAACCCGCTGCCCTTTTATGTACGAAACATAGGGACTACAGACAAACTTCATCGCGGCTTGTTATTGTGTGCGCGTTCGAGTGGAGATCTGATGCGAGCCGCAAGTTCATAGAGATCAACTGGAATCAGCGTGCTTTCGCTTCAAAGACTAAAATTCTTATCGGTTCTGTTTTGTAAGATTACTGTAAGCTCCATTTGTTTATAATATAATAGTGGAAATACTCAGGATATTTCGTCGCTTGCAAGGCTACATACAGGAACAATTAAGCAATTTATGAAGGTTTTTCTGATCTACGTTCGAGACGAGGACTTCTACCAACTACTGCCTCCGGAACTCGTGGGCTCACGGTTCGGTAAGGGACGAGTCCAGGTGATGGCGTTCCCCCCCATTGGGATCGAGACCCTGGCCCCAATCGTGCGCCAGCACGGCCACGAGGTCCGGATGTTCGACACTTGCCACCCACGGATGAAGGCGGAGCACATCGCAGAGGCGATCGGCCAGGAAAGGCCGGATGTAATTGCGCTCTCGTTCCTGTCAACGACCTCCTATCCTGCTACCCGCAATATGGCGCGGCGGCTGAAGCAGGCGGCCCCCAACACGCCGATCATCCTGGGCGGCGTGTTCGCGACCATGAACGCGAAGGAGATCCTCGCGGACTGTCCTTATGCTGACTGTGTCGGCAAGGGCGAGGGCGAGGAACTCCTCCCCAGCTTCCTGGAGAACCTGGACAATCCAGGGGAGGTCGGCGGCCTGGTCTGGCGCTCGGGGGGCGAGATTGTCGAGAACGCGCCGCGCCCGATCATCAGGGACCTCGACCAGTTTCCCTACCCCGACCGCAAGAGTCTTCCGATCGACTACATCGAGTCGATGCCGCTCGATGTTCCTGCAGTCCTCTCACTGGACCGGTTCTGCACCATGCAGACCTCGCGCGGCTGTCCCTATCGGTGTATCTACTGCGACATCCCCACTCTGGCCGATGGCAAATGGCGTTGCCGCTCTCCTGAGCACGTGTTGGGCGAGATGCAGCAACTGAACGACGAGGGCTACCGCTCGATCTACCTCACGGACGACCACTTTCTGCTGAAGCGCAAGCGCATCCGCGAGATCTGCCAGGGGATCATCGACCGCAAGCTGGAGTTCCGCTGGGGCTGCGAGGGTCGGGTCGATTCGGTTGCCGTCGACCAGTTCCCCACTCATGGTGAGGGCCAACTGCAGCTTTCTCGCTTTCGGAGTCGAGGCCGGCACCCAGAAGGTACTCGACCGGCTCAAGAAGAAGCAGACGCTGGAGCAGATCGAGCACGCAGTCAGCGAGGCCAAGCGCCACGGGATCGATACCGCTCACGGCTTCTTTCTGATCGGTTCGCCGGAAGAGACCGAGGCGGACATCTTGCAGAGCTTCCGTTTCGCGGCCCATCTTGAGCTGGACACGTTTGGCTTCAACCGTCTGTGTGTTTACCGCGGCACGCCGCTGTGGCAGGAGTACATCGAGCGTGGCATCATCGACGACGAGCGCGACTGGTACAAGTGGTTTAAGTGCTCAGACATCGACCCGACCGTCCTTCCGAGCGAAGTGGTGAACCGGGCCCGGCAGAAGGGGTACCTTCTGCTGTTTGTCCATCGGCTCTTCTTGCGGCCGGTTCAGACCATCAAGCTGCTGCGCAGGTTCGGACGACACATGAAGACAGCGGACATCCTGAAGCTGATCGGGAGCCCCTTCCGTAAGCGGAACCTCACGCTCACGCCTGAGCTGCCGACCCCGATGATTAACAAGGGACTGACAACCCCCGTCCGCGAGTCCCTCCTTCGCGGCCGTGAGCGCAAGACGTGGTAGGTATCGGCCTTACTGAGAAGGTCGTGAGTTACCGTCTGATCAAAGAGCAGATAAGCAGGCAGAAATCGTAAAAAGTACAGGAGAAATAAGCCATGACCGTAGAAATGGTGCTGCTCATACTCGAATCGGCGCTTCTTGTAGTGACTATTATCCTTCTCCTTTTTAGCCTCAAGGAGGGAAGAGGAAGGAGAAGCCTCCTTTTGGAAGTCGGAAAGGCGACAAAGATACTCACCCGGCAGGAGTATTTCCTTAGTGTCACCGATTCCATGATGGATGCAGCGACTGAAGTTGTCGGCGTTATTACGGGAAGACCTCCGTCGCAGGAAGATAAGAAGAGAGTCAATGAGATAATTACCCACATCGAGAAGTTGAAGAAGGAAGGGATAACAGCGAAGTATCTCATCCCGAAATTCCATGACAGACTCCATATAGGCCATCTTTATCAGAAAGCCGGGGCCGAGGTGCGTTTCAGTATCTGTGCCATTGCGAACAATATTCGCTATATCATTGCAGATGACAGAATAGTGGTAATCGGCATACCTGAAAGCACAGGAGAAAAGGAGGCCACGAGAAAAGGTTACAGGATACCCTCGGAAGGACTCGCGGCAATACTGAAGGATCATTTCTCCCGATGCTGGGAAGAGAGCATGAACTATAAGGATTATCTCAAAGAAATAGTCAGCCAGACAGGAGCAACGCCCGGGCTTCTCGCTAAAGAGCTCCAGATAGACGAGAGAGAAATAGAGAGACTTATTTCACAATAATGCCCAAGCCGCTCATCTATGTATAATCGGGACTTCTCCGGACCTCAATAGGTTCGATTCACCGTACCTTTCAATAAGTTGGGCAACCCTTAAGCAGCAGTAGCCCTTTAATTAACGCAGGGGTCAACGGCTCTGTGGAATTGTTTTAAAAGCGGTATCAATGATAATATTTATATATTAGTTCAAAATATTAGTTCAAAGAAATAAGTAATGATAAGGAAGAAACTGTTAAAGGGAATGACTGTCGAAGACAGGAAGAATATGCCCCTTTACACCATAGGGGTCGTGGCGGAGCTTATGGGAGTGGCCGAACAAACGCTTCGGCTGTATGAAAAACATGGCCTGATAAAACCCCTTAGAAAAAATGGGAACAGGTTTTATTCGGATAACGACATAAGTTGGCTTCAGTGCCTGCGGGATCTGCTTCATATTCAAAAGATCAGTATCGAAGGTATAAAAAAACTTCTGAATTATGCGCCATGTTGGGAGATAAAGGAGTGTTCAAAGGAAAAAAGGGATTCCTGCTCTGCATATATGGACAGGACGAAACCTTGCTGGGAACTGAACAGAGTGACATGCAACAGAGAACTTGGTAAAATCTGTGAGAACTGCATTGTTTTCCTGTCTAAATCGATCAAGAAGAAGGACGTTAAAACCGGCGATCAGTAAATCGAGTTATTTACTTTTTTAGTCTGTCAGTACTTCTGCCGGGCGTCTTAAACCAGCGAAATCAGTTCTTCTCACTTTCGAATCCATCCCGGCTCTCTTATTCGCCGCCTTGTTACGGGAACTTCCTGCATAACAACTACTTGAAAGTATGACAAGTTACTCTATTTTTTAGGAAAAATATATATGAACTAATTCCATTCCCTAAAGTTTCAAATGCATATGATTTATTAATATCATTTTGAGATGTCTTGTTAACAATAAGTTCAAATTGACAACTAAATAATACTTATGCGATACCATCTATACGAACTTTATCACGGAGGATTCTTCACATGCACATGGAAGGAACGATTTGGAAGTCAAGAATAATTATTGCTATCTTTCAGCCTGTTGGCTAGATTGCATTATTTTCCTGTTCGAATTTATCGAGGCTCCAATTGAAGGCATGGAGTGCTTCAAAATCAGAACTTGCTTGAGGACCGAGCCATGAGAGAATTGGATACCTATAGTCGAAATTACAAATTCAGGTGAGAGGCGAGGAGCGTTTACTTACAACGCCATAAATGATACTTTCCCCTCAGAATTTGATCCCCCGGAAGAATCGGAAAGCCCTATCTGTATTCTCGACGACATGGAGATTAAATTCAGTAGAAGCTCAGCAATATAACGCCAACGGGCAAAAAGCCCCGGAGGCAGCGAGACCGGAGGAATGTGAAAAGACTGAAGATCTCATTCGGACATATTTTCAGTCGATAGGGGGAAATTCAGTACTTACGAGAGGTGAGGAAAGAGAACTTGCAATGGCGATAGAGAAAGGGAAAGGGATTGTTAAAGAAGATTATTATAACTCTCGCTCTATACAGCAAAGTCAAAGCGCGTCTGAACGGTAAGAAGCAAAAAGAATCAGATAATTCGGACGAGGCCCTTATCATAAGCCTGGATCTGCTCGATAAGTTTATGACGGACATAAAAAAGGCAGATGACAGGATTGTGGAATACGGAACGTTAAAAGATCTGGAGGCCATGTTAAAAGGCAAAAATAATAAGGGGATCGACACTATAAAGCTGAAAATTCTTATGAAAGAAGTGCGGGCAGAATATGAGCGTGTTGAGTCGGAAGCCGGCGTCAAAATAGATGAATTAAAAAAACAGTATGAAAGGATCGCCAAAGCAAAACAGCTCGTTGACGATGCGGCAAATAAACTGATAACTCATAACCTGAGACTGGTGGTGAACACGGCTAAAAATTATATAGGGAAAGGTCTTCCTTTGCTCGACCTTATTCAGGAAGGCAATATGGGTCTGTTGAGAGCTATAGATAAGTTTGACTACAGGAAAGGGTTCAAATTCAGCACATATGCGATATGGTGGATAAAACAGGCGATTACGAGGGCAATAATGGACCAGACGAAAACGATCAGGCTTCCCGTTCATATGATTGAATTTTATAACAAGGTTAACGGGGCCTCTCAGGAACTGGTACAACAGCTTGGCAGGCAGCCTGCAAAAGAAGAAATAGCTCAGAAGTTAGAGGTCCCTTTGAGGAGAGTTGAACTCCTGTTAAGGGCAATACAGTTTCCCGTGGCTCTGCAAACTCCCATAGGAGATAAGGGTGCTATTGAGATGTTTATTGCTGATAACAGCAGCCCATGTCCCTATGACAGTACGGAAAGAAATAGAATTACCGACCGGATACTTTGAAGTGAGAAAATAGGGACACATCCCACTTTTCAGCATGATTCCCTTCTTGGCCTTCCTTTCGGTCGCTGCAGGAGCCTTCTTTCAAGCTTATTTTCCATTTCAACCACAAACCCCTCAGTGCCGAAAGGTCTTCCCGTTCTTGTAGCATAACGCAATCGCTCAATTTCTTTTCTGGGCACATCGGATCGTAGCAGCAGAACGTAGTCTTGTCGTCTGTCATTAGTGAAAAGGTCTTCTCCTATGACGGCATCCTTACTGCCTTTGACATGTGCGAGGGCACTTGAATAGGGATAGTCTTCTGCTTTCTCCACCATCCCGGCCCGAACTGGATTTTGCTCGATATATCTGGCTACTGCCCACAAGTACTTCTCGTGATCCACAATGCAAGAATGATAACGACTCTCCCACAATCTTCCAGTCCTCCCGTAGGTCCTGTTCATATATTGCGTATAGCAGAGAGTAAGGCCCTGCATCATCTTAAACAGGGACTCTTCCGATCCGGGTTTCGTTAGGAGATGGACATGATTGGTCATCAGGCAATATGCCATTACTGGAGAAGTCCACTTCGAAGCATATTTCTTCAGCAGTGAGAGATATTGTTTTCGGTCATCTTTTTCGAAAAAGACTTCCTCCCGATTGTTTCCCCTTTGAATTACGTGGTGCGGAAAGCCCGCCGCCACCGCGCGTCCGATCCTCGGCATATGTGATTCTATAGTCTGTGTCTCTACGTGTCAAGAAAAATGGGATGTGTCCCTATTTTCCCCTATTTTCCGGTCGGTTCATACACCGTACCTTTCAATAAGTTGGGCAACCCTTAATTCATCAAGTAGATTCTCATAAGGTTTTATACACCTGAAAGTCCTAACCTTGGATATCTTTCGACGGGTATTGGTTCCCGATAGAAACATCAATTGGAAACCTTTCCCGGGTGGCCTTCTCTTATTTCCTCGTCCGCGTCAAATGTGTAGACCTGATCCTCTTGCCCTCTCTTTAGTGTTTTTTCATGGTCGCTGTCCCTATTTATTTTATATTTATATTTATAGACTGCTATATCCAGTTGACTCATAAGAAAATGTTACCGAAGGAACGCTGACTCAGCGTGAGTTTTTGTAGCACAAAAGGAATATCTTTTTCAGCTTATCTTCCATTGCTTTTCTCAGATGAAATGGATTCAACGTTTTAAACAGGGTTGTAAGCTTCTGTTTTGTGGAAGGATCGATATCCGGCGAATCCATAACCCTCTGATAAGGCGTCTTGGGATTATCATAGCGCTTTATCGTTTTTGAGGCAATGCGTTGTTTGGCGATAAGCTTCACAGAAGGGCAGAAGAAATTATGAAACAATCTCCATTCTGTCTTATAGAGCTTATTGAGAAGAGGAACAATCTCAGGGATATCGAATCGGTGATATCCAAGCCACTGTCTGATATGTGTCCAGTTTTTCTGTTCGACATGCGCGTTATCGTCTTTGTGATATGCTCTGCTCCGGGTAAACTGCACCCTCTGTTGTCTTTCTGTAAAATGTCTCAGGAGGTGATAATTGAGGAATTCTGAGCCATTGTCAGAGTCGAATCCGAGCAACGGGAAAGGGAGAGATACCTCAATGTCTTTGATCTGTGCTAATACATCTGTTTCACCTTTACCCCATACGGCTCTTTGTTCAGTCCAGCCAGTAGCGATGTCTACGCAGTCTATGGTAAACGCAAACATACCGGCCATAGATGTGCCACAATGAGCTACCGTATCAGCTTCCAGAAACCCCGGACGGGTTTCATCCCACTGGTTTGTCTTGATCGGTATTTGTTTTCTTAAGAGTGTCCCCGGCTTAGTTGTAGATCTACCACGCCCTTTATATTTTACCCTGACAGGTTTCAGAAGCCTATCAATAGTGGCAGGCGATATGGCAATGAGTGCTTCGGTGACTTCTGTAGGAAGACTCCCGTACTCCTGAACATAGCCTGGCAGCCATAACGGTAACACTGCTTTGAGTCTCTTTGAGCACGGAAGATTTGCAGACAACCATATCTTCTTCAGAGGTTTAACAATTACTTCTTTGCTGTATAAAGGTGGCCTCCCTCTCTTCTTCTTTTTTGGTTTGATAAAACGGGTGCACTTCTTCAGCAACCGGATGGCATGTTTTCGATGATATCCGCAGGTAATGCAAAATTCATCCAGAATAATAGCTTTGTCTTTTCGAGAAGCCCTTTTGTATCTTAGGTATATGGCTTCAAGATACTCTCGCTTGGATCGTGAGCTCATAATACAGTCCCTTTCTATGCATGCTTTTTTCGGTAACATGCATTATGAGTCAACGATACCTTCTTACTCCTAACTTCGGTAACATTTAATGTGAGTCAATTCGTATGCCCCATAAGATTTGACTCCATAGACGCTGCAATATATACTGTGTCTTGCGAGTATCCGGCTTGTTTCATAACAATGTGGTCAAATTTATTTTGTAGACTTAGCAGACAGCATAGAGAGGTGATATGAAGGGAATCGGAAGAGCGATGTTGTGCTCATCAGCGGTGGTCATGATTTTTTTAGCTTTCGGAGTTGTGGCAGGCGAGGAACGCCATCATGATGTAGTCGTTGTCGGCGCCGGTATCTCCGGACTTTCGGCTGTCTGGGAGTTGACGCGCAGTGGCCTGGATGTCGCTGTGATCGAAATGTCGCCCCATTATGGCGGGGCGGCACTGGTGAGCGAGGGACGTATTTGTGTCATCGGCACTCCTGAACAGGAACAGGCGGGGGTGCACGACTCGCCGCAGACCGCTTTTGAGGATTTCATGGAGTACGGTCGTGACGAGCGCGGTTCCGGTCCCAACGCCTGGTGGGTGCGATATTACGTGAACGAGTCCCGTCGTGAGATTTACGATTGGCTCACCGGTATCGGAGAACGATTCGAAAAGAACGTAGTACTGATGCCTGGCAATCGTGTTCGGCGCTGGCATCAAGTCGTAGGCGGGGGACTTGGCCTCGTTGAGCCTATCTATCGCGAGTGTGTAAAAACCGGCAATGTAAGTTTCTCCTGGGATACAAAGGGTATTTCGTTGATCCGGGACGGCGATCGCATCATAGGTGTCAGGGCAAGGCGACTTCGTGACGGAACGGAAATAGACTATCTTGCGCGTGTCGTAATTCTAGCAACGGGTGGTTTCCAGAACAACATGGAGATGGTCCGTGAGTACTGGCCGAAGGACCTGCCGTTTCCTGAGCGGCTCCTGCTCGGCGCGGGGCCGAATGCAGTGGGGTCTGGCCACACGATGGCGAAGGCAGTCAGCGCGCAGCTGCGGAACATGGGTTATCAGTGGAACTATTCGACCGGTCTGCCGGATCCGCGTGATCTGTCAGGCGCGCGTGGCCTGAACGCCTTTAGCCAGCAGTCGATCTGGGTCAACAAGGCTGGCCGGCGTTTCGTAAATGAGTCTCAGGACACGAAGACTACTTTTCCCGGCGGTTCTCAGGCAGCCCGGAAGCACGTATTGGGCCATCTTCGATAGTGCAGCCCGCGGGACCTTCTTCGTCTCCGGGTGGAACAGCCAGAAGATCGAGGACAGGATCTTCGACAATCCCGTCATGAAACCGTTTGTCAAATCGGCCCCCACAGTGCATGAACTCGCCGCCGCAGCAGGACTTCCTTCGGATGCGATCGAGGACACTGTCCGCAAGTGGAACAAGATGGTAACGGACGGCCGCGATGCATGATTTTGGCCGTATTGGCAGCAGCCGGTCACCGTGGGCATCACCCGCAAAGGATCGAGCGGCCACCTTTTTACGCTGTGCAGTTCTTCCCCCTGACGCGCAAGAGCATGGGTGGCGTGGCGATCGATCAGTCATGCCGCGTCATCGATGTCTTAGATCGCCCGATTCCGGGCCTGTATGCGGTAGGCGAGTTGACAGGCTTGGCGGAGATCAACGGAAAGGCCTCTCTCGAAGGAACGTTCCTCGGTTCATCGATCATCACGGGCCGTGTCGCGGGACGGGCTGTCGTGGCGGAGCTGACTGGCCGAAGATATAATAAAGCACAAATTAAGCACATTCTACCTTAATCCATATAATCATTTACACAACTTTTCACTGTCATTAACAAATTCCAATCTTTACTTTACGATTTACACACGCGTCCCGATGGAGGATTTGTTGATAGAATATGAGTCAGTACATCCTACGCCTGGCGTCAGGGCAGCGTTTAAGAGTATTTAGCATAGATGGGGTATGGCTAATATTGATCAGATAACGATCCTGTCAAAGGGTTCGGAGACGTGGAACCTGTGGAGGGAGAAAAACCGCGACGTTGTAATAGACCTAAGCAATGCGGAACTTGATGGCGCCAATCTTTCTTCGATGAACCTGCAGAATGTCAACTTCTCTGGCTCATCTATGAAGGGCGCCAATTTTGCCAACTCTGATATGAGAAGCGCAACCTTTGCGCTTGCCGACCTCGCAAACGCCTTGTTCCTTTTCTCCAACCTCGAAGGGACAGATATGAGGGGGGCCAACCTGCGGAACGCCTCTCTGGAAGACGCAAATCTCGCAAGAGCGGACCTCTCCCAAGCCAACCTCGAAGGGGTCATGATGGCCCACGCCGACTGCAGGAATATCGATCTTGTGCATGCGGACCTTACGGGTGCCAATCTGACCGGCGCGAACTTGGAAAGGGCAAAGGTTTCTTCAGTCGTCTTTGACAGTAAGATTTTTTTTAGGACTTTGAGGAAGGTGAAGTTTAACCCGGTGAGGATATGGGAAAAGAGGTACGATCTTATACTCGGCACGACGTGCCGCTGCAAGGGTGTTCACATGGTTTCCTGCTATGGCAGTCAGAGGTTCCGGTTTTTCCTCGAAGACCAGGATTACTTTGAGGAACTTCTTGAAACCAAAAAGGGTAAGCTGATAGTGTTCATCTGGTGGGCACTCGCCGACTGCGGCCGTTCGATGATGCGATGGGCGAGCTGGTCCTTACTCTTCGTTCTGGTTTTTGCCCATGTTTTCTGGAAGATGGGACCGCAGCACTTCCACGTTGCAAACCTGCCGTTCAGTCGTATGACAACGGTGTACTACAGTGCGGTGACCTTCACGACCTTGGGATTCGGTGACGTTGCTCCAAAAAAGAACCTGGCAGCGATGCTGATAACCACAGAAGTGATCATCGGCTACATAATGCTCGGCGGTCTGATTTCCATATTCTCTAATAAGCTGGCGCATAGAAGGCGATAAGCATAGGAATCCTTCGCGGACGGTAAGCGCGTACAATTCTGCCCACACTATCTGTAACGTTTTTTCGGCGGTAGTATCCGCTGCCGACAGCCCACCCCAAGGGTAATGACAACTATCGGAACAGAGTTCCCTATGAATATGATGCATGTTATAATGGTGCCTAAGGTGCACATGGAAGCGATATGTCTGAATTGTGCTGGAATTCTGCGAGGTGTTAATGAATAGCTGTGTGCGGCCAAATCTGTTTAAAGAAGGAGAATATTCTATGAAAAGGCTGGCTGTAGTTGTAACAACTCTTCTCCTGATCATCTCAGTGACCGTTGTCTCATATGCAGGAGAAGACAAAAAGCAAGAGGCGGAGGATATGGTGAAAAAGGCGGTTGCCTACGTCAAGGAAGTCGGAAAAGAGAAGGCATTTGCAGAATTTAATAATAAAAAGGGCAAGTTTACTGTTAAGGATCGATATATATTTGTCATCGACATGAAGGGTGTTACCCTTGCTAATGGGCAGTATCCGGAGTACACGGGGAAAAGTCGGGCCGAGATTAAAGATGAGAACCAGAATATCGCGGTCAACGAAATCCTCAAAGCCGTAAAAAAATCAGGCAAGGGCTGGGCATCGTATCAAATTCGCAATCCTGTCACAAAGAAAATTGAAAAAAAGCAGTCTTATGTCGAAAAGTTTAATGATATCATTATCGGCTGCGGAATATATGTAAAGTGATGCAAACACATCATACTACTAGAGTACTACTAGAGGGTCAAATCTTCATTATTCACAGTTGGTTTTCAAAAGAAGTAGACATAATTGTTAGGTTCAATAGTTGTGAGGGTTACTGTGAGCAAAACGTACGGGATGTTCTGGAAAAACCTCAAGCTGTTTCAGTTTCTCTTGCGGCTTCCAGATCCAGCGTGAACTGCTTCACGTGAGTTCGGAAGAACTTTCTGATACTGTCCCAGGCGATCTCTTTGCCTTTAATATAAGCGGGATCCGGGTTCGTGTCCGCATCCGCAAACCATACGAGTGACTTGCCTATGTGCGCGGGGTTGATCCTCTGCTTGCCAAATCGCTTTACCATGTGTGCGGCAATGAGATGGAACGGGATTTCCTGCAGGATGAAATAGAGGTCGACAAAATCCCGTTTTACTCCGCGCTGGCTTATGGCGATGACTTTCATCGAAGCGATATCGAGCATCCCCGCTATCCTGGTTCCGGCATGCTCGATTATTCTTGTCAAAAAGGGGTATTCGTACTGAAAAAAAGCGACCTTCACGCCCTCGATTTCAAGAATTAACGTGCCCTCTTCCTCGGTGAGTACCTGGAAATGCCCGGTGGCTTTCCTGATTTCTGAAATCAGCCTGTCCGTCCGGAAGGGTTTCCGGGTGAAAAAATCGAGGTCGTACGAAACCCGGTGTCCTATTTGAAGCGCCAGGGCTGAGCCCCCGGCCAATACGGCTTCATGCCTGGCTGCGACGCCCTTAATTTTATCCAGCACTTTCCATGCCTCTGCCGGAAGGCAGTTCTTATGTATTCTTGAGGCCAAACCAGAGGCTCCAGAAATTCCGCGATTTTTCACCGAGCGCTCTGCTCGACGTCAGGACATCCAGTATTTTCTGTACAGGATAAACCCTCTGAGCCCATTCGAGCGCATCAAGGCTGCCTGGATCAAGGACTCTCTCAATTATGTAAGCAGCATTTCTTTTTACGTTTATGTTCTCAAGCCTTGTGTCCCAGAAAAGGGAACGAAACCTTTCCGGTACGGCATTGATCTCGCCATAGGCGGCTATTTTTTTCTGGGTCGCCGGATTATCAGCCGGGCCAATGTATTTATGGACGACCTTCCTGCCTTCCCTGACGGAAAAATAAGCATAGGATTTATTGCCTATCTTTTTAGTGATTATAGCCACAGAATATTATAACACAATGTGTGATAATAATAAACGTCTGGCAAACCGTGGAATACGGATAACCTCAAAAATGCGTTTGACCAAAAGCAAGCGGGCACATATGCATCAAACGAATGAAACTCTAATTCAGCGCACCTGGATGGCGCCTTTTGGTTCGCTCAGGACTTCCCCCACCACTTTTGCGGCGGGTGTCTTTTTCTCAAGAAGCTTCTTTATGAGCAACTCTGCTTTTTCGCCGGGAACAGATATCAAAAGACCGCCCGAGGTTTGGGCATCCGACAAGAGGTCAATAAGAAGGGGGTCCAACCCCGGAGCTACGTCAACATGGCTGGCGCAGAATTTCCGGTTGCGGAAACTGCCTCCCGGGACCATACCCATAGAGGCAAAAGTCAGCGCCTCGGGTATTATGGGCGCCTCCTTCGCGTAAAGCCTTATGCCCACGCTGCTCGCCCTGGCCATTTCGAGCGCATGACCCAGCAGTCCGAAACCTGTAATATCCGTAGCGGAGTTGACGCCGACTTCCATCATGGCTTCCGCCGCTCCTCTGTTCAGGGTGGCCATCAATTCTGTAACCTCTGCGGTGAGCTTCTCATTCAAAGCCCCGCCCTTGAGAGCGGTGGCGAGTATCCCTGTACCGAGCGGCTTGGTCAGAACCAGGACATCTCCTTCTTTCGCATTGTCATTACTCAGGAAACGGCCAGGGTGGACGACCCCCGTAACTGACAGACCGTATTTCAATTCAGGGTCCTCGACGCTGTGTCCTCCTGCCATGACGGCGCCCGCCTGGTGAATAACCTCCAAGCCTCCCTGCAGAATTGTGCGCAGGACCGACTTGTCCAACTCCTTAACGGGGAAGCAGACGATATTCATGGCCGTGAGCGGTTTTCCGCCCATCGCATAAATGTCACTCAATGAATTTGCAGCAGCGATCCTGCCGAAGTTAAACGGGTCATTCACGATGGGAGTAAAGAAATCAAGGGTCTGCACGAGTGCTATCTCCGGCGTAAGACGGTATATTGCGGCATCAGCCCACTTCTCCGCGCCAACAAGGAGGTTGACGTCTTTTTCAGGCGGTAAACCGCTAAGGATTTCCTCCAAGTCCCCCGGACTTATCTTTGCCGCTCACCCGGCGGCACGGACCTTCTCCATAAGTCTGGGGGCTTTCTTCAAATCGTCCGGCATTTCTTCTCCACCATAAAAGATTCTTGTTTTTCTAACAAGCTTTGGTTATCAGAATTCTAAATAAGACTTTTCATTATTCTAAACCGCAATAGTTTAGTTTAACATCTGTCACGGCGGAAAATGACCCCATAGATTCCCTTATAGATAAATTCTATGGATCGGAAGTTATTAATAACTAATTACTATTTGTTTTCTGCGGGTAATTCGTGAACAATATATATATGTTTTTGTCTAATGGGGCATCGATTACCGCATACGCGATTGTGACTTTTCATAACACACACTTTGCGTTGAAGGCCAAGAAGCTTTTGCAAAGAAACGGGAAAAAAACGGAGACAATACCCGTACCCAGAGAGTTCAGCTCGGAGTGCGGGTTTTGCTGCAAAGTGTTATGGGACGAAAGAGAAGAAATAGAGAGGATCTTCAGGGAGAATAATGTTGAAATCGACTCTATTTACCGATGGGAAAGAGACGAAGAGAAGGAAAAAAAGAAAGCGTTCAGGTTTGTCTGATCTGCGCTGATTCGGCATATATCTTGAAACCAGCAAGAATAGTGGAGGATGTCCGGAATGGCAATAGAAATTGACGCGAGAGGATTGCCTTGTCCTCAACCTGTCCTGAAGACTAAAGAAGCCCTTGAGAAATCCAAGGGGAGTCCTTTACTAGTATTAGTCAGCACCGAGGAATCGCGGGACAACGTCGTAAGGTTTCTCAAACATGCGGGAGCGGAAATTGACAGGGTTGACGAGAAGGGAGGCGAGTTTTATATCCGGACGAAAAAAATAAGCGGGAGCACAAAAGCGGAATTAAAGCCTGAAGATTATATATGTGCCGCTCAGCCTGCAGGGACCGGGACCACGATCTTTATAAACAAAGATCGCATAGGACACGGCAGTGATGAATTGGGCAATAACCTGATCAAGGCGTTTGTAGCCACTATCAAGGACCTGTCCGTTCAGCCCAGGACAATCTGCTTTATGAACAGCGGGGTGAAGTTGACCATAAAGGGATCGGAAACGTTGCCCTATCTGAAAGAGCTGGAAGAAAAGGGTGTCGAACTTCTGGTCTGCGGAACCTGCCTCGGTTATTTTAATCTGAAAGAGCAGCTGGGAGCCGGCAGGATATCGAATATGTATGACATCTCCGAGACCATGCTTAAGTCCTTAAAGGTTATCACAATTTAGTATTTCTTCTTTTCTGCCGCAAAGAGAAGCAGCGGGGAGAAACAAAGGTCTGCAGTGAAGAAAAAGATAATCTACTTTGACAACGCAGCTACCTCAGGAATAAAACCTGATACGGTCGCGCGGGCGATTTGCGATTGCCTGAAGCATGCTAATGCCAATCCGGGCAGATCGGGCCATTCGTTGTCCGTGAAGGCAGCGGAGATCATTTATAACACACGTGAGGCCATAGGTGAGTTTTTTAATTTCCCCGATCTGGAAAATATCGTGCTCACAAAAAATGCTACCGAGGCGTTAAATATTGCAATCCATGGATCACTGAAGCGGGGCGCGGAAGTGGTCACCACATCGGTGGAACATAATTCCGTGCTGAGGCCTCTCAATTTTCTCAGGGGCAAAGGCACAATCAAGCTGAAGATCCTGAAGGCGGACAAGAATGGCGTCGTGTCCCCCGATCAGATTAAGAAGGCAATTACAGCTAAGACAAGACTCGTCGCCGTCACCTCCGCGTCGAACGTGATCGGTACAAAAATGGACCTTGAAGGGATTTACCGGGTGTGTAAGGCCAAAGGGGTCAAGATTCTGATCGACGGGGCACAGGGCGCAGGGGCGATGAAAATAGACATGGGAAGAACACCTTTTGATTTTCTTGCGATCACCGGACACAAGCACCTCTTTGGTCCTCAGGGCACCGGTGCGCTGATTGTCAAAAACCCTGACGAGCTTGCTTCTTTCATGCAGGGAGGCACAGGGAGTTTATCTGAAAAGACGGTGCACCCCGACTTCCCTCCCGACAAGTTTGAGGCAGGGACATTGAACACTCCCGGTTATGCGGGCCTCACTGCAGGCATCCGGTTCCTCCTGAAAGAAGGCATCGAAAATATTATTGAACGCGAACATCAACTCACGCAATATCTCATCAAAAGGTTGCGGGAAATCGAGGAAGTTGAATTGTATGCGCCTGATGCGGACAGGGTAGCCACAATTTCCTTTAATATGAAAGGGGCGACGGCGTCTGATGTTGCCCATTACCTTGATGTGAGCTGGGGCATATATTCGAGACCGGGTCTGCACTGTTCACCTGAAGCGCATAAAACATTAGGCACTTTTCCCCGAGGCACCGTGCGGTTTTCGTTGTCCTGCTTCAATACTGTGCGCGAGATAGATACAGCTATCGATGCGTTAAAGTCCTTTGTGAAAATCATTTAGCTTGCTCAAATATTCTATCTCCGAGAATGCGTTTCACCCGGCAAAAATCCAGGCATGTGGCGCGTATAAATCCTTCCAAAGAAATCCATTTGTCGTCATGCCCGAGGCATTTAGTCGGCTTACATAAGATATGAGTGGATTCCGGTTAATAACCGCCTACGAAGAGCTGCGGGAATGAGTATTTTGTCGACCTATTTCTGAACATGTAGGAAACATTGGAATGGTTAGTTGACTTTATTCGTATTATCTATAGGTCTCGTCTCATACATCGAAAATAAAGATTGGATGTCTATATTTTTGGAAGGTTAAATTAAGAGAGTATAAACGAAAGGAGTTATCAAATGAAGGTAGCCTATATCTTTTCAACGAATCTTGCACATTTTATTCTGAGTAACATGATCGTACCGCAGTTGGAAAAAGGGACACACGGCGCCGATGTGGTCGGCATGTTCTTCTTTGTAGACAACACATTCCTTCTCGTAAAGGGTAACGATGTGGGTGAACGGCTTTCCAGTATTGCGAAGGAAACGGGAATGCTCTTAATGGCATGTGACCGCTGCGCAATCGAGAGGAGGATTGACGGCGACCTTGTTGAGGGTGCCGTCATCGGCTGTTTCCCGGATCTCTACAAGGCCCTCGGCGAGGTGGGTATAGACCAGGCTATTACTCTTTAACTCGCGATACTATGGCGGAACAAAAAGCAGATGTAAAAGACTTTTCGGGTCTCGAGATCAATGCGGAACTGCGGGAGCAGCTCCGCGTCAACTCTGAAAAGTGTATACGGTGTAAACTCTGCCAGAAGGAATGCGCATTCCTCAGAAAATACGGCAAACCGAAAGACATTGCCGATGCTTATGATCCGTCGGACAAGCTCTGTCAGGGCATGCCCTTTGAATGCAGCCTTTGCCAGCTGTGCGCCGTGGTATGTCCCGTAAAGATCAACCCCGCTCTCATGTTTCTTGGAATGCGGCGCGAGACGGTGAGAGGAGGAAACGGGGATTACGCCGAGCACTCTGCTATAAGGGGATATGAGAGGCGGGGCACGTCAAAGCGCTACTCTTACTATGCCATCCCTCAGGACTGCGACACGATATTCTTTCCGGGCTGCACGCTTCCCGGAACCAGGCCCGACAGGGTATTAGGTCTGTTTGAGCATTTAAAGAAGACCATCCCCTCGCTCGGGATCGTCCTTGACTGCTGTACAAAGCCTTCACATGACCTCGGGAGAGAAGAGTATTTCAACGCCATGTTCCATGAGATGAAGGATTTCCTCATCAGAAGTGGTATTCGGAACGTTATCGTTGCATGTCCCAATTGTTATAAAGTATTCAGCAAGTACGGCGGAGATTTGGCTGTCAAGACAGCCTATGAGTTCATGGCGGAAAACGGTCTGCCTGAGAGAGGCACATTGGACGGAACCGTGACTATTCACGATTCGTGCGCTCTAAGGTTCCAGGAGTCCGTCCACTCGGCCGCAAGGGACCTTGTCGCGAAAAAGGGATTGACCATAGAAGAGATGAAGCATTCCGGCAAGAGGACGTTATGCTGCGGCGAAGGCGGTTCGGTCGGTTTTTTAGCTCCCGATCTTTCAAAAAATTGGGGGTTTCTCAGAAAGAAAGAAGCTGACGGCAGAAGGATTGTCACTTACTGTGCGGGCTGCGCAAATTTCCTTGGTTCACTGACCCCCACCAATCATATCCTTGATATCATTTTTGAACCTGAAGCCACTATGGCCGGGACGGTAAAGATATCGAAGGCCCCTTTCACGTACCTGAACCGGTTAAGGCTGAAGAGGCACCTGAAAAAAAATATTGACGCAGCGATCACCCGCGAGCGGACGTTCACTGCTGAGAAGGAAGCCGGGAAGGGCGGTTTGACTAAGCGCATCGTTTTCCTTTTCTGTATCATTGCCGCAATATTTGCGATACGTTTTACAGGTGCAACACGTTATCTTGAGCAGGATACCCTCAGAGGACTGATCCATGGCTATGGCGCTTTGGCCCCGGTTGTTTATATGCTGGTATATACGGTAGCGCCTTCTTTATTCTTGCCCGGTCTCCCGCTGACTATCGCAGGAGGGATCCTTTTTGGTCCATTCTGGGGTGTTGTCTACACTATAACAAGTGCTACGGCGGGCGCCTGTCTGGCATTCCTCGTTTCCCGCTATATCGCCAGGGACTGGATTGAAAAGAAATTGAAGAGCCCGCGCTGGAGCCGTCTCGACAAAGGAGTAGAAAAACACGGCTGGAAGATTGTGGCCTTTACCCGTCTTATCCCCATATTCCCGTTTAATCTCCTTAATTATGCTTTCGGACTCACGAGAATAAAATTCCTGCATTACGCGATAACTACGTTCATCTGCATGCTGCCTGCATGTATCGCATTTATCGTCTTTTCAAGTTCCCTCCTCGATGTCATAAAGGGAAGAGTATCTCCCACATTCGTTATCGGGTTAGGTCTCATTATTCTGGTCTCCTTAATACCTCTCTTTTACAACCGTTATAAGGCTAAGAAGGGAACAGAGAGTCCTCTGTAAACATCATGAGTTTTCGGAAGTGCATAACTTTATGGAACAGTCTCTTAGCCACATCGCACTGAGAAAGCCGGTAATCTACAAGAAATGTATCGCGTTGGCCCTTGTCATTCTTTTTGCTTTCATCGCCGTTCTTGTTGTCCGCCACTATTTCTATATTCTTGACTCCTATTACTATACCGCTGAATTCCACGTAATGTTCATGAAACATAACCTCAGAACCGGCAACGTAGACCTGTTTGCGGACTATTTCAAATCTCTGAAAACCGTGACAAGTGTATTTCCCATGCTTCTGGGCTCATACCTCGTCCAGGACTACTGGCTGCCTTTTTCAAGGCCCATACTCGTTTCTGCGGTAATATCGGCATTGGGCACTGCGAAAGGCATGGTCCTCGGTTACCTGAGCTTTATTCTTGTCGGACTTATTTCTTTCGGATTAGGGATATTCTTTCTCGGGGATATCTTGTTCATATTTCAACAAAAGATGTTATGGGGCAATACCAGAGTATCGGTAAAATATCTGACGGGCGGTGTAATCGGGATTCTTTTCGCTTTACCCCTGGTCCCGGTTGTTCTTCCCGCTACTCTGGGTGCCCTTGTCAGGATACCGCTCGGGCGTATAATTGTTATTATGTCGGCCGGGTTTACTATCAGGCTTGTCTTGCTCGTTTTTACTCCAGGTATATTTTCATAGTTCGATGTATATGTATTGTTGTGGTTCTATAAATCAATGGGTTGGTGAGGCCCGAAAAGGAGGAGATTATGAAAGACAACATGAAAGGAAAAGAAGACTGCGGTTGTTCCTGTTGCTCTGATCCCTATTCAGTACTTTTGGGGAAGGGGTCTGAGGATCAGACCGTAGAGAGCGAACCGAGGAGAATGCAAAGGTCTGATTTCCTGAAGGTGATCGGGCTCGGAGTCCTGGGGCTCAGTTCCGTCGCGGGAACCGAGGCCTTTGCATCTGCCCAAAAGAGCAAGGACGTCAGGATCGTGAAGGGAAAAGAAGACAGGATGATTGTCGACAGGGAGAACAAGGAGTTGAGGATATCGGCAACGGTTACCAAAGACAGCTCGAAGCCGGCGGTGGCCGACTGGGGCCGCCGTTTCCAGGCATTTTTCGGGGCCAAGGGCGGGAAGATGGAACCGTTCTTTGTCTTTACTACAGACGTTTCAAGGTCCGATATAAACAAGGCTTTGCAGGAGATAGGAGCTAAATCGAGGAGACAGATACCCATGGACGAGGTGAAGGCACGAACAGGTTTGAAGCCGACAACAACTATTGATGATTACCTCCAGGGCGATCCGATTATTGTAACGGTGAGGTTCAAGAAAGGTTCGCTTATTGTCGAGGCTGCCCTTGAAGACATGATTGACGAGAAGATTATCGTTGAAGGTAAAGAGGTCATAAAGCCTTATACTCCGCACTTTGTTTACCATGGTACGGCTGAGGCGATCCACTTCCCGTCCGGGTGTATTGTCTGCCCGTCCGATTGTAACGGAGGTATTATTACCGACAACGTCCTGCCTCTGAAGACGACGGTTAATTACTACAAGGTGAACTGGACCAGGATGCCGGCAGTTGGTTCAAAGGCGGAGATCGCTTTGAAGTCGATTTATGGACCGTACCGGCTTTCGTCAACAATATCTTGATCTGTGGCCAGTTCAATAGAAGTCAGATTGAAATTCAGACTTCTGCCCTTGACATAACGACTTTTAAGGAAATCCATTTTTGTTGTCATTCCCGAGTAGTCGGAATCCATTGCTTTAAAAATCAGATCTTCCCGCTTTGCGGGAATGACGGCTAAAAACACTCGAACATATGTAAAGAAGCTTAGAGACGCTACTTTAATTCTTAAGATATCCCCTTACGATCTCCTCAGCAGTTTTCAGCGCAAATTCGTCGAAGAACCTCTTTATTGCTTCTTCATTCAGAATTACACTGCCATCCTCTTCCCGATAATTCTTGCTCAGGACACATTCGAGCTGATCGGCTCCTTCGCCCCAGTGCCCGCCTGCAATCGCCTCGACCTCTTTTCCCGACCTCATGTACCGTATCGGAAGAAAGAGTTCAACGTCGAATCTTCTTAAAAGATCGACGTAGGCATTCAATGAAATCCCTATTTGATTAATCTTTATCGTGCCGTCATGGGACTCTCTCTCGCCTCCTATTATCAGATTGCAGTGTAATTTCCTTGCAAGCGGCACCCGCACTGCGTGGAAATAGAGATGACAGCCGAGGCAGTGAGAGTAGAATCCGAACCTTTTTGACAGGTGTGTCGTATATCTTCCGCAGAGCTTCCACCAGAAACGCGGAGAGCCCAGTATAATCGTGTCGTATACTTTTACATCCTTTTGTCTCAACCTTTGTTTTAATATTTCAGTCTTTTCGAAGGGCACCTCCCAGTTGCCGTATTCTGTTCCCGTATAAGCTATTGTCGGGACTATTGCCCGAATGGCCTTTTCTTCGCACGCACGAATAACGGCAGCAACGCTGTCTCTTCCCGCTATCTCGGCGATCGCCGTACCTGCATTTTTTCTGATTTCAATGACCACCGACTCCGGAAGCATCCATTCGGGGAAGTCCGTGATAAGTTCCGGTTTACTGCTCAGGATTTCAAAAAGTCCTCTGTTCATATCTTCTCCACTTTCAGGGGCCTGTAATTTCCGGGATAATAGGGCTGATCGACCGGCGTATCCATGAGCCCATACAGTTTCGCCCTGTCAAGAAAATTAAGAACGAGGTGCATCAATTCCTTACCCCTCACAACCCCGAGTGCGCCCCCCGAACAGGCGATCTCATTAAATTCTTTTACCCCGTCGTTCCGCACATATTTGCCGACCATTGTGAGGGGCACTGTTTCACCGGTATGTATCATCGTACCGGAACTTGCCGTCGAATGGTCTGCAGTAACAACCACCAGAGTTTCCCTGTCCGGTATGATCTCATTGACCACGACCGACATTGCACGGTCAAGTGCCTCAATGACTTCTTTCTTGTACCACGGGTTTTTAGTATGTCCGGCCTCATCCGGCATCTTTGTATGAACGTGGATAAAATCGTAATCATATGCGTCTTTTGCAAAACGAAGGCGGTATTTGAAATCTTCCTCTATATTCCCGGTGTCTTCGACTTTTACTGTCTCTATCCCCAGCTCGTTGCAGAGTCCCCAGTAGATGGCGCCTGAAGAGATTGACAAACCTTTCAATCCCCATTTGTCTCTGAAAGACGGCAATTGCCTTTTCTTGCCCGCCCTCTGACTGACAAGGGCATTCACGGGCGGAAGATTGCGTGAGATGCGGTCTCTGTTTATCCTATGACCGGAAAGAGTCTGATAAGAATGAATAAGATACTTATTCAATACGGATGCGGTCTTCCCGGAAGACGCGGACATCCTCTTCTGAATCGTAGGCATAATCTCCATAACCGGTCTGCCTTCATAAATCGGGTCTGAATCAGTTATTTTATCCGTCACGGAGCCGCTCAGGATAAGAAACCCGTCGATCCCCCGGGAGGGGACCAGACGTATTTTAATTGCGTCAGTTTCAAAAGATTCAATTGCCGTCAGAAGTTCCCGGATATCCTCATGTGAAATATCCGGACGGCCCCACGTGAGCACGAGATTACCGTTCTTATTCTCCACACTACACAGGTGGCATAAGACGGCGACATCCTTGTCGGTAACATCGAGGCCCCTTCCTTTCGCTTCCACATAGCCTCTTCCGGGAAAATCTTCCACCTCATACCCAAAAATTATGAAGTGAGCTGTCTCGCTTGCCATGGGAACACCCTGCATCGTTGTGTGATATAACCCGTTCATTCCGACAGATGCGAGATGATCCAGGTGAGGCGTATGTGCAGCCTGAAGTGGCGTTCTGCCTTCAAAGCAATCCTGTCCCCTGTCCCCGAGTCCGTCCAGGATTATCAAGATACACCGCATCGTTATTTATACCACAGCAAACGGAGGTTATACTAATCAATATTGTCTATATATCGCGCTTTCTTTATCGACATTCTCTATTTGACAATACTGCCGGCGGGTAATTACATTAGTTTATGATTGTTGATATGCATATACACACCTCTTTTTCTCCGTGCAGTGTAATTGATATCCCTGACCTTGTGGAGAGAGCACGTGAAACCGGACTGGATGGAATTTGTATTACCGATCATGACACAACGGCCTCAAGAAACGTATTCAGCAATAAAGTTGAGTGTGAAGGAATCTGTGTTATTGTCGGCATGGAGTATACCACGATGAGGGGTGATTTCCTGGTATTCGGACCTGCTGAATATGTCCCGTGTGGAATGGATGCGGAGGGCCTGATCGGGTGGGTTAAAAAAGAGGGTGGGGTTGCCATTCCTGCTCATCCCTTCAGAAAAAGCAGACCGACGGATCCGGGGATTCTCTCATCATTCAAGGTGGTTGAAGTCCTCAACGGCAGAAACCGTCCTTCTGAGAACGAGACATGCAGGAAGTGGCTTGCACAGTATGGCAATGGAACAAGACAAACCGGGGGCAGCGATGCTCATACCCTGGAAGAAGTGGGGCAGATAGTCACGGTATTTGATAAAAATATCTACGGCGTGGAAGGTTTGATCGATGAACTCCAGGGCGGTAATTATAAGCCCTCGCGCAGAGGCTCTTTCTAAAGAACGTCCTTCACCATAATCAGTATCAATCAATTGTTCCTCTTTGACCCGCGGCAGAAAATCTGATTGAATGCTCCACCATTTACTGCATCCGTGGACCCGAAAATACCGTTCACTTGAAGGTTCTCAAGAGAGACTCCTTTGCCTTCCGGAAATTTTTTCCGGTTTCCCTTCTTGTGCCCGAGCCTTCTTCCACTATCCCTGCGGTGTAGCGCATGAAATATTGCAGACAAGGTATAATTATGGAGAGGGGTAGTGGGAATCGAACCCACCTTGGATTCTTGTACAGATCTCTTCACTGGTTTTGCAGACCAGGCGGGGCTCCAGCCCCGGTACCCCTCAAACCTATTATCGTATAGAAATATTGAATAAGTAAAATAGAATATTTCTATACGATAATATAAAATCATAGATTTATACGTCATTAAGCCCTGGTGGCGGAGAGAGAGTATTCTCGCTCTCCGCTCCGCCTTAGGCGGACGGACTCGGTCGTTCCGACCTGCGAGGCTTTTGCCTCTCTATTTTCAGAATGTATATGACTACCGGCAAAAGAAACCGCTCAAATACTCTATCTCCGCTTCGTATTCTTGATTTTATGAATAATGTTGGAAAGAAATGAGAGTATCTCATAGTAGAGTAAGTGAATCGGAGTACGCGCTAATTAGCTTTCCTTATCATCGAATAAGATTTATATAGTTGACATATTGTGTTCTTTGTGATGTTATGAAATTGAGAGGGGTAGCCCGTAATTCATTAAGTCAGAGAAGTCTTTTATAAGTGCAGTCCCGACAAAGCCAACCCCTTCGTGAGAAGGGAGGCGGAAAGCGGCGGATCTTTCAGGAGATGGCCGAGCTGCCGAAGGATGAATCCTTGGTATGCTTGGCTTTTTGTTTTATCGGGCGAAGAAACGGTCGGATTATGCTTATAAAGGTTATGTATCAGAACAGCGAATCTGATATGGTAAAGCCATTTCTTCTTGACGATCTCGTCGCCTCGGGTAAGATAACAAAGTTTTTCCGCTCGGGCGGATGGGTCACCATCGGTGTTGACCCGGTCAGGCGGAGCGGCAGTTATTACAAGGGGCCGGAAAGAAGGAAAAACTCCCTGCTCGAACTATGGAAATGGTATCGCGAGGAATTTAGCACGAGAGTCAGATAACCAGCTCGTTCCTCTCAGATTCACTATCCAGTCCTTCTTATCGGTCTCAATCGATGCTCCTCTTTTTTACCCTGCAAATGTTATATATGAAACGAATTCGCTGAACTTGTTGCAGAAGCCGATTATCATGACATTCCTTCTGTCATTTCTTTGACACGAGGCATCCCTTCCGAGAAATCCAGTTTCAAAATCGCTTTTGTTTCAATGAGTTGCATTCTGGCATATTCTTTGATAAATGAATGAACTGTACAAGGAGGAAGGTTTCTTCAAAACAATGATGTGCGAAAGCATGGAATGTGGATTGTCGAATAATGTAACCGGCTCCCTGGCTCCTCAACAGGCCGAAGATCGCGCGTGCAGGGAAAAGGCAGACATAACTGAAGAAGAAAAAGGACGTATCATTAATGAATTCCTTCCATTTATTAAGTATACGGCTTACAGGTTGTCGTGGGGGCTGCCTCGTCAACTCACCACCGAAGATCTGATCAGTGTCGGTGTAATGGGACTTCTGGATGCACTGCGGCGGTATGCCGAGGGGAGAGTGAAGCTCGGAACGTTTGTGCAGTTCAGGATAAGGGGTGCGATGCTGGATGAATTGAGGGCGCATAACTGGATACCCAAATCAATGAACAGGAAGATTAGCGCAATAAGAACTGCCTATCTCACTCTTGAAAAGAAGTTCGGAAGACTGCCGGAGGAAAAGGAAGTTGCTGCGTTTCTCGGGATCACGCCGGAGGAATACTTTAAGACGCTCCGGATTGCAGCCATGCAGGTAAGCTCATTTGGCGACATTAATGAAAGGGCGGGCAGTGGGGATGACCTCGACATAACAGAATGTCTGTCCGATCCCGATGCGAAAAGCCCGCTTGAGATTCTCCAGGATAAAGAGAAGAAAGAACTCATCGCGGGCATGATTGACAGACTTCCCGGGAAAGAAAGACTGGTATTGTCCCTCTATTATTGGGAAGAGATGACGATGAAGGAGATTGCCGGGGCGATGAAGCTGACAGAGGGAAGGATATGCCAGCTTCATAATCAGGCCCTCGTGAGGCTCAAGGCAAAGTTAAATTCTGAACTCGCGGTATCAGCGAAAGTGAATAATAATCGGGACCTCCGTTCACGTTAATGTACAGTATTCCTAATCCTTTCTAGTACATTGTAAACTTAATTCTTAATAGTCTCATAGAATCTGGTCAATTTATTAAATTTTCAATACCCCACAGTCTCTGCTGTGGGGAGACCTTGAACCCCCTTTTGAAAAGGGGGTTTGGGGGATTATAATGCTGTTAGAATGGAACTGGGAAAGGGAGCACATGCTGTCTATAAGATTAGATATCATTTTGTGACGGCAGTTAAATATCGCAAAGCATTGCTGAAGCCAGAAGTTGAGGAATGTATCCGAGAGACTATGAAGGGAATTAATGAAAGGTATAACATTATAATTGACGAACTCGGATTTGATGGGGACCACATACACATATTCTGTGGTGCCAGACCGCAGTATAGCCCCAGTCAGGTGTTGCAATTGATAAAATCGATAACGGCGAAACGAGTATTCCAACAATTTCCCAAGCTGAGAAAAGAAGAGTTGTGGGGAGGGGAGTTCTGGAGTGATGGCAAGTACATAGGGACGGTTGGAGACGCAACGAATGAAGAAGTAATCAAGAGATACATAAGGAATCAGTATTTGGATAAGTCTGAAGTAGAGCGTCGCACGGGGCAGCTAAAATTGTTCAAGATATGAGTGAGGGCGGGTTTTTGTTTTGCGATACCCCGCCGTCTCTGCGGCGGGGAGGTTCATTTCGAGCGTCGTTCTTTGTAAAATTCCAGCAAATGGTGACTTTGAGCCGATTGCGTCGCCTTGTCCAGCTATCCACTTGTACGGATAGTGTATGCATCTCGGCAATGCGTCTATCCAAGCATTGTTTGGATAGGGCTGACAATTCAATCTCGGCTATGTTCAGCCAACTGGCTTTCTTGGGCGTATAGACCATTTCAAAACGTTGCGCCAACGCAAACGCTTCGGCGGACGGAAAGGCTTCATAGAACGATGACGGATTATGCGTGTTCAGGTTGTCCTGAACCAGAACAATTTTAGCGGCATCCGGATATGATGCTGCTAAGGCCTTCATAAATTCGGCGTAATCTTTCTTGGTTTTCTGTTCTGTTACATTTACAACACGACGACCTGCTAACGGTTCAACGGCCATGAGCACCACGCATGTTCCATTGCGCTTATAATGATAATCCTGACGTTCCACGCGCCCAGGCTTCATGGGGATCGGCATCAGAACATCGCCCAGTAGCTGACAGGGACGCTCATCAAAACAGACAACCGGATGACTCGGATCGTACGGACGTTCATAAATGTCCAAAACGTATTCCATACGCCAGAGATACTCAGCAGTGATCATCCCTATGCACCATTGTTTCTTTAAGTGAGGTTTAAGTTCATTTTTTTTAGAATGTTACTTACGCTTTGATGCGAGATGGACTCGACAATCTTGAGTTCTACAACGCGATCAGCCAATAAACGCAAACTCCATCGGGCCTGACCTTCCGGCGGAGTGCTGCAGGCGATCGTGTGATCTTAGCTGCAGCTCTTCCTTTGAACTTCGGAGGCTGACCGGAACGTATCCCTTCACCTATGGAACGTTCCAATCCCTCCTGGCAATAGCGCCGTCTGACATTAAATATGGTGGCCAAGCAGACATTCAATGCATCGGATATTTCTTCATCTGTCTTGCCGTTGGGTTTATCGGCCAGTAATAGGATTCGGCATCGCGTGATTTTGCGCGCTTTGTCCTTCCCTGACCGTACGATCTTTTGCAATCGTAGACGTTCCTGTTCGCTCAGTTGGACCCGAAATTGTTTTTGGCTCATGGACACCTCCTTTTAGAAAAGAGTACCATGAAAAGCCATAACTATCAATAATTAAGTTTACAATGTACTAGAGGGACAGAAATGGAATATTTTCGCTCATTCCCGGTCCCAACTCCTGCCGGGACATTTGGGCCTTTCACCTCTCATATTACGAATAAAAAGTTTCAGTCGACACAAAATACATCGGAAAAATTAAAGAATTCTTATGGAATTCCGATAAGAAAATAATATTTCCCGGAAGAAAGAATGAGGAAGCTTAAGGGATAAGCCGCAAGAGGCCGGGGAGTCACTCTTGATGACGCGGAAGCGGTAAAGCGGAGATCAGAGACAAGGTGGTCGTGTCCGGAAAGATGAATGATCATAATGACAGGGCAGGCAGTTCCAAAGATGGATGGGAGACCGAAAAGTTGATTGCCGTTATTAATAGTCTGCCGGAGATCAGAAATGACAAGATTAGGTCGGTTAAAGAAGCTATCGGATCGGGTACATACCGCATTGATTCGGCGAGGATTGCAGAAAGGATTCTTGAAGAGGGTTTTTGAGTTGCGGACGAGAACAATGCTCTTGAACAGTCCTTTGATGAAGGAGTCGGTGTGACTAAAGGCAAGAACGGACGCCCGGGATCAGCAGGTCAGAAAGTAATCCTGATCAACTACAACGCAGCCGATCACGGGCAGATAAGAAGGGCATTCAGACAGCGTGGAACTGACGCCGATCTGCAATTCGTAACTTCGGCGGGAGCCGGCCTTAATGTGATTAAGAAAGAGAACATAAAGGCGGTCTTTGTGAACGAATTCCTCCCGGATATGGACGGCTTTAAATTCCCCGGAAAACTTAAAGAACTGAATATTGATCTGCCCGTTATTATGGCATTGTCACCCCGGGGCGAAAAGGCAGTCAGTAAGGCATTAAGGCAGGGCGCTTCAGATTGCGTGATGATGGATGCACGGTCTTTCAATACGCTCCCGTTCGTTCTCGACCGTGCTGTCGCAAAATTCGAGATTGACAGAGAGCGAAGAGATACGGAAGAACTGATAAGAGGAAGTCAGCGCCTGTGGTTGTCGATCATAGACAGCATAAAAGATTACATTTTCATCGTCGACGATCAATTGAAAATATTCAGGGCGAACCGGTCGCTCTCGGAGGCGTTTGCAAAGCACCCCAGGGAAATAATAGGTCAAGACCTCCGGGAGTTGTTCGGCAGCAATTCGTTATGCCTGCCGGTGGAATACGAGGAAAAGGGTCTGCCCCGAATGGAAGAGAGAACTTTCGGAGATGAGACCTATCTGATAGGTTCATTCCCCCTGATGCATAACAAGAAGCAACTGACTGTTTGTGTTATGAAAAACATATCTGAGATGAAAAGATTGAAGGAGCAGTTATACCATTCGTCGAAGCTTGCCTCCCTCGGACTTCTTATCTCAGGTATTGCCCATGAGATCAATAACCCCCTGACGGGAATAATTACCTATGCAGAGCTATTGAAGATGAAGGCCGGCGACAGGGAGATGAGGAGGGGGGTAATGAAGATATCCGAAGGCGCCGAGCGATGTAAAAAAGTTATAACAAATCTACTCACGTTTTCGAGGCAGAACGCCCCGTCAAAGAGCTTTGAGTCACTGAATGATATTATTGATAAAGCCATAGAACTCAGGAGTTACTGGCTCATCCGGCATGGTATTACTGTATTCACGGACTATGATCAGGCACCCAGGACCTTTGTTGATTTTCAGCAGTTGCAGCAGGTGATATTCAATATCCTCCTGAACGCGGAGCAGGAAATTGTCAGTTCGAACATACAGAACGGCTGGATCAGGATTACCACCAGGCATGACAGACATAATCAGACGCTCGTCGTAAGAATTTCCGACAACGGTCCCGGAATCCCCCGGGACATACTGTCAAAGATATTCGATCCCTTCTTCAGCACAAAGCCCGTGGGTACAGGAACGGGTCTCGGACTTTCCATATCTCACGGCATCATTGCAGGACACGGAGGCGCTATACGGGCTGAAAGCCCGGAAGGCAAGGGAGCCACTTTTATTATTGAGATCCCGTGGAGGGATCAGAACCACGGCCGGCCCTCCACCGGTGAACAAATTTAAAATAATTCCGGGAACGCTGCGGTGGTTATCATAGTGCGGTGAAAAATATTTTTCGACCGCACTATGAATAATTCGATGTCCTGAAGCGAACTACCTTACTGCGTCTTTTAATGCCTGGCCTGCAGAAAATTTCGGCACTTTTGCAGCCTTAATTGTTATCGTTTCACCCGTACGCGGGTTTCTGCCTTTGCGGGCCTTCCTCTTCGAAACAGCGAACGTACCGAAGCCTACGAGTGTAACCTTGTCGCCTTTTTTCAGTGACTTCTTAATTCCGTCCATGAGAGAATCGAGGGCTTCACCTGCCGCTGCCTTTGATATCCCCGCATCCTTCGCCATTTTTTCAATGAGATCTGCCTTTGTCATAAAACCCCTCCTCCTTTGAAAGTTATTATTAGCTACAAGTATACAGGATGGACAGAGAATATTCTATGCTTTTTCCATTGAGAGGGCGGGGGATTCACAAATATTTCAGAAAGGGCGGAAGAAGTCCGCGCCTCTGTTTCACACGTGACAAAGTCACCGTATACAATATTTTATGAATGGCCGGGGCCGGTATTCAGGACAGTATTGATCATTTCCTCCAGTCTCCCGGGAGACAGTCTGCTCCCCGTCTCTCTCGGGGAACCGCCGATCGTATCGCTGCCTCCCCACTTGTTGTGAGCATTTACGATATCGGGTTCTTCTTCGTTCAGCCGGGAATATAATTTTTGAAGATTAAACGGTGTCCAGACAGACCTCCTGCCCAGTGTATAAACGTACGATCCGCCTTTTTTTTCCGCTACCAGGGCGGCAAAAGCGGTAATCCCGTCATTATACATGGCCATTCTCGATGCAGGTCCTGTCTCCCTTGTTAAAGTCCAGCCCGAACCGCCGCCAATTTTTTCATAGTGACCTTCAAGGGGAAGTTCATCGCCTTCGCCGATAACGTACTTGTCTATTCTGTCTTCAACGGACTCAATTGCAGTTCTCATCTCCTCCTGTCCCATCCGGGCAACCGTACCGTTAAAACGCGCTTCATTATACGGCTGGAAGATCCATGCCATTTTTCTCCGCATGGACGTATCGCCGAACGGGTAAGCTCCGGCTGTACAATCAAGCCTGTCTTCACAATACACCAGGCGATTGATTTCCGGCTCTGTGCGATTTCTTACTCCGCTCATTATTTTTGAGCAGCCACCACGCAAGACACGTGTCTTCATCCGGATCATTCACATAAATGTGAGCTTCCGGAAGCCCGTTCTTTCTGAAGGTATCAAACAGGCCCAGTTTGATTTCGATGTGAACCTGCTCTGAAGCGGAGCGCGTTGCCAGTCTGTCAACTCTCGAGTGATGATCGAAATTCGCATAGGGTCCCTTAGGGTCTCTTGTTGTGGGAGAATCAATGAAGCCGTCCAGGGCAATAGAATAGGCCGGCTTCCGGCTCTTAAAATCAGACCAGCTGTATACTTTTCTGGGTTCTATATTTAAATCAATACTCATGAAAAGTACGCGCTCAATGAGAAGTATCTGTCGGCGGTCTGCCGACTTCCTTTATTAATAAGCCCCGGGGGACATGGAAATCACTTAAGCGATAATCAGTCCGGGTTTATTTTTGTAAACTTTGCTCCTTTGATTGACACCCCGGCCATCAGTCCCTTCTCATCGAATACAAAGCCGATGACGGGATGCTGGCTTGTCAGCGTCCCGACAGAGCCCTGGGCGCCTACGTCTATCAGAGTCACCTCTGCGTCCACACCGGCTTCCCAGCCTTCGCTCTCACGGAATTTCTTCAGGGCGCGATCTGTCATGAAGATGATCACCATGTCATACTTCTGGGCTCCTATCTGATAACCCAGGGACCCTGAGGCCAGACTGTAGTAGGCTGCTGTCCTGTCTCCGACTCGCAGCGCACCCTGGCCGTATTTACCACCGATAATAAATGCGATCTTGGTCACGCCGGGCATTACCAGAACGCCTTTAGCGGCCCTCAGGTATTCATCTGCACCTTTGACATCTTTCTTGAAAAGGTGCATGGCGGCATTAACGCTTGCATCAATCTCTGCCGCCGTCTTCGCGTAAGAAACGGCAGTGATTGAAAAAAGAAACAATACGGATAATACCAGCACAACTGTCACATATTTTCTTCTCTCCAAACCTCTCATTTTCTCCTCCTTGTCTTTATATGTTTGAGCTTACTTAGCAATAAAAATGCCAAAATGAAACTTCTTGAAACTATGAGGAAAAAAGGAAAATCCGGCAGCAATATAGGGCATTTTTCCCGGTGAGCAAGGCAGGATTGCCATCCCCGATTGCATGTGAATGGGTATAACGTAACACCCGATTTGAGAAAAAGTAACAGAGGTTTGAGAAAAACCGCTTTTACGCTCTCCCAAGAGGCCAATTAAACGACGCCTAAAACTTCCTCAAAAGTTCGTTATAATGAGTTCGAGTCCTTCCTGTATTAAACGCGGGGCATATCGAGATGAGGGCTGTTAAGTTCTCTCGAAAATCAATATGGACAAATTCCCTATGTTATACCAACTTGGGATATAAGGGTAAAAGCCAACTAAACTTTCAGCAGATAGCTTGATGATAATTTTTTCTTTTAAGTAGTTCCCTACTATGCTATATTCTTTTAAGAACCCGGAAAAAACCAAGTTGGTATAATCATTGTTCAGTGCATAAATTATGAAAGAAGATAACGATAAGACTGCTCTACTCCTGAAAGAATATGAATTGTCTTGGCAGGGGATACAACACCATAATACGAGACTATGGTCGAGCGCATCTATTTTCAGCTCTGGCAGTCTTGTTGCGCTCACTTTCATCGGCACAAGGCCACTGAAATTAGATCAATGGTCCGAACTGATCATTGTCCAAACAATTGCCGCAGCCATAATTGTTATCATTTCTCTCTATTTCAATATATGGCGCTCTCTGAATCTTCATGACACCATCGAATTCTATCGCTTAGAGGAAATTGAAAGAATATTGGATCTTTGGAGAGCAAGGTACCACACCCAGCATGCATGAACTTCCTGTCACTTTACAAGGGCAGATCTATACTGAAGAAGAGGTAAATAAACTTACGGATGCAGAGAAACACATTCTGAATCGACTCCAAATCACAAAAGAGCAACTATCGAAATATCCTGCGCGAATAAATCTTTTAATCGAATCATCTATATAATTATTTCTTGTGCAATTGCTCTATCTGTCAGGGCTTGGCTTATTGTTTTGGGCTACTTCCCAATTTCATAAAAAACTAATGAGAGAGAATAAAACACTGAACAATTCAATCAAGGCGACGGTGAATAAACGCTTTTTCGTTTTCAATTTAGCTGGTTGCCACCGCGCCTTATTGTTTTCGTTATGCCCATGAAATAATTAGCAAAATTGATTAAAATCAAGTATGCATTTCAAGATAAAAGGGACGATTCGAGAAATCGAAACCATTGCAGCAGGGCATGGAATAAAGAATTTGAATCGCTTAAACAAAGTCTACGGAAAAACAAACTGGAGAAAATTAAGAGGCATTTGTCGTGTGGAATTGGAGGATGGTGCCGTGCTTGAAGCTGAAGTACATTGGTACGAGGGGCACGGCATCGGGAAAAAGGAAATGAAAATTAAAAAATTTATGAGGTCATGACTATGAAAAGACACTTTATGATATGCGTGGAGAATCGCGGCTACGAGGCATCACTGGAAATAAGAAAACTATACGAAGTATTAAATGATAAGATAGCCGAAAGACATCATCAGATAAGAGTTGTTGATGAATCCGGGGAAGATTATTTGTATCCTGAGAAGTATTTTGCTCCTGTACGTTTGCCTAGCATTACAAAAGACAAATTGGAATTAACGGCGGCATAACACCGCCTTCAACCAGCCGCGGATTAAGCCCGTTTTGTTTTTGGCAAAGGTCTTGCCCGCGCTGGTTAAGGCAAGCGTTAGGCAGGGGATGACATAAGAGCTATGATACCCAAGCGTCGAGATTTACCGAAATCGAAGAAGTTTGAGGCGCTCGTTGGAGATCTGCTGCGGGCTAATCTAGACAAAGACCTACCGAACGCGGACTTCCAAGTTTTTTCCAACAAGAAGTACACGGGCAAGTCGGGACACAATCACCAGATAGACGTATCCGCAGAACTCAACATCGTTGGAGTGAAGATCATCATTCTCGTCGAATGCAAGCTTTACTCTCGGAAGATTGGAATCGACGACGTGCTGACTTTCGGGGTGGTCGCACAGCCGGTGCTGAAGAACAAGAGGGTGACAGACAAGAAAAGGATTTTAATATTGCAGCTTCTGGATGGTTCTCTCTCTTTCATATGAAGAATTCCGGCGCACTGTTTGAGAAGGACTCTGAAGACTTGCGAAGTCTTCAGAGCCCTGTCAGACATGATAACTTACCTATTTCTTTTGCTGCAGTTCGAATGCCTTTCCTGCTTTACCCGCAGCTTCCTCTGCCCTTCTTGCAGCTTCCTCTGCCCTTCTTGCGGCAGCTTCGGCTTTATCCGCGGCAGCTTCGGCTCTGTTTACAGCAGCTTCTGCCTTTGAACAGCAGTCTTTTGCGGTATTCATTGCTTCCTGAGCCAATGATTTCGCCTCGCTCGCCTCTTTCTTCGCTTCGTCGATTTCAGCGACCTTGCCTTCAAGCGCACTCACCCGCGATTCAATGGATGAGACCCTTGTCTCAAGCTTGCTGATCCGGTCTACGAGCGGCTCTATCTGCTGGCGCACATAGTCTCTTGAGGCGCATCCGAAGAAGAATAATGATAATAAAGGGATAACTAGCAGAACTGTCTTTCTCATCGCTTACACCTCCTTTCTTCAAAAATCTTTTTCCCCTCATACCTCGTATTGCGTATGAATCCTTTTACTTATGCTGCTCCAGCTCAAAACTCTTCTCACACTTCTTTGCCGCCCTCTCACATCTTCTTGCAGCTTCGTCCGCCTTCTTGCAACAGTTCTCCGCCTCAAGCTTACTGATCCGGTCCACGAGCGGTTCTGTCTGTTGCCGCACATAGTCTCTTGAGGCGCATCCGAAAGACAGGAGCATCGAGAGAGAAACAATCAATAAAGCTGCCTTCTTCATTTCCTAACCTCCTTTCGCGATAAAATTGTTTCCGCACTTTCTGAGACAGGATAATACCACTTCCCGTGATTTCTTGCAGCAAACTTCTTCCCGGGGATGAGACGTGAAACTCATATATTTCCTGACTCCCCGAGATCATCATAGATAGTGACGAAAGCCGGAGAGGCGTGACCGCACGCGATATTTTCCAGAAAGAGTCCCGTTCATTTTTCACCTCCGGTCTATCTCCTAAGCAAGAAAAGTACCATGTGTCAACCTATTAATTTATCAATATTTTTTTTGAATACAGGAGAGGAAGACGGGACAAATTTCCTTATACGGAGGCTTTTTGCCCGAAATGTGAAGGTACAATCGTGCGGCAGGTGAGCGACGCCATTTTTTCAGCTTTGAATAATGCATGATTCATTCCACGGAGATTTCATTCAGACAGCCCGTCAGCTTGACAAGTACTATGTCAAAAAACATACATTTAAGTATAATAAGTAGGGAGTTGTGCCAAAAATCCTATTCTCTTTCTAATGAATAGACAATGTATGCTTAATAACAAATTTCAGAGACTGATCAAGAAGAGAATCATAACAGAAGAGTTATTACGCGGATGGATGGAAGGATCAATTGCTTCCGGCAAGCGCTCGGAAGAAATACTGCTTGAGAAGGGTGTCCCCAAGCACGAGATATTGTTCTGCCTCACCGAATACTATGGATATCCGTTTGCGGAGTTCGATGAGAATATTAAGATTAAGGCGTCCCCGGATATTATACAAAAGCTGGATCTCGAAAGGCTCAAGAAAGCCCTGTGGTTTCCCCTTTCTTCAGGAAGTGGTAAGGCAGAGGCAATCGCATACGACCCTGCTTCGTCTGCGGTCCTTGAAGATATAAAAAAAACCATGGGAGTGGAAAAGGTTGAGTTTCAGGTCGCACTGCCTTCCGATATCGTCAGGATAATCGAGAACAATCAGGATATTAACCCTCATTTCCCGCCTTCTTCGGGAAGGACGCAGCTTGCAAAGGTAAGGACGTTTTTAGCTTACAGGAGATCTCTGCTTGCCAGCTACAGGACATTGTTGTCAAAGGGCAGGACGGGACTTGCCTTTCTTCGCACCGGGCTTTCTCTTATAACAATAGCCCTCATGCTTTTCAGGATTTTTGGATTTGGATATTGGACTATTATTGACTTCATGCTTCTGGCAACAGGAATTGTAATGACTGTAGACGGTCTTATCTGGTATATCCCGGCAAGGAAGATCGGCAGAAAGAAGCTCTTTAAAGTCAGCACTGTACCAACAGGCGTAACCTCGGTCCTTGAAGTCGTGAATCCCGAAGGCAAATTCTTTTTTAGGCGGACCGGCCCTGTTCCCGGAGCGGATACATTACGCAGCAACTGGAGGGGCCTCACACCGGTGATGCGCAGGAGGTTCCTCGCAAACGACAGGACTGATTTTGCGGAAGAAAGGACTCTCCTTTCATTCTACAGGACCTTAATGGCCAAGGCCCGCACAGGTCTTGCTCTTACGCGCACGGGGATCGCGTTTATCGGTCTGGGGATTGCTTTATTGAGACTAATCCATAGGGGATCATGGGATATATTCGGTTATGCCCTTATGGTTACCGGCGGCACGATGGTGCTTGAGGGCTTGTACTGGTATTTCCCGGGAAGGCGTGCGGGCAAAGAAAGCTTTGATTCAGTTAAAGCGGCAGGGGAGAAAACGACTATCTGGGACCTCGTATTCCCGCCCGTGCATAAAAGACCCGTCAGAGAAAATTCGCTTGCCGGCTCCGCCTGCCGGTCAAGGCGAGCCATTCTCCTGGAATCTGGGGAACAACGGGACTTGCCCTTGAAAGGACAGTGCTCGCGGAAAGAAGGAATGTTATGGCGAGGCTCCGCACTATTATGGCCCGTTCGAGGACAGGACTTGGTTTTGTCAGGACCGGGATGAACTTCAGCGCGGTCGGCGCCGGCCTTCTTGTATCTTTCGGTACGCGGAATATCGTTTGGACTATAGTAGAGGTCATAATATTACTGATCGGACTGGCGCTTATAGCTGACGGGCTATACTGGCACATCCCGGCGGAAAAAATAAGAAGGCAATTCCCTTACTGTTTCGGCGATATGGAGATTGCAATCCCCGACTACGGCAAGCCCGTCCGCTTTTGGGGAAAGGTCATTTTCAATCATGATGACAAATGATAAGGTTTTCGTAGAAAAGAGAGTTGAGAGATTTTCTGCTTTACTGGAGCATGGAAGCGTCACAGGGGAAGCTATTCTTGCAGCCGGGGAAGCCTCATTTGCACGCGGCGTTGACCCGGAAAAAATACTTATAGAGGAGCAGGGTATTTCCGCGTTATGCCTTATTGCAGGCACTTTCAAAGCATTATAACCTCCTCTTTGTCGAATACGATGAAAGGCTTCCTGTGCCTTCTGAACTTTTATATGGTCTTGATGCAAAAATACTTTCAGAGAGCAAGTGGTTTCCTGTTATTCAAGACGGCGATACAGTCATAATAGCCGTTAATAATTCCAGGGCTCCTGCAGTTCTTAATGAGGTGAGCACCTTTATCAAAGCAGGCGGGTACGAGTTCCGGGTGGCCCTCGTAGATGATATACAGTGGTTTATCCAGGACTTCCTTAATGAAAAACCCGGGTATCTCATAGGGACTCAACGGACCGGCCTTGCCTTCTGGCGCAACATATTGGCTCAGTGGAGGACAAGGCTTGCGTGTTATAGAACAGACCTTGCAAAGGCAAGAACAAGTCTTTCTTTTCTGCGATGGGGGCTCGGCATGACTGCTCTCTCCGATACGCTTATGCACACGCACAAGTATGGTGAGATTTTTTATTTTTACTGGACAATGATTGCAGCGGGCATTTCTCTTTCCGTCATGGGATTATTCGGATATCTTAAGATAAGGAAGACAAGGATAAACCCTCCGGGAGTTCAAACGCTTGTAGAGGTCACGTCTGCAACATTACAATTCCTCGAAGATTACCATTTCATTGAAGGTGCCTGTAAAATTACGCCTCAAAAGAAGACGATGCTTGCCCGTTTAGCCGATTTTCTTGAATGCTACTCCACTATTCTTTACCCGTTTCGGTCATATAAGGAACGTATCCATCTGGCACGCGAAAGAAATGTCCTTGCAGCTCACCGGACAGTAGCTTCCTGCTATCGTACAATCGCCTCACGCGCAAGGACGGGCCTTTCATTTTTCCGTACGGGCGTTGCATTATCGAGCCTTGGATTCGGTCTTTTAAAATATTTCGGATTCAGCCCGGCAACAACCTTTGACATATTTCTTATCCTGGTCGGATTACTGATGATCTATGATGGCATCATGTGGTACTGGCCGGTGAGAAATGAACAGGCGGAGACCCCGAGATGCAACCTTCCGGAGTGGTAAGATCGAGTGAAAATAGAACGTAAGATTACGCTTTCCTATATCTTTAATATTGCTTTTATAGTCCTGATTGGCATTTTCTCATTAAATAACATGAACCTTGTCCTTACGAAGCTCAAATTCGTGGAAATCGCGGATGACTTGAATGCCTCTTTCCTCGAAATGAGAATTTCGGAAAAAAACTTTTTCCTTTATAAAGACGTGACGGCCCTCGATGAGATCGACAACAAGGTAAAAAACACCCTGGAATCCATCGAGTCTGCTAAAGACAACATCACCCGTGCCATCGGAGAGGAAAAGCTCGGACGGGTGAAAACATATTTAAAAAGTTACGCTAAAGCTGTGGAAGAGGTCAGAAGTCATGGTGCAAGCGATACCGGATCGGAGATGGAACTCAGGGCCAAAGGCAAGGAATTAAGGGAATTTTCTCAAACCATTACCGAGCTTGAGAGAAAAAGTGTTAATGCTATAATTTTAAAATCGAAGGAGATTCTCTTTGTTTCTTTCCTGGTAATACTTTTATTGTCCGTTTTCGGCGGGCATTTTATCTCCCGGAAAATAGTGGAGTCTATGAGGGAAATAGAGAGGCTGGCTTTGTCCATATCAAAGGGGAGCTTCGAAAAACTTGATACTATTAAATCAAATAATGATGAATGCGCTTCCGTAATCAGGGCCATGAATATGATGTCTGATGAACTCAAGAACCGCGAAGACGAAATAATCCAGTCAAAGAAGCTTGCGTCGCTGGGTATTCTAACCGCAGGCGTGGCGCATGAACTGAGGAACCCTCTGAACAATATCTCTATGATCGCCCAGAACTTTATTGAAATACATGATTCCCTGAGCAGGGAGCAGAGGATCGAGCTCATGAACAGGGTTGAAGAAGAGACGAAGAGGATTGAGGAGATCGTGAAGAACCTCCTCGATTTTGCAAAACCGAAAGTGGCTGACCTGAAGGAAGCAAATATAAATAACACCGTGCGGAAAGCCGTAAGACTTATGCAGAATACTCTGGACATTTCAAATATCGAGTTGGACTTATCCCTCGACCCTTCTATTCCGCACGTCTTCATCGACGAATCCCAGATACAGCAGGTACTGGTGAACCTGATACTTAACGCCGTCCAGGCCATGTCACCGGTGGGAAAGTTGTCTCTAAAAACATGTGTCGGCCACGGGGAAGATACCGTGCTAATTGAAGTCAGAGGATACGGGCAAGGGAATACCGCATGAATTCTTACCGTATATATTCGATCCCTTTTTCAGCACAAAAGGAGTCGAAGGGACAGGCCTCGGCATGTCAATAAGCTACGGGATTATAAGGAACCATAAAGGAAACATCAGGGTGGAAAGCACGGTAAACGAAGGCACTACGTTCACGATAGAGTTACCCGCATACAAAAAATAGGAGGGAAATTATGGATGAATACAGGATCATGATTATCGACGACGAAAAGATTGTAGGTGATATGGCGAAGATGGCCCTTGAGAAGGAAGGTTACCTCGTCGAGACGTTTGTAAATGCAGAGCCGGCCCTGGAAAGATTAAAGACCGGGAAATTTGACGTGGTGGTTACCGATTTCAAGATGAAGGGGATAGACGGGATGGAAGTGCTCAGAAGGGTAAAAGATCTTTATCCCGAGACAAAGGTCATAATGATCACAGCCTTTGCGAATCTTGATACGGCGATAGAGGCTTGAGGGGAGATGTGTATGACTTCTTCCCGAAACCGGTAAAAATAAAAGAACTGAAGGCATCCATACAGCGCGCGTTGGAAAAATCATGACGGAAGGTTCTCCTGGGTTTTTCAAATCTGTTTTCGACCGTGTAAGACAGGTCACATACCGGCAGGCGCCTTTTCATGCCCTGTTTGAGATGTTTCAGAAAGTCCTTGAAAGTGACAACAGGGCGCTTGAGATTATCACCGACATGGGAGAGAAGCTTGGAGGTGACTATCTTTTTGATATCCAGTACATAAAAGACGCCTATTCCAAATTATCCGCTGCACTATCGGTTTCGGTCCGCAATTTTGATCTCCTCACGCGTGGAAAGTATTCACTCCTTGACGAGGTGTACAAACGCATTGATAAGCAGATAAAGAATACGATATATGATCTGCCCTTAACGTACGGCAAACGGGTTTTATTCTATGAAGATATAACATGGGATATGCGCCGCGACGTGGGCGGCAAGAACGCGGGACTTTCCGACCTGAAAAATATTCTGAAGGTCAATGTCCCCCGTGGGTTTGCCGTGACAACGTACGCCTTTGACGAATTTATGCAGTACAACAGGCTGAACGAAAAAATCGACGCGCTTGGTAAAGAGGCCGGCATTGCCGAGGCGGAGCTGAACGGACTGCGCGCCATGATTCATTGATGCGGAGATGCCTCCGGATCTGGACAGAGATATCGACGCGGCCCTCGACAGGATGAGGGCGGGGTGCGAAGGAGCACTGTTCTCTCGCGGTAAGGAGCAGCGCAGAGGAAGAAGACGGTGAAATCTCTTTTGCCGGACAGTTCGACACCCTGTTGAATGTACCCGCGACAGCGGACAAGCTCAGGGACGCTTACAAGAGGGTGGTCGCAAGCCTGTTTTCGGTCCATGCAATTACGTATCAGAGGAGTTTCGGTTACCGGATCGGCAGATTGAAAATGGCGGTCGGCTGCATGGCTATGGTAGATGCGGTGTCAAGCGGCGTTATCTATTCTGCGAATCCCGGCGGCGACCGTGAGACAATGATTATAAATTCGGTCTGGGGGCTCGGGAGGACCGTTGTCGAAGGTCAGGCAGACGCGGACCTCTATATTGTCAGAAAGGGCGTCAATCCCGGAGATGATTCATGAAAAGCAGGGCAACAAGGAATTAATGGAGATTAATGCCGCGGAGGGCGGAACGGATACTGTGAATACCCCGGACGTATTGAAAGGGAGACCGTCCCTGACACCGGAGGAGATAAAGGAACTTGCGATGCAGGCTCTTTTTATCGAGAAATATTTCGGGAAGCCGCAGGATATTGAATGGGCAATTGACAGGAACGGTAAGATATATATTCTCCAGTCAAGACAGCTCAGGACCGGAGAGAGCAAAAGAGATTCTGTTGCCGGAGGCCTGTCAATTGATTCAAAAAATGTGCTCATGAAAGGAAAAGGTATTGTTGTCCAGAAAGGCGTCGGCGCCGGCAGGGTATTCATTGTAAATAACGGCGATGAGCTGGACCATTTCCCAAAGGGAGCGGTTCTCGTTGCGAAGCACGATTCTTCACATTTCGTGCGGCTGATGCCCTACGTTTCGGCCATCATAACCGATACCGGAACACCCACCAGTCACATGGCATCTCTCTGCAGGGAATTCAGGATCCCGGCGATCGTCAATACCGGCGATGCGACCTCGATTCTCAGGCACGGCCAGGAAATTACAGTAGACGTACATGACGAAAACAACAGTGTCTATGACGGAATTATTCAGGAACTGATCGAATCCGCGTATTCGGATTCGCCGGCGATGGAATCCATCTATGAATACCGCAAGAAAAGGTATGTCCTGAGATATATTTCACCTCTTAATCTCATTGATCCGTCAGTGGATAATTTTGCTCCGGAAGGCTGCAAGACCATACACGATATACTCCGGTTCATACACGAAAAATCGATTATGGAGATCATTGACAGGGCGGGACACGGGGTCAATTTAAAGGGCTGCATTGCGGTTAAACTGGAACTTCCCGTCCCCGCGGATATCCTGGTAATTGATATCGGAGGCGGCCTGGAACCCACCGGAGACGTTTCAGGAAAACATATCGGGAAGAGAGACACCGTTACGGCTGAACAGATAACATCGGTCCCGTTGAAAGCGGTTATCAAAGGGATGTTGTATCCGGGCGCCTGGCATTCCGAAACCATTCCGCTAAAGATGAATGACCTCATTACGAGTATGACGAGGATGTCGGATATAGTCTCTGAAAGCACGACCAAGGTCTTTCACAACGTGGCCATTGCTTCGAAAGAATATTTGAACCTCAATATGAAATTCGGGTACCACTTCAATGTCCTGGACTGCTACTGCAGTGAGAGCGCAAGGAACAACCATATCTATTTCCGTTTTGCAGGCGGTGCGACCGATATCCTGAAGAGATCGAGAAGGGTGAAGCTTATCGCCGCCGTCCTGAAAGAATATGGCTTTAATCTCTGGACAAAGGGAGACCTCCTCGTCGCAAGGCTTGCCAATATGAAGCGGGATGAAATGGAAGATATACTCGACCGGCTGGGCAGACTGATCGCGTACATAAGAAAACTGGATGCCCTGCTGCGTGATGACAGCTCGATTGAACTATACGCAAAGAGATTTGTGGAGGGGAATTACGACCTGAAATGATTTCAGTGACCCGGAAGTGACACGGTCCTGGATTTCAGGTCAACCCGGCAGGGGGTCTTTCCGTTCTTTCCTCTCAAACCGTCCGTACCGCAGTGCCAGTGTCGGCAGTACCAGCAGGTTAAGTACTGTCGAGGTGATAAGACCTCCCAGGATTACGGAGGCCATGGGCCCCTCGATTTCGCGGCCTGCGCTCCCGCTGCCGATTGCGAGCGGCAGCAGCCCAAGCGCGGTGACCAGTGCGGTCATCAGTATTGGAGCAAGACGCTCCGAAGCGCCCCGCAAAGCAGTTTCCGGCCCCCAGGGCATGCCTTCGGCAGAGACGAGGTGTTCGTAATGGGATATCATCATAATGGAGTTGCGCAGTGTGATACCGAAGAGTGTAACAAAACCCACCATTGAGCCCATCGAAAGACGGCCGCCTGAGACTAATACAACAAGCACACCGCCCGCGAATGCGAAAGGCAGATTCAGCAGGACAAGGAGCAGGTTGCAGTAATAACACCGGCTTCGGCGACTCCCCATTTGGCGCGTGCCACCTCAAGTTCCGGGTTATAGTAAAAAGCCGCGAGCGTGAGCATGGTGATGTCCCACGATTTCGGCGGCCACGGAGTTATCTGACGGCGGAATTTCGATTCGATAAACTTTTTGAGGCCGGGGTTATCAAGGGTCCGCGCCTCAAAGCCCGAAGCTGTCTCAGCGGGTGAAATAGGCCTGGGGTGGAAGGCGGTACATCCGGCAAGGATCACCGGGATGGCGAAGAGAATTATTATCTCTTTCCATTTCATGGATTTCCATCATTCTTTTTCCCACTCACGCGCCGCCCCTGCAGCCCTTCAGTTCCATAGACATCACTTTCGTGTCGTCGAGGTCGCCGATTCCCTTAAAGCCGAGTCCCGACCAGAATGATATTGCTGAGTGATTATCCGCCCTGACCCTTACCCTTATCTCCTGAGGACACCGTTTAAGGTTTTGCGCCAGAAGGTTAAATGCCCTTGTGCCGTATCCCAGACGTCTGTCCCTGTTATCAAATATTACGAGAGAGATCTCTGCCGATCTATCAGGACTCATATTGTAGAGACCGATAAATCCTTTGCATTCCGACCCGACTTCGATGCAATATGAAATGACATAGGTCTTCTTCAGCCACCACCATAGTGAAACCGGGGATTTTGATATTAGTCCGGCCAGGCCTCCTGACCTTAAGCTATAATCAGCGCTTAATCCGCTTTTTATGAGGCGTCCGTCAAAAAAGCTCAGCGGGCGGAGTCGCATACCTCCATCCTCCATGTATTGCGGTACGCGGAGAAAAAGAGTTGGAAAGACGAAGTGGCTCATAAACACAGCTCTTTCTCTTACATGTGATTGCTGTCGGTTGCTATTATTATGTCCAGTATCTTCTTGTCTCTCCTGACTGAAAAATCGATGTCCTTTCCTCTTTCCCAGTATAGTATCGCGGCGTCAAAATCCTTCATATTCCTGATCGGATTAAGGTCAATCTTCCTGATCACGTCACCTGCTTTCATGCCGGCTGCATCTGCCGGAGTATCCGGCTTTACACGGGTTACAACTACCCCGCCCGAATCCTCAATTCCAAACTCTCTCCGAAGGCCGGGCGATATGTTATCCACGGAAATTCCAAGATCGCTCAGGGTGAGGCCGTGTTCCGGTTTCGGCGGATCTGCACTTGATGAAGCCTCACCCATCCCTGCCTCCTTCAGATTGGCGACCACGACAAGTACGTAGTTTTCCGGGTGAAGATATTTTTTGGCGACTTTCGAGGACATCTTCCCTCGTTATCGGATTTTATGAGGGAAGGGTATTTTTCGGCGTAGTCCAGGCCGAGGTCGTAATACTGGACCTGTGCAAGAAAATTGGCAAGTTTATCCTGTGTGTCGAGCCGCATCGGGAAACTCCCTACCAGATATTTTTTGGCACCGTCCAGTTCCTTGTCCGATACGGGCTCCTTACGGATCAGCTCCATCTGTTTCAACGCAAGAGAGATCGCCTCGCGGGCCGAGTCGTTCTTTGTCTGAAGGACAATCTGGAACGAGCCGGGATATTTCGCAGCATCAAAAAAACTCGCGACAGAATATGCGAGCCCCCGTTTGTTCCGGATGTCTTCCAGCATCCGGGAAGCGAATCCCCCTCCGCCAAGGATATAATTCATGACAGAGACGGCATAAAAGTCGGGGTTTCCCCTGTTGATCCCTTCGTTGCCGAGTACTATGTTTGCCTGGGTAATCTCCCGGTTGATCTTTATTGTTTCAGGCCCTTTTGCAAAAGAGGGGACGAAAGGTACCTGGGGAGGTCCGGCTGCAGGCATTTTTTCGAAAAGCGGAGACAGCTCAGCCTTCACTTCTTCCGAAGTGATGTCCCCTACCACCACCAGGATATAATTGTTCGGGTGATAGTAGTCCTTATAAAAGCGGGAAATCGATTCCCGCGTTATCTTTGGCAGAGATTCCTTTGTGCCCATGACGGGATGTCCGTAAGGACTTGTGAGGAAAAGGGCCCTCCGGAACTCCTTCTCCGCCACTTCTCCCGGTTCGTCCTCTTCAGACTGGATAGCGGCCAGTGTCTTCCGCACTTCCCTCCTGATTTCACCGTCGGGGAAGGCAGGCTGTGTGAGCTCTTCCATGAAGAGACCGAGCGCCCTGCCGAGGTCTTTTTTCAGGGCCCGCAGACCCAGGGTGGAGTAATCTCTTCCGGACGAGGAACTTATGGAGGCGCCCATGAAATCGAGTTCTTCATTGATTGCGGCCATCGTGTGCCCGGAAGTTCCGAGAAGAAGTCCCTTTGCAGTCAGGTACGACAGACCCTCTTCTCCGGGCGGGTCTTTGCGCGAGCCTCCGTCGATCAGGAGCTGAACAGTAACAAAGGGCAGCGAATGGTCTTCGCTGTGGAGAATGACAAGCCCGTTGGAAAGGACCGTCTTCTGGACCGGAGGCATTGCCTGAAGGTCATTTGGCAGGCATGCCACTAAGAGAAATAGAATTAAAAGCAGCAGCGAACTCTTCAAGATTCTCCGAATCATATCGATCTCCTCTATCTGACGATCCTCTCCTGAGTCGAAATCCCGGCGGGCGTGGTCTGCTCTTTCTTCAGCGGCAGAGGAATGAGGACCCCCACGGTCCGGTTGTCGGGAACGAGATATTTCTTTGCGACCCTCATGATGTCTTCCCGAGTAACCTTCCGTATGGAAGGCAGGTAGTCATCGATCGACCTCCAGCTGAGGTCGATTTCATAATGTGCCAGAAGCATCGCCTGATAGAAAAGCGAGTCCTGTCCGTATATGAAAGCTGCCTCTATCTGGTTCTTTGCCTTTTGCAGCTCACGAGCGCTTACGGGTTCGGTCTTAAGCCGCTCTATTTCATTATCCAGTGCCTTTTCCACTTCAGTCACATCTTTGCCCGGCAATGGTTCTGCCGAAAAAGTGAAAAGGTCCGGATCATGGGAGAGAAGGGGGTTGTCCGCATCGGCATCGAGCACAAGCTGCTTGTCATGCACGAGGTCCCTGTAAAGCCGCGAGCTTTTTCCACTGGACAGGATTTCGGCGATCACTTCGAGCACGTAACCGTCCGGGCTTGTCAGATTGGGTGCATGATAGCCCATCAGGAGGTACGGTAGCTGCGCCTCTTTTTTTACAAATACCTTTCGTTCTCCGGGCTGAGGTCCGTCTTTGTCTCTTTTCTGGTCCGGCGCCGTCCCTTTGGGTATTGACCCGAAATATCTTTCGATTTCAGGAAGAAGGTCGTCTCTTCTAAAATCTCCTACGACAACGAGGAAGGAATTCGAGGGGCTGTAATAGGTATGGTAATAGGTTTTCACGTCTTCGAGGGTAAAGCGTTTTATGTCTTCCATCCATCCTATGACCGGCCAGTGATACGGCGAAATCTGGAATGCGGTGGCGTTCAACTGTTCCCCGAGAAAGGACTGAGGGTCATCATCCGTGCGCAGTCTCCTCTCTTCCATCACCACCATACGTTCGGTCTCGAAATCTTTTTCCCGAAGGACGAGGTTCTGCATCCTGTCGGATTCCAGACTTATGGGCACCTGCACCCTGTCCGAGCTGATGTTCTCAAAATAGGCGGTGTAATCATTCGAAGTGAAGGCATTGTCGTCTCCTCCGTTTTCCTGGATTATACGGGAGAACTCTTCGGGGCCGACCTTTTTTGTCCCTTTGAACATCATATGTTCAAGCATGTGGGACAGACCGGTCTTTCCCCATTGCTCGTTCCTCGATCCGACACGGTACCAGACCTGAAACGTAACTACGGGGGCCTTATGGTTTTCGAGAAGGATCACCTTCAGGCCGTTGTCCAGCACCTTTTCATACACATGCTCCGTGAGCGCCGCCTCCGCCTGCGTCGCCAAAAAGATGTACGAAAGGATGAGGAGTAAAACCAGATTTATCGGACGCACTTTACGGACCACTTCTTACGCCTCCTTGCTTTGTTTTAAAAAGTTACTTTTCTGTCTGAAGGATTATATGTTACCCAACCCTAATCGAAATGTAAAATGTCCGACCGCCTCTCTTTATCAGGAAGAGCACCGGCTTTCCCTGCTCGGCTCCGCCCATGGCAGCGTCATAATCATTCAGGTTTCGGACCTGGTGATGATTAATCTCCCTAATCACATCGCCCGGCTGGATACCGGCGTCGTCAGCCGCACTTCCGGGTGTCACATTTGTCACGACAACTCCGGACTTGTCTCTTATTCCAAGTTCACTCCGTAAGGCGGGGGTTATGTTGTCGACCCGCATGCCGAGATCCGAAACGGGTTGACGCATCCGTGATTCTGCCATACGCTTTTCTGTCATCTCCTCAATCGTCATCTTGACAGCCATCTCTTTTCCGTTCCTGATTATTTTTACGTCAACAGTCTTTCCGACAGGCGTCTCGGCAACTATCCGCGGGAGGTCCGTTGAATTCTTAATATCTTTTCCGTTAAACGTGACAATAATATCACCCCGCTTTATCCCCGCCTTATCCGCAGGACCTCCGGGGACAACATCTGCAACAAGCGCTCCCTTCGCTTCTTTTAATCCGAAAGACTGGGCTATCTCCGGTGTCACACTCTGAATCGTCACTCCTATCCATCCGCGTACCACCTTCCCTTTTTCCCTGAGCTGGGATGCTACGTTTTTTGCCATGTTGCTGGGTATGGCAAACCCAATGCCCTGCCCGGTGGCGATTATCGCGCTGTTTATCCCTATTACTTCTCCCTTTAAGTTGATTAAGGGCCCTCCGCTGTTCCCCGGATTGATCGGTGCGTCTGTCTGGAGAAAGTCGTCGTATGGTCCTGAGCCGATCACCCGTCCGGTCGCACTGATTATCCCTTGCGTTACCGTATGACCCAGTCCGAAAGGATTTCCGATGGCAAGGACCCAGTCTCCTACTCTGATAGTATCAGAGTCTCCGAGAGGCAGTACCGGGAGACTCTTGAAGAGTGAAGAGATCTTTATGAGGGCGAGGTCGGTCTTTGAGTCTCTTCCTACGACTCTTGCCTTGAATTCCCTTCCGTCAGCGAGTTTCACCTTTATCTCTTCCGCCCCTGCCACGACATGATTGTTGGTCAGGATATAGCCGTCTTTGTCAATGATAAACCCGGACCCAAGACTCTGCTGTTTCATCTCCCTGATCGGGTACGTTGCCGAAAAAGTGGTGAAAGAAGTCTCCGAAGGGCCCTCCTTCGTCAGGACCGAAGAACTGCCTGAACGGATTACCGGGAATCTTCAACACCGTTGTCGTACTGATGTTCACCACCGCAGGGTTCACCTTTTCCGCAAGGTCGGCAAAGGATTGCGGAAATCCTATTACCTCCGTTCCGGCTCTCTTGCTCTGACACCCGGACTGGGGGATCATAAGGATACCTGCAAATACAATTAACAGAACACTTGCTGCACCAATAAGAATTTTTGTTTTCATACTTTCCTCCTTGTCCGGAATCCTGCCCCGGGAATTTGCAGGATTATTTTTTCGGACTCTGCAGGGCCCTTATCGATACGGTAATTATACCGTGAATCCGGCGCCCCCGCAAAACAGGATACGGTCGGAAAGAAACGACTTGTCGCAAAGTCAAGGCATTGAAGCGATAAAGTCCGGAGGAAGAGACGATAGCCCTAATTCAAAAGGGGCGAGATGTTTGTCTCGCCCCCTGGTTATCGCCCCTTTTACGAAGCGAAAAAGCTCTTAAGTGAACAGACAGATTTTACAGTCCTTCGCATATTTGAGGAACGTTTCCGCAGGTTCTATGGTAATCCCTTCAATAAAATCTTCCTGTTTTAATCCCATCATATCCACTGTCATTTTGCAGACCACAAACTCCACTCCTTCGAGCTGGGCCATTTCCAGCAGATCGGGTAACGCGGGTATGCTTGCCTTTTCTATCTTACCCTTCATCATCCATGTGGCCAGGGCCGACATTCCGGGTATTGCAGCCATTAATCCCGGCGGATAGAATTTGGCTTTTTCCGTCCATCCTTTGCGGACGACGTTCAGACCCATGAAGGTGTAAAAGACCTTGCTTCTGCATTCCCAGGCGTCTTGCGTTAATGCCGAGGATCAAAGCCGGATACGCACCGTCAAGAGTATCCTTCGATGTAATGAATGCTGCGGTTTCCTTGGGTTTATTAGACTGATCCATTTTTTCTCCTTTTAGTTTATGAACGAAAACCGTTCATATTTCGCAAAGTGACATCGTCTTTGCCTCTATTGCATCTCCCTGATTATCGGAGCGAGCTTTCCCTTCATCATTTCCACGAGGTCTTCGACCTTCATCAGGGTTAAACAGCAGATTTTACCGTCTTTTTCCCAGCTGGTAAGCGCCAGTTTATCCCCTGCGCCGATCTTCGCCTTCTTCCTCAATTCCTTTGGCAGCACCATCTGTCCTCTTTCATCAACACTTATTATCGATTCAATCTTGCAGGTGGCATTCGCCTTACCGGCTGCAATGCTGCAGCACACGTCCCCTTTCTTTTTCTTCACCGCACCCTCCCGGCTTATTTTCTTAAA
>CAVSHJ010000011.1:0-104019 GCA_963727725.1 Thermodesulfovibrionales bacterium
GCCGTCAAAGACAGCTAACGCCCAGGGGACCCAGCAACCAACTCCGGAGGATGCTACCGGGAAGGACCACCCGGGCAGGCCGCCTACACCATCGGCAGTGCCGTACACGGGGAAGACATCTTCGCGCAGAAGTGTTCCTCCTGCCACGGCCCGCAGGGTACTGATAAGGTCCCCAACCCCGGCTCCGACGACCGGTTTGTGCCGGCCCTCAATACGATCGACAGGGAACTCTTCAATAAAGACCCCCGGATATTTGCTCGAAAATATCGACCGGTATATACAGCACGGCTCGATACCCGCCGGTCCGAACCCTCAATTTCACATGCTGGCCTTCGGCGATGATAATCAACTGACACAGCAACAGATTTCAAACGTCGAAGCATACATACTGAGTCTGAACGGAGTCGACCGCGCCGAACTGATCGATCCGGGAGTAACGCCCGTGCGTTTCTTTATCATCGCAATACCGGCGGTCATTCTGATTCTGCTTCTCATAGGAGGTATCTACAAATGCCTGCCCTGAGCAAATGGAAGAAACGGGGTCATTGTGAAAGGTCCTCGTTCAGGACGGTAAACGGTCCCGCATTCAAGGAGGTTAAATGAAAGAATATGATGTCATTGTGATAGGCGGAGGTGACGTCGGTCTCGCCGTCGCGTTCAAGGCACTCTCTTCGCGACTAAAAGTTGCCCTGATCGAAAAGGGCAAGCTTGGAGGGACATGTGTAAACGTCGGGTGCGTCCCTTCAAAAATGCTTATTTATCCCGCAACTCTTGCCGTCCAGATCAATGAAGCAAAGAAATTCGGCATACGCGCGAAAATTTCAGGCATAGATTTTCGTTCCATAATGGACCGGATGAGAAGAGCGGTGAAGAACGGCCGGAGTTCCATCGAAGAGGCGGTAAGAGATTCAAAGAATCTCGATTTCTATCATCAGGAGTTTCGCTTTTCAGACAGATATACACTCCGGTCCGGCGCCACACGGATAAGGGGCCGCAAGATCTTTATCGCCACGGGCTCGCGCCCGTCGGTCCCTCCCATCGAGGGTCTCAAAGACATCGATTATCTCACAAATGAAAGCCTGCTCGACCTGAAGAGAAAGCCAAAGGACATGATCATTCTCGGAGGCGGATACGTCGGAGTCGAATATGCACATTTCTTCTCGGGAATGGGCACAAAGGTAACAGTCCTCGAACGCGGCGACAGACTCATTCCCCAGTCCGAGCCCGAGATATCGGAACTCCTGGAAAAAAGACTTGCGGAGCGGATGAAGATTCATACCCGGGCAGAGACGCTCTCGGTGCGGAAAACATCGCATGGTTGCGCTCTTATCTTCAGGGACGGCCGGACAGGGCATATGAGACGAGTGGCCGCAGAAAAGCTTCTGGTTGCGGTCGGAAGAAGGTCCAATGCCGATTTGCTCTCCGTCGAAGACGGCGGCATAAAGACGAATAAGGCGGGCTATATAGAGGTGAATGACTTTCTGGAGACTAATCTTAAGAACATATGGGCGCTCGGCGATGCAATAGGAAGGCAGATGTTCACCCATGCCGGAGACAAGGAAGCGGAGATAGCCTGGCACAACGCGAACAGCACAAAGAAGATAAAAATGGATTTCGACGCGGTTCCCGGCGCGGTCTTCACATATCCGGAGGTCGCCTCAGTGGGTCTTACGGAGGAACAGGCGAGAAAGCGTTTCAAGGTTCTTGTGGGCAGGGCCGGTTATTCGGATATCGTACAGGGAGATGCGATGATGGAAAAGGACGGCTTTGCGAAAGCGATTGTCGAAAAGAATAGCAAGAGAATTCTTGGATTCCATATCATAGGCCCATACGCTTCCCATATTATTCAGGAGGTCGTGAACGTGGTCGCGAACAGGAGTCCCGTGGAGTATATCACCGGCAGTATGCATACCTTCCCCGCGCTGTCGGATCTCATCCCGCAGGCGCTGGACAACCTGAAGTAACAGAGTCGTCTGATTTGCGTTCATTCGGCGAATGAGAATCTTTGCCGCTGCGATAACTTCTTGATAATTTGGTTGGTCCGTGTTGGAGGGTATGGCTGCAAAATGAAGAAAGTTATTTATTCCCCTTTGAAGCAAAGCGGCTGAACGGGCTGTGGAAAAATAGAAGAATTATGAGAACCCTCTGAAACGGATGACCAGGTTACCCTTTCCATAGTTTGAGATGCAGCAATAAACCCAAGAGGGAGTGGAAGACACCTAGCACGCGTTACGAGAAGATGCAACACGTACTCCTCTCGTTTGATAACCTTGTTGCCGTTGAAACTCTTTTCATCCCATTTAGTTCGAAACAATGCTCAAGCATAACAGTCTCTTTTGTTCAGTTGGCATCCCATATTGAGTCATAAAACCGTGAGCGTTATCTAAAAGTACTTGTACTTTTTCCCTTTCCACATTAGCAGGACAAGTGTGAGCCAATGATTTGCGTAGATCCTATGTACAGACAAAAGTGTTAATCCCGTCGCAAGCTAAGTAGATCAATGATTCCAGCTTTACCATCTCGCTTCTCAAGTATTTATCACTGCTTGCCATTTCCCGTTTCTATTTTTTGTGAACCATAAATTGCATATAAGCAGGCCAAGACCACAGCAACACTCTTACGTGAAGCTAATAAACGACCCCATTGCTGTATCTCCATTAGACCAGTTGCTTGAAGCAGGTAAGATGGACCCCACTATACACCTCCAATAAGCTCCTTACTAACACCATGATCGAGCCGTGAGTGTAATCACGCAGTCGGCTCTATCATACGCTTTGTTAGCTTGCTTGCTTTGTAGCCGACACAATAGCGACTATGTTCAACACGACTGTGCGTGTTGCTCCAGCACAGATAGCAGCGTCCTTGTATTGTGCCGTGCGCTTGTGTTGTAGTTCATTAGCCAAAGCCAGAGATGCCTTTGCATGTCTCCGCAAAGCTTCGTTTCTGAGAGCCTGTGTACTCTGCAGAAAAGTAAGCTTCAAGCATTCGATATACATCGGTGTCGCTCGGCTTTATACCATCGGTAGTCACATGGGCTTCAGGACTGTACACTGTCTGGGCAAGGAGATGAGGCATTCCCGGCAGAGAAGGCCGACTGTCTGATACTCTTCTTCTTGGCGGGCCCGATGAGTTGCGTGATTATGGCATCAACAGTCCTATCTATCTTTTCCCAGCCAGTGGGTTCTCGGCTGGGTTCTAATGGACTTCTCGTCTCCGCTCCAGATAAGTCCTCAAGGAGCCTTTGGTAAGGTTTTTTTACGTATTCGCGCCGCGACTGGTACGACGGCAGGTCACCGCTCCGCCAGCGACCATACCAAGCCCAAAGGTCTTCAAAAGGATTAGGATCAGGCTTATGTAGTTGAGCTAGTTTTCCCGGATTTCTGCCCTCCGGCCCAGTATGGGGAGTGTAGGGTCAGTGGGAGTGTAGGGTCAGGCTTGACTATTGACATTTGGCGTCTGCGGTGATAACCTTGCTTTATGGCGCGGAAGCCGAGGATACAATTTGACGGTGCCTTTTATCATGTCATAACCCGTGGCAATCAGAGGCAGAAGATATTCAGGGACGAAAAAGACTATAGGCAATATCTTGAGATACTTGCCAGATACAAGGACCTTTACAAATACCGCCTCTATGCGTATGTCCTTATGAATAACCACGTGCATCTCCTAATAGAGACAAGGGAGACACCTCTATCAAAGATACTTCAGGGCATCAACCAGAGCTATACGGTCCGATTCAACAAACGATATAAGACTGTCGGGCATCTGTTTCAGGGCAGATACAAGGCGATACTCTGCGACCGGGACAGCTACCTGCTTTCCCTCGTCAAATACATACACCTTAACCCGGTGAGGGCACGGTTGATCAAAACCCCGGAAGAATACCCGTGGAGCAGTCATCCGGCGTACATCAAGGCTGTCAGGAAAAGTATCGTAGACGAGGAACAGGTGCTGAGGATGTTTTCTGAGGATAAAGGAGGGGCTCGACGGCTGTATCAGGCATATGTCAGTGACAGGATAGCTGTGAAGAAAGAGGATATATACGGCACCATTGATAAAAGAATACTGGGAGACGAACGATTTGCAGCCACCGTCATGGGCAAGTGTGAGGCGTCAATCGAGCTGGGCAGGAAGGAAAAAGAATACTCCCTGGCGACAATGGCTGCCGCAATCGGAATGACCTTCGGGGTAACGCTGACGCAGATGAGGCAAAAAGGCAAAGACAGGGTTATAACTCACGGCAGGAAACTGCTGAGCCTCGTGGCACATGAATATGGTTACAGGGGGAGGGAGATTGCTGAATATATGCGAAAAGACCCGGCGCTGATCACCCGTCACATAAAAGAGAAGGAAGAATTGAAAAAGGACGCAGTGCGGGTGATTGCCGTGATGAGAGATAAAAAAGACAAATGTCAATAGTCAAGCCTGACCCTATATGTTACTACAGTGACGTTAAGGTGCTTCAATAAGGCCAAAGTCGCTGGATTCCGGGTCAAGCCCGGAATGACAACCAAAGATTTACGTGGTTTCTCTATTCGCAAATGCTGTCCAAGAAATTTATTTTGGACAAGAGTGATAATAAATAAACTGCTCGCCTTATCCACCCGGGATATATTCCTGTGAGATATTCGAAATAACGGGCTTGAATTTGCCGAAATTATCTTTCTTTATGCCCTCGATCGTTGTATGCTCTATCTCTATCTTCATTTCATCTCCCACGAAATTTCGCATATAGCGTGTGAGCGTTCTGTCCGTATCATCCGTATCTTCAGAGACGCAGACAATTTTTACCAGCAGGTGATTGATCTTCTCCTGTATAATCTGTCCCATAATGATTCCCGGCGTGCGGCTGAATACCGAGGAGAGGCCCGCGACAGTTCTCCTGTCCGGTGTGATAACAATATCCATCTCGCGTCCGATAACAGAAACAATCGTAGGGAGGCCCCTTTTGCATGAACACTTTTCCGGAGAGTATTTGACTCTGGCAAAATCTCCCGTCCTGTATCGTATCAGAGGCATACTGAAGTTATGGAGAGAGGTCCCGATGATTTCCCTGACGACGGTATCCCCGTCACCTTCGCCCGTCAGGGCAATCCTCGGTTCTTCAAATTCTGCGATCCCGTAATCCTCATGCACATGATACGTGCCATGAGGACACTGAGAAATCGCCACAGTTCTTTCCATGTGACCGTATGAGTCGAATACCCTGCATGAAAAGACACTTTCAATAAGCTCTCTCTTATACTGCGGCAGGTTTGCTCCCTGGGAAAATATTGCTTTGAATGATATCCCGTGGTCACTCTTCCCCTTGAATGACAGAGCAAGCATATACAGATTCAGGGGAGAACCTTTTAAGAAAACGGGCTTGAACTTCCTGAATATGGCGATAAGCTCCTTCAAATATTTATGGGAGAAAAACATAGCATTCACTTTGAGCTGTCTTGTAAGGGGATGAAAATGATACATGACTTCCCTGTTATGCTCCCTGTAAATAAAGTCTTCGGAAGACAGCGCCGCAAATGTATCCCCCAGTCTATACCCGCCCCATCCCCAGAACCGCCAGTAATATACGAATTCAAGGACATTCGATGTCTTGTCAGCATAAAAATTGATCTTCCCTCCTGTGGTTCCGCTTGTGAAGAGCAGGGTCGGCCTGTACTTTTTTGCATCGCGGGCAAGAAGTGAATTAAAGTTAAGTCTCAACTGCTCCTTTGTAAGACAGGGAATGTTTTTCAAGTCCTTTACGGTTTGAATATCATCCGGAACGATATTATTTTCTTTGAACAATTTCTGATAATAAGGGACATTGTGATAGGCGTGGGTAACGATCTGTCTCAATCTTGCCGACTGATATTCGAGAGAGGGCTTCAGCATCGAGCCACTGATTCCTGTCAAAAGTCCTCTTCAGCTTTAAGATCGAAAAAGGGTAGGCAAAATCTCTGATTCTGAAATCTATTCCCATTAGCTATGTCCCGGGTCTCTCTCATCTGCGTAAAAATCTATTAAAGGCTTTTCCATCTACGTTTTGTCCGGATTTATAAGCGACAGGAAATTACTTCAAAAGATGAAAGAGAATAACATGTGGAAAAATAATTTGGCAATAAACTGATGAAAATGGATTCCCGCCTGGAACTGCGGGAATGACTGCCACATAAGACTTCAACCTATTCTCATTTTCAGTGATGAAGAGTCCGGCTGCAGCGCACGAGTCCCCTCTCACATATATCCGCCGGACAGGCTGTAGATCAATGCGGCGAGCACGATGCATGTCACGATAACATACGTCCGGTCTTTCTGGACAAGAAATGCAATGATCGAGAATGCAACCCTCGCAACCGGCGTGGCAATCAGCAGGAGGAGTCCGAATTGAATGATCCCTCTGCTGCGGAATGATATCAGATCGCGCAAAATTCCATACAGATCTCTCAGATAGGCAGGCTCTCCCCGGAAAACATGGTAGGACGGAGCGCTTTGGCCGTAGCGGATCAGATATAAGATTCCACCAATGAGAGTAACCCCGGCGGAAATCAAAACACTGGTTCTCAGTATGTTTCCGATGGCCCCCTCCATCCGCTCGTCCGTCAAGGAATTATTGTTCCTGGTCATATCAGATCTTGCCTGTGATGCCCCTGTATATCATCTCGAATGCCAACAGCCCTATGGCGAGTGCAAAGACCTTCCTTAATATGCCCGCCCTGGCTTTTACCAGTATCCTCGTGCCGAGCATGGAACCGCTGAGTACACCGAGCATCACCGGCATTGCAAGTCCGGGGTCTACGTATCCCCGGTTAAGGTACACGCCTGCACTCGCGGCGGCGGTTACACCGATCATAAAGTTGCTCGTTGTGGTTGAAACCTTGAACGGGACTTTCATAACCTGGTCCATAGCGAGCACTTTCATAGCCCCTGAGCCGATGCCGAGCAAACCGGAAAGTACTCCGGCCAGGTACATGAGTCCCAATCCGCCCGGGATTGCCCTCACACAATACTTCTGCAAGCCGCTCCCGGTCGGATAAGTTGAATCCATTTTCAGACGAACAGCAAGGCGATCAGGATTCACACACGGAATTCTCTCGGCCCTGGCCCTGCCGGATTCGTATGCCGACCAGAGCAGAACGACCCCGAAGATTATCGCGAGAACATTTGTGGACACACCCATGGCGACAAAGGCTCCGGTCAGGGCGCCGATGGTCGTCGCAATCTCAAGGAACATCCCTATCCTGATATTCGTGAAGCCCTCTTTCACATATGCCGCAGCAGCACCCGATGATGTTGCTATTACGGAGACAAGGGATGCACCGATTGCGTACCTCATATCTACGCCGAAGATCAGCGATAATGCAGGTATAATGACAACTCCGCCGCCAAGACCGGTAAGCGATCCGAGAAATCCCGCTGCCAGCGATGTCGCCCATACCGTGATCGTAAACTCAAGGGTATTCAACAACTCTCCTGACGGGCAATAGGATACAGAGGGGCGGAACAGGTCTCAAAAGATGGAATTGACATATTCCATGAAACGAGGGAGAGACATAAGCCTCTCCCTCTTCATCTCCACCTATTACTTCTTCTTGCCCAATGACTTGATATAGGCTACCAGATCCTTCATCTGTTCTGATTTCGGGTCGATTGCGGTTCCCTTGTTTGCCATAACGATACAGACATTGACCGCGTCCTCTATACTCATCCACTTTCCTGCAGGATTTTTCCACTCTTTCATGATCCCGGCCTTTTCCAGTCCCTGCCCGTTCGGATGACATGTACCGCAGGATTTCCCTGCCGCGCCGGAGAAAGCCTTAGGGTCGTTGAAAAGGGCTTTGCCTTTCTCGATATTACCGGCTGCAAAAGCAAAAGAGAATATCAGTCCGCAAGAGATCAAAGCAAGCAATATTATCTTACAAAATTGCATTTCTTTTCACCTCCTTCCACAGAAGATAAACCTTACGTTCTCTGACATATATGGGGAACTAAAACAAATTTGCAATAAGAATGCCAGCTGTAACCTTTTGATTCTTCATGATAAATTTAAACATCAAACGCAGGTTCTTAAGGAAATTTGTCGCGTCAGCGAGGAATATTGTCCTTCGGGTTTAGTCGTATATGTTCTTCTCATCTCCTTACGGTTCCTGTGTGATAGTAGAGCATAAACCTGAATAAACGATGCCGGTAGAACCATCTATGCTCAGAGTGGAACCTTCTTCGACAGAAAACTTTCCGATCATCGCGCTGAGCCGCTCTTCCGCTTCTTTCAGAATCTTCATGTCGGAGCAGCCGACTACTGCAGTCACATTGAATTTTTGGGCCAGAATGGCCGCATGGGACGTAGCGCCTCCCGTCGCCGTAATAATACCGTCTACCTCCGGCATGAGCATGACATCGTCGGTGCTGGCTTCTTTCCGTAAGAGTATGACAGGCAAATCCCTCTCTTTTTTCATCTGTTTGATCCGGGCAGGATCGTCAGAAAACGTCGCAACCCCGCTCAGTGCCCCTCCGAAGACACCCGCGCCCCTTCCGATGACACGGGATTCCATTCCGCATATGTCATCGAACCTCCTGACAATCCCTCTGTGGAACTCCATCCGTCTCGTCTGAAGGACGTAGATTACCCTTTGGCCATCAGCCTGTTTCGTATATGTGACTTCCACCTCCTGGGGCAAACCCCTCATGGCTACTTCGATCCTCGACGCAAGATCTTCATGCAAACGGAACAAGTCCGGATCTGCTTCCTCCAGACTTTTTTGCCCGCCAAACGCCTGCTGGCGCGTGATCGGCTGATTAAGGGACCGTCCGTAGACCAGTTCGGAACCCGTTGCCCTTTCTCTCGTCTCACCGTATATTCCCTTCAGATGAGAAAAAGGCTTTCTCGTGAAGAATACAGATGTCCCCGAGCCTGCGTCATTACCGTAGATCATCTGCATTAATGTCACTGCCGTCCCCCAATGGTCTGAAATTCCCATTGCCTTTCTGAACTGTATGGACCTTTCAGCGTACCAGGAGCCGTACACCGCCTTGACACACTGTTTCAACTGTTCAAATACATCGTCGGGTATCTGAAGGCCTCTCTTGCGCAGTTCCTCACGGTACGCAGGGATGATCTCTTTCATCTGCCCGGCTGTTAGTTCCTCCACCTTTATGACGCCCGCCTGCTTGAGAAACATATCGGTCATCCCGTCAAAAACATCGATATCGAGTCGCAGGACAACAGTACCGTAGTGTTCGATAAACCTCCTGTATGAATCCCACGCGAGCCATTCGTTACCCGTATTTTCGATAAAAGCCCGAACGGTCTTGTCGTTCATACCGCAGTACAATATCGAGGAGAGGATGCCGGGCATCGACATGTAGGAACCGCTTCTCACTGAAAGAAACAACGGTCTCTCCGCAGAGCCGAAGACAGACCCCGTCCTCTTCTCGATCTCCCTCACCGCGTCATTCAGCATTCGGCGAAAACCGTCGCTCTCCGTATATTCGCTGTAATCCGCCGTGTGAGAGGCGGGGAAAACAGCGCCGTATGGGATAAGCAGTCCCTTATTGTGAAGATATACAAGGTTCTTTGCCTTGTTTCCGATGAGAGGGGAGAGTCTCATGGCGTCATCGTCCGTCAGCATGTCCAGCATAAACCATTCCTTCGATACCCCCGGTACCCCCGCAGCGGCTGAAAGCGTCATGATTTCGTCCGGCCGTGACTTCATCCGTGCGCCGAGCACCTCTATGACCGCATTCAGCGCCCTGTCGAACTCGAAGAACCCCGCGATGCTGTTCATGATGTCTCTGGTAATTACGTCTGTGGCCTTGCCCATAAAGCCGCCCTCTTCCCTGTCGAGTCCTCTCAAATGTTCGGGGAGTTCTTCTCGCGCAAACATTTTTAATATCAACACAATCGATCTGTGAAATGTCCTGTTCAGGAACTCCACAGTCCAGGTCAACTCTCTGAGGCATGTCCTGAGCAGATCGTTTATCTGCGAGATATGAAGGCCGTTGCTCTCCAGTGTGGCAAGCGCCTCATCTATCTGGAAGTTACCGAGACCATGCAGCAGCAGGAGATCGTTTAACGCCCCCATAAGAGAAAACCACCGGCTGAAACCATCACGCGGAAAATCATTTTCCTTATCCCTTATCTCCGTGATGACACCGTCGAGAATGACCCTGATGCGTTCCTCGATGCGCAGGGTCTCACCGAGCGCATCAAACTTCGGTTCATGATAGGAACCCATTACGGAAGGTATGCCGAATGCGATGTGTCTCTTGAAATAAAGCGATTCTTCAGGGATGGTCTTCTCTTCTGAAACAATTACCTCCTTGAGCTGTTTCAATCTCTGTACCGATCCGGCCAACTCCTGCATGATATCTTCACCCGTGAAAGCACGGCTGATTAGCGAATATTTCTTCACAAGACCCCTGTAAATCCTGCACATGAGAAGGACCTTCATTTTCACCTCGTCACCTGCATCGGTATGATCCGCCATGTGATCGATATCGCTCTCGGGCAGTTCAGGGATTCTTTCCAGATGCAGTCCCTGCCGGTCGAGTATACGGAATGATTCAAAGAGAGGCCTGATGGTATCAGAATATCGCCGGAGAAGATCTGTGCGAAAAGTCTTCAGAACGTCCCCGGGCACGACACCTTTCAGTAAATCGGGGTCGTTATAAACCCACGACCGTATGACCTCTCCGACAATATGGATCAAATGATTGCTGGCATTGACGTGAGTCTGCTTCCTGATGAAGTACAATACGGTATCGTTGCCCCACGAATCGATTTCCGTGGTGTCGTCCCTGAGTCTACCGGTCGCCCCGACATCGTGATAGTACACAGGCAGTTTCTTAAGAAGCATATAGTGGAGCAGGTAATCCTCCGTTGTCTTCACGGCGTTCAGGTATGCGGAGACCTGCCTCTGGAAGAGCCTGTCATCGGGTATAACCACCCCGCTGATATAGAGGTTGCAGATGACGTGTACCAATATTTGTTTGAATGTGCCTGCGTCGAGTTTCAGGATGTCAAGAAATTGCGTCAGCCGTTCGAGATGCCGGGGGTTTATCACCTCGGCCCACGTCTCATATGAAAAACCTGAAATCCCGGGCGCCGGTATCAGTATCCTTTCAAGAATTCTGTTGTATTGAGCCGTAAGTGAATCGTCCCCCGCGTGAAGTATTGCAGAGGCGAATTCGCGATTGAGTGCGATATCCGTTCTGAAAGATTCCGCGAGCTGCTCCACTTTCGTGAGCAATAATCTGCAGATCCCGGCCCTCTGCAGGCTGACGAGTCTTCCTATCAGCCTGCTCATGTTCGCTCTCATCCTCTTGTACGCGTCGACAGACAATTCATCAAAGAGGGCAAACATCATCATGTAGGCATCTGCGAGACCTGCCGCGTTATCCCCCGTAATATTCCTGTCGATGACGTCATAGAAGACTGTGATCATATCCTTGTCTTTCGAGAGCCACGACCCTATGGAATCGAGCGCCTCAAAGACTCCTGAATATTCCTCTCTGTCCAGGGAAAGGCTCATCCCCGCAAGGCTTTCCAGCAGTCCTTTTCTTCTCTCTTCACTGTAATCGCAGAGGATGCTGTAATCATCTGTCGCAATGGTACCCTTTATTCCCCTCAAAACATCCATACTTAGAACCGGCGTACCTCTAAGTCTGCGCTCCAGCGACATGATCAGTACCCTTAGGGCCGGCCTGATGTCGGCTCCCGGCACGAGTTCGCAGATCTGTGAGAATACCTTTCTTGCATGCGCCGCCCTGCCGGAAAGGTCTATCGATGAGTCCGTCACCCTTCTCAACCATAGATCGGCTGAAAATTCAAGCTTTTGGCGGTCCTCCTCCCTCTCGAGGGGAAGTTCCATCAAAGAGAGGACATTGGCTACAGCTTTGTCCCGTGCGGCACTCTCCATCCGCTCACATGCCTTGAGTGACCATCTTACGAATACTTCGTACCACAAATAGAAAGATTGCCGATCAAACCAGAAGAGGTCTTTCGAGAAGCTGTTCATGTCTTCCGACAATTTCTTCCAGTCCTGTTTTGTTGACAGGATCCCGGAAATAATATCATCCGCCTTTTTGAGCAGGCCTACTTTAGACCTCAGGCGGCCTGTAAGAAGACCGAAATTGATATCTTCGGTTTCCTGCGACAGTTCCAGCGCGGAAATGAATACACCTTCCTGTTTCTCCTTTTTCAGAAGAAATGTGCCTATATGTCTGCCGCTCTGAAGGATATCGATCTGGAGGTTTTTGGCCTTTTCCGTCCGTTCGGTATCCGAATGCAATTCAAAATATCCTTCATGGATGACAGCTCTTGAGAGCTCGACGCCCTCATGAATGAGGGATGCCACATAATCTCCTTCGGGGATAGAAAGAATCGTCCCTTTAAAAATTGTCGAGTCGTCCTTTTCCAGCATGCAGAAATCCTTAAGGACCAGAGAATTGATGACGCCCTTGTACGCCGTGGCAAAGGTGCCTGTCAGATAATCCAGACTGCAGATGGTCTTCTCTTCGCTCATTTTTATTAAGATGCCGGTTAAGGCCTGAAGCCGAAACCGGCATGCGTAAAAAGTATGGTTGTCCTTTTTGTCGATGCTTTGTCAGCCGCCCGATAGCTTACAAAGCAATCATTTCCTGTTTCCAGTATTTACTTAAAAGTCTTCAGTAGATATTTCGCTATCTTGTTCGCGTCCTTGTCGGAAATGGTCTTCTTGTCGAACTTGGTCATCCCGGGACCCGGATTTCTCATCTTGCCGACGATCTGAGACGCATTGGTGATTCCGTGCGCCTTCAGGTCTTTCTCGTGCAGCGTTGAATTTCGGATTGACGATATTCCCGCCATCAGGGTGGCAGACAGCACAGTGCTCCTTGAACAGCGCTTCTCCTGACGCACCCTTGTCCGCTGCATAACACGCAATAACAAAGACACCGACGAGCGCGACTGTCAACAATACCGCAAATAGCTTTTTCATAATGTTTTCCTCCTATGATAATGAGTCCTTTTTTCAGCAGCAGGGTTATATACGGATCCTGAAAATATCCCCGCCCTCCCCTTAACCTGTACGGATTATTTTCTCTGCGCCAACCACCCCCTTTCCCCACACGCCTTTTTCCTCAACAAATCAAGTAACCTCTCCTCTTCATATCCGTGCCAGAAAATTTACTCCCTGAACCTGAAGAAACGTTATAACCCTGTCGGCCAGCATAAGGAAGAGAACGATGAACATATACGAATTCAACCTTCCGAAGGCGGATTGAAATGAGCGTTCCCCTTGCCTTAGAAGGGTGACTGCGTTCACGGCACAGAAAAGAGCGACCAGCAGCAGACAGACCCTGATCACGTGCGACTCGACGCCGGAGAGTGAGATTAGCTGACAGCTTATTGCAGCGGCAATCATCCAGTTAAACAGAATTCTCCTGGACTGGTCTCTCGAAAAAACGCCGCCGAGAGAAGGGAGTCCCGCTTTCTCATATTCATCGCCGTACCTGAGAAGAAGGAGCCAGAAATGCGGTATCTGCCACATGAAAAAGAAAAAACAGAGAACCGCCAGCCTGAAATTCAAAATCTTGCCGCCCGCCGAGACCCAGCCTATCGCGGGAGGGATTGCTCCTATCAACGCGCCGGGGACGACCGCGAAGGCGCTCTTTTTCTTCAAAAATGTATACATGCCGTTATATGCTCCCACGCCGCTCAGTCCGAGAAAGGCGGCAACCGGACCTCCCGAAAAAAAGATGATCATAAGGCCGACAGAGATGAGCACCACCGACAGGCTAAGCGCAGAAGCAGCTGAAATCTTTCCGGAAGGAATCGGACGTTTGCTCGTCCGGTTCATACGCGCGTCGATATCTCTTTCCTGAAACTGGTTCAGCGCGCTGCAACCCGCCGCCAGAAGCAATACACCTGCTGCCACGTCCATGAGGCCCGGCCTGATGCCCGAGGAAGAGATAATGTAACCTGTCACTGCAGACAATGTGACAGGCACGGATATCTTCCATTTGCAGAGCTGTAACAGTGTCCCGGTATTCGTCTTCCAATGCATCGTCATCAGCACAACCTCCCATTTCATCCCGCCATCATTTCAATGACTTCAGGTAGCCGATAATCTCCTGTATTTCCTGCTTGCTCACGGGAATCGTCGGCATGACAGGATTGAAACCCTTCACAATATCCGCCTCCGGATGCAGGATCGACCGTTCGATATAGGCGTCATCGGCGGTGATCACCCTCTGCTTTCCGTTTGTCATGACCGTCACCTTCGCCCCATACAGACCCTTAAAGGTGGGACCCACCTTTGGCGAGCCATCTACTGTATGACAGCCCAGGCAGCCCTTTGCTTCGAGGAGCCGCTGCCCTTCGCTTGCCGGAGCCGCTGCCTGTTTGGACTGATACCATGATTCGAAATCACTCACCGGCATGACGATTACCTTTGAAAGCATATGTGAATGCCCTACCCCGCAATATTCGGTGCAGAAGATATCGTATGTCCCGGCCTCGTCGGCATTGAACCAGAGGTGTGTCTTCATCCCCGGCACGCAGTCCTCCTTTATTCTGAAAGCCGGAATAAAAAGGCTGTGTATAACATCCTCGGAAGTCATGATGAGCTCCACCGGTTCATTTATCGGCACCCTCAGCACGCCGTCTTCTTTCCCGTTGTCGTACCTGAAATTCCATGACCATTGCCTGGCAATAACATTCACCGTCATCGCGTTGGACGGAGGATTGCGAAGATATCTGAAATCGACCCAGCCGTAGTAAAACATGAGGAGCACAAGGATGGTCGGAACGACTGTCCACACAATCTCAAGCGCGGTGCTCTCCTTCACATCTTCCCGCTGCGGGTGCCTCTTCCTGTTGTATTTGATCAGGAACAAAACCATGGCAAAAGTTATCATGAGCAATAAGGCGACGCATATCGCGACGATAAAGAGAAACGCACTGTCGACTTTCCCCGTTGTATTAGACGGTCCCCAGGAACATCAATTACCTCACCTGAACCACACGTCCGAAAACGTGAGGGCGATAATTGTAGTAAGGACCAGAACAGTGAGAAAGACAAGGCCTTTCAGGAAACGCCCCTCGTATTTCAGATGCATGAAAAACGTGAGGACGAGCAGTGCTTTCACGGAAGCGATAACGAGGTTGATCAACACGCTGTACCTCCAGAAATATATCTTCGCCGCCGCGATAGTAATCCCCAGAAGGATCAGAAGCGCACACCACACATAGACATAAGTCCTGTAACCGATTATGTGAGTCTCCATCCCTGTCCGCTTCTCTTCCATTTCTGCTCCTCACGTTATCAAATAAAAGAGAGGGAATAGATAAATCCAGACGATATCCACAAAATGCCAGTAGAGGCCCGTATTTTCAAGTTTGGAAAAATTTGCCGGTGTGATGACTTCCCTCAGCGTAAAAACAACCATGAAGGAGATCACGACCATGCCGATCAGTACATGCAACCCGTGGATGCCCGTCATTACATAATAGAGGCTGAAGAAAAGGATCTGACCTTTACTGTATTGCAGAAGAACAGGCGAATTCGGATAAATGCCGTTAAAGATCTTCGTCGTCCATTCAAAGTATTTATTGACGAGAAAGACAACACCGAAAAGTATCGTTATTACCTGAAGAAGGGCGGATAATTTCTTGTTCCCCCGCCTTAATGCCGAGATAGACAGCGCCATCGACAAGCTGCTCGTAAGAAGAACCGCCGTATTTACCGACCCTATGAGAAGGTTTTCATCCTTCGCGGCAATATGGAAGTCTGCGGGGAACCTGTACCGGTAAATCGAATAGAGGAGGAACATCCCTCCGAAGAAAAGAAGTTCGGTGAAAAGGAAGAACCACATCCCGATCTTCTTTCCCATGTAATCGATGCCATGTACTTTCTGCGTCTCCAGATCTTTCTCCGTCACGTCTTTCCCAGTCAATATGAGATGTCCCGGATAACAGGTATTTCCTTGAAATTTTCAGGGGGAGGCGGAGAGGAAATCGTCCATTCAAGAGATTTCCCGCCCCACGGGTTGGCAGGCGCCTTCTCTCCCCTGAAGAGCGCCCTGATCAAATTGGCGAATATGATGATCAGACCTGCGAAGAGTATCCACGAACCTATCGTCGAGATCAGATGGCCGGTGAAGTATTGCGGGGGATAATCGAAATATCTCCTCGGCATGCCGTTATATCCCAGGATGAACATACTGAAATAAAGGATGTTGAAGCCGATGAAGAGTATCAGCCAGCCGATTTTGGCAGGTCTTTCCCTGTACATCTTGCCGAACATCTTCGGGAACCAGTAGTGCAAGCCCGCAAGGATCGCCATGCCGGCTCCGCCGAACATTACGTAGTGGAAATGAGCTACGATAAAATATGTGCCGTGCAGGTGCAGGTTCGGCGCGAGTGACCCAATGATAAGCCCGGTGAGACCCCCTATCGAAAAGAGGAAAATAAAGGAGAGCGCGAAAAGGAGCGGGGAATTAACGACAATGGAACCTTTGTACATGGTCGCAACCCAGTTGAATATCTTTATCCCGGTCGGTACCGCGACAAGGAATGTGATGAACGAAAAAATTACCCTCGCCGTGTCGCTCATCCCGCTTGTAAACATGTGGTGGCCCCAAACGAAATATCCGACAATTGCGATCGCCATGGCAGAAAATGCAATGGCCTTATAGCCGAATATTTTCTCCCGTGAAAAGACGGGCATGATCTGGCTTATCACACCCATGGCCGGCAGTACCATGATGTAGACAGCCGGATGCGAATATGTCCAGAAGAGGTGCTCGTAGAGTATCGGGTCTCCCCCTTTAGACGGATCAAAGAACCCCACACCGAAGACCCTCCCGAGAATTATGAAGACGAGGGTAATTGCAAGGACCGGGGTGGCAAGCAATTGAACCCACCCGGTTGCATAGAGTGTCCAGACGAACAGAGGCAATCTGAACCAGGTCATACCCGGGGCCCTGAGACGGTGAATTGTGGTTATAAAATTGAGGCCCGTCAGTATCGAAGAAAATCCGAGGACGAACACTCCCAGGACGGCAAGGGCGATATTTGCCTGCGTTCTTATACTGTAAGGCGCATAGAATGTCCAGCCCGTATCGGGCGGTTCTCCGTGGATAAAGAGAGACAGGGCAACGATAGCAGCCCCTGTGAGATACAGCCACCAGGTAAAGCGGTTTAATCTGGGGAATGCCACATCCCGCGCACCTATCATAATAGGCATAAAGAAATTCCCGAAGGCAACGGGGATTCCCGGAATGATAAAGAGAAAGATCATAATGATGCCGTGAGTGGTAAATATCTCATCATATGTCTGCGCACTCATTATCTTCCCGGGTGCGATAAGACTGAGGCGTATAATCATCCCCAGGATGACGCCGATCGAGAAGAAGCTCATGAGGGCGACGAGATACTGCAGACCTATCCTCTTATGGTCGGTCGACATGAGCCATGCGAGTATTCCCCGGTATTTACCTTTTTCCTGATAGAAACTTATTTCTTCAGATGTCTCGTTTTCCATGACCTCACTTTGTCCCTCCGGATGATTTTCTGGTTGTAGCCTTGAGATAAATGAACAGAACCAACAGCAATAGAAGAGTTATCACCCCAAGAATTGACAATATATGAAAAAAACTTTCCTGCTGTTCCGGCTCGTGCGGGAAACAGAGGAGAGGCGTTCTTTTAATGTGTGCACCGACTATTCCCTTTGACGCATCGATAAGGGCGCCGGTAAACTCGACAGTTGAAAACATTACCGGATACTGCAACCCGTAAGAGGAAGTGGAGACGTGAAGATATCTCGTTATCTTCCTGCTCGGGAGATAGAAAGATCAATACTTCAGGATGGATAAAGCCGTGCATCACCTTCTCATATCTGATTCCTACCGACCTCGACACTTTTTCGATATTATCCCTGTCACCTGTCAGAAACTTCCACGAATCCTGCGGGAAGGGTTTGTTTATCGCCTTGATATAGTTTATTTTCTGAGCGCGCCCATCCACCGGTGTATCGCTGTTGTCAAAGCTCAGAGTAATGACCCTGTAATCTCTGCCCGGAACCAGTTCCAGCCTGGAAAGCGTCTCGGAAAGTCCAAAGAGCATTTGCGGACATATATGACTGCAATGATAATAGACGAGTGTCAGAACCGTAGGCTTGTCAATCAGGTCCTTCAATTTTACCCCGGCGCCGGTCTCGTCATGGAGGATTATATTGCCCGGAATAACGGATCCCAATTTTTCATTCAGCCAGTCTTCGCCCCCGGCCGTATACCGGACCCCATCCGCATAACACAGCGACGATAAGAACAGGACGAAAAAAAGAGATATCACACCCGTTCTCTTTACGAGCAAAGGAATATCAACATGCCCCGCCCTCTTCTGACAGCCGGCTGAAGTTCTCATGGGATAACATATGAAAGCAATAGGAATGCCAGAATGTAACATATTGATTTCATTCACTCTTAATGCATCGGACACTGCAATTCTTTTCGGCAAATTGTCTTTCCGGAGGGCATATTGCCCCAAGTTACCTCGCCGGTTCTTCTGTTTACTGTTTGAGATCTGTTCTGATAAAATCTTTCTGGGCGCCGCAAGTGAATGACATTTGATCCTGCATGCTCAAATAAGTGCTGCATGAAAAGAAATTTTAATTTACTATGGAGTGACAGTTGCCTGATATACCGATAATACCTTCCATGTGGTATGCCCACGGCCTTTATAATACGGCTGTCTTCCTTCTCTTCGTCTGGCAGGGCTGGCTCGGGTCGAAGATAAGGATCGAACGGCTCGCCGGCAGCCCTCCCACGATAACTGCAGTAATAAAGCACAGGAAATTCGGGCCCGTTATTACGTTCCTGGGTATCGCAGGATTTCTTTCGGGGGTGATCATTGTCTATTTCAGCGGAGGGCATCTTTTCGATCAGCCTCTCCATTTCATTGTCGGCTCAGTCCTGACCCTGATCATCATCGCCGCCTTTTTGATTTCGAGAAGGATCAAAGGACGCCAATCACTGTTGCGGACTCTTCATATGGCGGCAGGGACTGCAGCCATATGCCTTTACATAATTCAGATCTATCTCGGAATCGAGATACTCTTCTAAAGGTCCCGCTCCATTCGGATCCCTCGCAGGCAAGAAATATTATTTTGAAACCCTTTCTATCCTGATCGTACGTGCGCCTTTTGCTTTACTGAGGATAGTCGCGTCACCGATAATCTTTCCCACGATATTCACATCACTCGCCGGCACAGGTTCAAAACCTTTGCTTATCGGTGTCGGTCCGAAAAAAATTGCGAGTGCGTTGCCGGGAGGCCAGTAGCCGATATCGCCGATTTTCACCTTTGTAGTGGCTGATTCATCCAGCGGCATCTCGACGGGTATCTCAAAATAGAACTCATCACCCCATTCTTCGGGACTCGTCTCCAGCGGCAGTATTGCTGAAATCGCCTTCGCAGTCTCCGTATCATAAAGCTCGCCGTAGAGAACGACATCCCTCATAGTTATCTTTATTTTTTCCATATAACCGTCTTACAGTCAGCGTCAAAATTCAACGGCCAATCGCACTAAAAGAATTATATACCATATTTTCTTACATTCAAGGCTGGAGGATATCCACTCAGTACAGCAGAAAATTTAATGGACTATCCCGCAGCAAGCTGCGAGATATCCTGAATCTCCCCTCCCTTGATCCGCCTCAGGCGGGGAGGGGATTAAGGGGAGGGTGTCGAAATATTTTTCATCAAACACCCCCTCCCTCACCCTCCCCCCTCAAGGGGGAAGGAATAATTAGGAAACCCCGAAGCAAAAGCTTCGATGAATTCTTCGATTGAGTGTTATGGATACGCAACTCCTGCATTGGAGAGGTTTTGATGCACATGTGCCTGCATGCTTCCCGGTCAAATGCATTTTTGCGGCTAATTATATAGTATAGATATGGAAGTGATGCAGAAGGTAAGGATTGGAATAAGCTCGTGCCTGCTTGGTAAAAGAGTCCGTTATGATGCCGGACTCATCGTTGACCCTTACATTAAGGAGACCCTCGGGCAATATTTCGAATGGGTGCCCGTCTGTCCCGAAGTCGAGTACGGACTCCCGGTACCACGAGAACCAATGCATCTGGCCGGAGATCCTTCTTCGCCCCGCCTCGTAACCGTCCATTCGGGCGTTGACCATACCGGAGGTATGATTAAATGGGCAGGAAAGAGGTTAAGAGAGCTTGAACCTCAGGAATTGTGCGGCTTCGTTTTCAAGAGCAAGTCGCCCAGTTCAGGCATGGAAGGCGTGAAAGTATACACGGACCAGGGGATGTTTGTGCGCGGGGGAACGGGCATATTCGCAAAAGAATTCATGGAGCATTTCCCTCTTGTACCGGTTACGGACGATTCAAGACTGAATAGACCGGGCTTGAGAGAGAACTTCATAGAAAGGGTCTTTGTTTTCAAGCGCTGGAGTGAATATCTCAGGGGATGCGGTTCCGTCAGAGACTTGATAGAGTTTCATGCAGCACACAAACTCCTCATACTCTCTCACAGCCCGAAGCATCTCGTTTCTCTCGGCAGGCTGGTGGCAAATTCAAAAAGGCATACACTCGGAAGCCTGCGGTCCGAATATATACGGACACTGACAGAGGCACTGCATCTGCTCTCAACGGTCAGGAAAAATACAAATGTCCTGCTTCATATTGCGGGCTACTTTAAGAGAAAACTTGCTCCGGAGGATAAAAGGGAGTTATTTGAAGTCATAGAAGACTATCACAAAGGATATGTACCCTTAATAGTGCCGATAACACTCATAAAACATTATGTGCGAAAATTCGATGAGCCTTACCTTGGGACGCAGTACTATTTAAATCCGCATCCTCTGGAGTTGATGCTGAAAAACCATGGGTAGACGTTGACAGGCAACGCATTCTATTCCTGTGACAGTAAACACCGGCATCCCTCCCGTTATTCGACCTGAACCATAAAACTCGTCAGGATTATCTTGCCGTGGTGCTGCACCTGACCGAAAATCTGATATACCCCTTTGGCCGGGAAAACAGTATCCACGTCGATTCTCGGACCGAACGTAGCGGGAACCGTCATATTCATCTCACCCATTTCGTGACCGGCAGAAGACATCCCGGGCACTTCACCGTGCGCATGGATGAAATTATTCAGATCCGCTGAGATTATCGCGACATGCATGGGAGCCGAGAGATAAGGCGCCAGATCGGTCACAGGCTTTCCGTCCTTCCTAAAGAAATAGCCGAGCGTCACTTCTTTGCCTGCACGGATGACTTTGGGCGTGGAAGAAAAGGTCACGTCGTAATCTCCAAATCTCTTTTCCCCGGAGAAATCCTTTTTCACAGGCCCCGGTTTTGTGCCGCCGGAAACATCCACCGTGAAGTGTCGGGAAAAAAGCTGCTGCCCGACAGCAAAATCCACTCCGATAAGATAGCGTCCTGCCTTTGGAAAGTTGTACTTCACCGGGAATTGTGCAGTCCTCTTCATCTGCGGCGTAACGGGTCCGAAATCCTCGGGATGAATATGGGCGAATACGCTGAAGTCCTGACTCGTAATTATCACGTGAAGGATGCGGTCATGATGGATCGAGAGTTTCCGTATCGGTTTTCCTTCGGTATTCCTGATCAGAAAAAGTATGGTTGCCGGGCTTCCTGCCTCAATGTGCGCCGGCGCTGTCCTGAGCTCTACAGCCACTCCCGGTGCTTCTATGCCATGTGCGCGCTGTGTGTGTTCGTCGTATCCGCTGTTCTGCATTTCGCTCGTCTGTGCAAATGCAGGGTCCCGGGCCGTAAGAAGCAATGCGCCGCAGGCAAATAAGGCTGCAAAAAGAACCTGGCAAGGCTTTTTTTTCAACATACACCCTCCCCGGACATAAAACTGGACGTAAAGAAAGACTTTTCCTCCCTTTAGTCGCAATTATATCACTTCCTGTCTCCTTTACCACTTCTCATAAATATCCTCATCCCCGATAGAGCTGTGATTCAGACAGTAGAATTTAGGTAATGGGGGATAGTCTCAGAAGCATTGCGGATTCTGTATAGAGTGCCCACCCTCTGTAAGGAATAAATAAGAAATTTGTACTTTTTTATTTTCAGTAAGTTTTTACTTGTTTATCTTGTATGCATATAGTTATTATAGCAGACATGAAAGACGAAAAGGCAAGAGAACACCTGAGCCGGCTGAGGCAAAAGATACTTCAGGCAAGGAAGATACGGGGAAGGTATATCGAGAAACTGCTCCATCCGAAGCCGATGATCATAGGTTCTCTTTATGAAGTCTACAAGACGTGCAGCAAACCGAATTGTTCATGCAAGGAAGGGAAGAAGCACGGTCCGTTCCCGGCCCTTTCGGTATCGATAAAAGGCAGGAGATCTCTTAAGATGGTAAGGAAGGAAGACTTGCCGGCGGTCAGGGAGAAGGCCAAGGCGTATCAAGCCTTCCAACAGGGATTGGCCAGTGTGCGAAAACTCACCAAAGAAATAGATTACATGCTTGAGGAGATTAAGGCGGAGTATTTGGAGGAATACAAATGAGTGACAGCGCTGGCGCTCCGATTATTTACGAAGAAAACAGGATCAAGGTGTTAAATGCGCTGAAAGACGGTCGGATAGATTACTTGGACTTGGCGGATTGGACGTTTCAGGACAGGTTTTTTGCCTTTCTATTGGGCCTGAGGTTTTTCGAGATATGCGGCGCAAGCTATCCGACCCCCAGGAAAAAAGAGGAAGTGGCCTTGTGGTTTTTATTGGCCTGCAAGGTTCAGATGAAGTTGCACACAACCGCCGCGTTTGATGAACTGCCGGGGATATTGCGCAGCGGGGCTGTCCTGTCGAGGGTAAAGTTCAATGTAGGGGGCAGCAACGGCGGCTTCAACAATAAAAACAAGAAGGATCGTGTCTGCCCTGTGCATCATGATACGGCAAGAAAGTTCTACAAAGATACTGACCCCATGGAGATGAGGCATTGGCATAACACGGATGTGCAAAGGTTCATAAGGCACAACCGGGGCTTTGACAAACACGGCATATTTCTTTTGGACCAGACCCATCTGGTGGTCCCTGAAAATGCCAATTATAAAGACGCGGTAAGGATGCCGGTAGACGAGCACGGCCAGTTGATCGATATGAGCAGGATGACGCCGGAACAGAAGAAGGCGGTGAAGTATCATCCCTGTTATGCCTTAAGCGAACTGATGCATATTGGGAAGGATGAGCCCTCTTTTATTTTTGCGGGCTATCAATTGGGGCCGGGCAATGTGGATGAATTGGAGCAAGGGATGCCCTTGGTCACTGATTTTGTAGAGGCTGTAGGCAAGGGGGTTATGAAACTTCTGATAGCCGACAGGGGCCTGATTTCGGGCGCTTTTGTCACCCATATAAAAAGTGAGCTGGGTTCAGATGTCCTGATGCCGTTAAAGTCTAATATGGATGCCTTGACGGACCCCGTAAGGATTGCCGAGTCCTTTGGCTATAAATGGACCAAGTATGATGAATACAGCAAATATGGGGTGAATTACATAGAAGAGGTAACAGTGGTCGGAGAGGTGAAAATATGGAAGGGCTGCGAGGTGCCTATATATGTCTCGCTTATGAGGATTACCGGCTCGGATGGTTCCGTTAGGCACTGGGGGTTGTGCTCGACCTTTGAACCTAAAACTGCCCGCGAAGCTTTTGACTTATATGCGCTCCGTACCCAGATTGAAGAACGCCATCGACAGATAAAGAATTTTTGGTATATCAACAAATTCACCTCGCCGGATAAGGCCCTTGTTGAAGCCCATGTCTTATTTACCCTGCTGACTTACAGCCTTGTGCAGCTTTATCTGAATAAAACCCATCTGAATGCTATAGCAAACAAGACGATACAGTCGCTAAGAAGCGAGGAGCAGATGGGAATAAACAACGTTATAGTCTATTCGGGAGCTTATTTTGCCGTTTTTGATCTGGATGACTATACGGAGATGATAATAGACCTTAACGAGGAGGCAAGATCGAGACTACAGAAATGGATAAAAGTCTTCAAGCAGCGTGATAAGCTCAGAGGAAGTTAGGATTAAGTTGAAGCCCTTACAGCACATTCCATAAGTTGCACATCTCTGCAAAGCCGCCTAAGCACGCCCACCCTTAGGCAAAATAGACGCGTGTGCTGAATGAAAGAGCTCCCATAATCCGCCCCGCCAGGAGAATTGTATAAAAAACAACGGCGCTCGGCATTCCCCGCCCATTTCTTCTTTTATACTGTCTGGATTGCAACCGATAGAGAGGGATGCTTTTCTTAGACTATGGCAATATGGTATACTATTGGACGCCGAGGTTCCGGGTCTCAGGACTTTAAGGACTTCGGAGGATTCAGGAAAGGAAGTGGGTCAAGTTATAAAAGAAACGGGTGATAAACCATCATAGAGATAAGAGTTGTCGGAAATGACATAGAAAAGGCCATTAAAACCCTGAAACGCAAGGTCCAGATCGAAGGTCTTCTCAAAGAACTAAAGATGAGAAGTTCCTATGAGAAGCCCTCGGTAAAGGAGAAGCGGAAGCGGGCGGAAGCCCGCAAAAAAAGGGCGAAGGCTCAAAGGCACAGAAGATCGTAGACTTTTGAAGCTCCGGATTTTTTCATGCGTTTCCTCTTTCCGCATCCGGGCTAACGAAAAACTTCCCTCATCAGGCGGGTTGCTTCAAAACCTTTCGAAGGCTTCTTATCGTTTGCTCTCAACGCATGACGTAAAAACTATCAAATCAGGCGCGGAGTGAGTCTGCGATTGGGCTCCCGGCAGTTTGACATTTCACCGGAATTATGTTTTCATAAAATTTCTGCTGGGACAATATTATTTCTTATTAAGGAGGCTACCGGATGTTCAGGTATTGCGGGATTTTAGGATGTCTTCTGGCTATGGTATTGGCGCTTCAGGTAAATGCATTTGCTAGACAGCGACGCTGTTGTCGCAAGTATCGGAGACCAAAAGATTACGGTCTCGGATTTCAACAAAATGCTGGGATTCCTTGACACCGACAAACAGAAGCTGATCGAAAAGAATCCTCAGTTGAAAGAGCCCTTCTGAGCCAGTTCATACAGAGTATTGTAATATCCAGGCTGGCGAAGGAAAAAGGGTTCGACAAAATAGCCGAAGTGAGGGAGCAGATCGCAGTTTTTCAAAGACAATTACCTGGCGGGCCTCTATCTCAAGCAGGAGGTCGTCGGCAAGATAAACGTTCCGGAGGAGGATCTGAAAAAATACTACGAGAGCCACAAGGATGACTTCAAGACTCCGGAGATGGTCAGAGTCCGGCATATCCTGGTGAAAGTGGACGAATCCGCCTCTGAAAAGGAAAAGAAAGCTGCAAAGAAAAAAGCGGAGAGCATTCTGAAGAAGATAAAGTCGGGTGAAGATTTTGCCAAACTCGCTGCGGAAGTATCCGACGACCCGGGTTCAAAACAAAAGGGCGGAGAATTGGGTTTTTTCCCCAGGGGAAGAATGGTGAAGCCTTTTGAAGATGCCGCATTCGCTTTGAAACCGGGAAAAGTCAGCGGTCTGGTCAAGACCCAGTACGGATATCATATAATAGAAGTCGAAGAAAAGAAGGCGGCAGGGATACAATCTTTCGAGGACGTTCAGGAAAGCATCCGTCAGAAACTGAGCCAGGATCAGACAAAGGCAAAAGTAGTTGAGTTCATAGAAAAGGCAATGAAAGACGCAAAAGTCGAAATCCATCCCGAAGCGCTGACAGGGGACAAGAAATAATAAGAGATTTCGTACTGCATGTCACGCGGCCATGACATCGGGAGCAGCGTGCCGGCCTATTTTTTTGCAGCCTCGCGTATCAGTGCCTGACCGATGATATTCCGCTGAATCTGGTTTGTGCCTTCATAAATCTGCAGGATCTTTGCATCACGCATCATCTTCTCAACCGGGTACTCGCGCATATACCCGGATCCTCCCATCACCTGAACAGCGTCTGTGGTGACCCGCATAGCCATATCCGTCGCAAAGAGCTTTGCCATTGCCGATTCCTTTGATATCTCCTTTGCGCCGCTGTCGATATATCTCGCTACTCCATAGACGAGGGCCCTCGCCGCCTCTATCTCTGTTGCCATGTCGGCAAGCATGTGCTGAATCGCCTGAAAACCTATTATCGGATGGCCGAACTGGATACGCTGCCTTGCGAACTTTACGGCTTCCTCGAACGCACCCTGGGCAACACCGACCCCCTGCGCGCCGACGCCTGCCCTTGCGTTATCGAGCGTCCTCATCGCCACGATGAATCCCAGTCCCTGTTTACCCAGGATATTTTCTTTCGGTATCCTGCAGTCATCGAAGATGAGCTCTCTCGTGGCGGACGCCCTGATCCCCATTTTCTTTTCTTTTTTACCGAAAGAAAAACCGGACGCGCCTTTTTCGACAATAAATGCGGATGCCCCCCGTGCGCCTTTTGTTTTGTCCGTCATGGCGATGATGGTATAGATCTCAGCCTCTCCGCCGTTGGTGATCCACTGCTTGGTGCCGTTCAATACATATTCATTTCCATCGAGCCTTGCGGTCGTCTGTATGCCTGCCGCATCGCTTCCGGCATTTGCCTCCGTAAGCCCGAAGGCGACAAGCCTTTTCCCGGCGGCAATCTCCGGGAGATATTTCCTTTTCTGCTCTTCCGTACCGAAAAGGAGGACGGGATAAGAACCCAGCGCATTAGCCGCATAAGTGGTAGCCACGCCGACACATGCCCTTGAAAGCTCCTCGACCGCGATACAGAGTTCAAGGCAGCCCTTCCCCAGTCCCCCGTATTCTTCGGGAATAAAAAGCCCGAAAAGGTCGGACCGGGCGAGGACTTTCATTATATCCCACGGGAACTCTTCTTTCTCATCCAGTTCTTCCCTCACAGGGACAACCTTCTCTTCAGCTATCTGTCGCACGAGGTCTTTTATCATCATCTGATCTTCGGTCAAAAAGTAATCCATGATCGCCTCCGTCGTTCAATTTTTGTAACCGGGAAGGAGAATTCAACATTTTGTCACTGACCCTTCCCGCCTCACATCTTCAATTATTTCACTGGGAGTTAATTCTACCAGAAAATAGAGACGTTTTGGAACAGCAAACCACTGCGAATAATTATGGGATATGTTTCAGACTAAAGCTTGAGCAGGTTCGTATTTCCGTCCAGTATCTTCAGTCCCGTAAGTGCGAAGCCGGATTCATCGAGGTTGAAAACCCACAGGACCTGCGCCTTCATCACGGAATCGCCCAGTCTGAGTTCCATGACATCTCCAACAGGCAGGGAAGGTTTTCCGAATATCTTTGCGCTCAAACCCGTTTCGGAAAGATTTACGGTGCTCGCCTGCAGGTTCTGCCCTTTATAGGAAAACAGAAAGGGGATCTCTTTCCTCTGCCGGACATCGTTTCTCTTGTCGGTCCCGTATTTGCCGCTGAAAAGAAGTCCGCAGTAAGGACATGGTTTAAAGGATTCTACGGAAGGACTATATGAATCTTTGCTACACCCCGGACATGTAAGTCTCAAGATCAAGGTGCTGCCTCCTGTTGCAGGTTAACCTGAAGTTATGTTCTTTCAAGACATACTAGTTATGTAATACTACAATCTGCGGCATTTTGCAATAACCCTCAGGATTGAATTCCGGTATAAAAGGTTTGAGATGTGCTAATACTTTGGGTTTAAAACTTTAGATGTGGCCCGGCCACAGCTTGTGCGTGTAAAGAGCGAGCTGGAGTCTGTCCGATACGCCGACCTTCTTAAAAATGCGGTTGCAGTGTGATTTTACCGTCTGTTCACTGATATCGAGCTGTTGAGCAATCTCCTTGTTCCTGTAACCGTGGCAGATGAGTGATACGACCTCCTTTTCCTTCTTTGTCAGGTTAACTTTTTTTTCCACGCCGCCCATGTTACACAGAACATTCTTCAGCAGCTTGCGGTCTATCCACAATTCTCCTGCATATACGACCTTTATGGCCTTAATCAGAATCTGGGAATCTGAATCGGGCGGAAGGATGCCATACACCCCTCTCAAAACCAGCTCAGGAATCTGTCTCTCAGCGTCGGAACTCCACGACCTGTCGCCTATGAGCAGTATTTTTATTTGGTTATTGTTCGGAAAGTCTTCCGGAAAGGCGCGAAATATCTTGAAGTCAGCAAGAATTATGTCGGGATTGAGCTTTACGATTTCTTTTACGTCGGCTCCTTCATCAAATATGCCGACTGTTTCTATCTCTTTCTCTTCTCTAAAAAGCCTCTTTAAGCCCTCGCCAAGGAGATAACTATGACAACCTATCGCGATTCTTATTGTCATGATAAATGGCGGTCGCTTCTCATTTCAGCGATAAAATTCAAGAACCCCTGTTTCCATCCTTCCAAGTCAGTCTTACTTATATTACATACTATATGTTATTCCTTTTTCAATATTCATTCCTCAAAATATGTGGCGGAACAGAACTCGGACTCCCAGATAGTCACCGCGGAAAGATTGACATCTCCATCACCCAGTTTCTTTTTGAGAGAATCATAAATCCATTTTGCGATATTCTCGGAGGAGGGATTCTTCTCCGTGAAAGGGAATATGTCATTGAGAAAACCGTGGTCGAGTTGTGCAACAACCTCTTCCGTGAGTCCCCTGAGTTCGTGAAAATCTATGGCAAGCTCTATTTCGTTAAGCCTCTCCGCGAGGACATATACCTGTACCTTCCAGTTATGGCCATGGAGTCTCTCACACTCTCCTTTATAACCTCTCAACTGGTGCGCAGATGAGAAATGCGTCTCAACCATCAACTCAAACATCTCTCACGCTTTTTTCTTGAAGATCGATATGTATGGAAGATTTCTGAATTTGTTGTCGTAGTCCAGTCCGTAGCCCACAACAAACTTATCCGGAATCTCGTATCCGACATAGTCAAGCGCCACGTCAACCGTTCTCCTCTCTTTCTTATCGAGGAATACGCATACCTTCAGACTCTTGGGGCACCGCGAAAGGATCCTCTCCCGTATCTGATTCAAAGTGACTCCGGTATCAACGATATCATCGACCAGAAGTACGTGTTTGTCCGAAATGTCTTCCCTCACGTCGTAGTGGATCTTGACTTCGCCGGAACTCTCCGACTTCACATAACTCGAAGCCACGATGAAGTCAAGGGTGAGAGGCACCTCGACAGATCTCACGAGGTCTGAAAAAAACATGTACGCCCCTTTGAGAATACCGACTACAAGCAGATCCTTACCCGCATAGTCTTTTGATATTCTTTTGGCCAGCTCTCTGACTTTTGTCTGTATCTGACGCGTGGTTAAGAGAGGCTTACCGACAATCATCTGTTTCTCCTCAACTCGCATTATTTTTCGGCAATATCTGAAACATTATTATTTAATATTAATATACCCAAAATCTCAAGTGTTATTTGCGATTCCGGTCCCGGAAAGGAGAAGAGACTCATCGAATCATTTTTTCGCATGTGCCTGCATGCCACCCGGTCAGATGCATTTTGGGGGTTAGTGGTAATAAGTGGATACCCATGGAGGGTCAGACTCTCACAGATAGTCCTGCAGTCTCCGGATGCTCTTCAGCACATCTTCCGGCGTATGTGCCTCGATAGTATGAATGACATCCATGCCTCTGAGTTCCGAAAACAAAGCGGGAAAGTCGAATGTGCCGTCACCCACAGCTATATGCTCATCGGAGGATTCATGGTTGTCATGGAGGTGCAGTTCCACAATATAGGGTTTCAGCTGTCTCAGCCATTCTTCGAGAGGAATCCTTGAAAAGAGATTAAAATGACCGGTATCAAAACATATGCCGAAATTCCGGGAGCCCACCGCTTCCATGAGAATTCTCAGATTGGACGGCTCATCCTCAAAGATATTTTCTATGGCAATTTTGAGCCCCATATCTTCAGCTCTCTTCGCCAGCGGCTTCCATGTGAGCAGACTTTTCTCAAGCCATAAGTCAATTTCAAGTGCGTACTTCCATTTCTCGTAACCGGAATGAAACACTATTGCTTTCGGTTGGAGAATTTCGGCAATGACCATGGCGTGCGAAAACCTTTCCGTAGTGACCGCTCTGGCCTTTGAGTCAACCGCGCCGGGTGAGAGATCCATAAACGGCGCATGAACCGTAAAGGAAGGATTGTAATCGAGATTTTCCTTGAGACTTATGACGTCGGAACTCTTTAACGTATCAAGAGTTCGGGAAGATAAATATATCTCGAGATTGAGCCGGTTTTCCTTTATGAAATCGAGATAATCCTCTATCCTGTCATAGGGAACGTGGACATGAGGATTGGCCATTAATTCTTGGCAGGGGCCTCCACCTTGGATTCGGTCTTGGATTCAGTCTTTGCACCGGTCCTGGATCCGGTCTTTGCGCCGGTCTTCGAAACAGTTTTACCATCAGCCTCTCTTGCCCGTCTCCTGTCCCCGGAAGCGTAGTCCGTTACATACCATCCCGTACCTTTCAGGATAAAACTGCTATGGGAAATCAGTTTATGCATGTGACCGCCGCAGTCGGGACAACTGCTCAGCGGTTCATCGTTAAACTTCTGGAATACCTCGCACTGCCTTCCGCAGTTCATGCATTCATACTCATATATCGGCATCCTATAGAACCTCCCTCACAAATCGCACTAATCTATTCATTATAGCACAAACGTGCACCAGCTGAGCGTTAAACACTTATATACTTCGAAACTCCTTCTTCACCACCCTGATTTGAACATTCTAATCCTTTTATATCAATTCTCATTACCATTCCAGTTGCCTTTTCATCAGCCTCTCATACATCCCCCTGGGCATAAATGACTGTCTGTGTATCTCGTCACTGTAATACTTCGCCTCTATGTCGAAGGTATGCCTCATCTCGCGCGGAGACACGCCGTTTGAAGCGATGGCAAATACCCACCAATTGCCGGGATATGTCGCGATCGCGGCGGTATAAAGGTCAACCACCGGAAAGACTTTCCTGAGCGTCTCCTGAATCTCAATAACTATATCTTTGTGAAAGTGGAGTGACTCCGTGTGTGTAACAAACATACCTTCTTTGGTGAGACAGTCTCTTACCGAGGCAAAAAAATCCGGAGAAAAAAGGGTCCTCGCAAAGCCGATGATATCTGTCGAATCAATGATAACCGCGTCTATATCGGAAAGTTTCCGTTTTGCAACGAATTCCGCGCCGTCCATAACCCTGATCTCCACCCTGGGGTCGTCAACCCCGGAAGACACGGACGGAAAGAATCTCTTTGAGATGTTTATGACCTCCTCGTCTATCTCGACAAAAAAGACCTTTTCAACGCTGCGGTACTTCAGGACTTCCCGGACCACCCCTCCGTCTCCCCCGCCGATCACGATAACCCTTTTCGGGTTCGGATTGGCGTGCATCGCAACATGAGTAAGCATCTCATGGTAAAAAAATTCATCCCTCTCGGTCTCTCACTGTCCACGAGGAGGAAGGGAGTATCGATACTCTCCCGGTCGAGATATCTTAAAGCCTTGAATAACGTCGATTCGGAAACTATTCCCGCGTGATACTTCTCAACCCTGAAAGTCCTGAGCATTTCTCCCCCCAATTCCACATCATCCATCAGAAAAAAGAGACGCCGTCTGCTTGCATCTCCTGACAAGTCCATGTAAATTTTTTATTTAACGGTATTTGGACGGAATTTGCAACAGATTTTTCGAAGCGACTATTCAAAATCAAAATGGACCGCGCTCATCGCACAATTAGACGAGCTTATTAAATCGACTTTCCTGGAACATTCTATCGAAGCCTCTATCCGTCATGCCCGAAGTCCGTAGTCGGGCATCCATTCCTGACTGAAAATGGATTCCCGCCTGAGAACTGCGGGAATGACGGCCACAAAATGTCTATTCTATCAAGAACTTTGGTTCACTTTTAATTCGTAAAGAGTTCACTCTTAAAAAATTGCTAACACAGATTTTTCGAGGCGGCTTCAGAGCCCTTTTCTCGCACGCACAAGTTTCTTGGCGGTTGCACGTATCCCCTCGGAAACATTCTTGTTCTTCTGAAGCAGCGCGAGATCCCTCGTCTTCAGCTCACTAACGAGGGGAAGCGTTATACCCGGCGGAGTCTTAGGGTTTGTAACGAGCGCATGTATTATCCCGTAGTTCTTCATCCATCCTCTCTTCTTCGTTATCCGCCTCAGCGCTTCATCAGAAACGGAGCGAGACCTCGCCACCATCTCGATTTCCTTATCTGTGATCTTCGGGTTTTCCAGAACGGTAAGAGACACTTCCTTGTTCGGATCGCGCAGCAGGATCGACCTTATTTCCATGCCACCCCTTAACGCGAGGAGTATCCTTTCCGATACGCTCAATTTCTGGATCCTCTGGAGAATGGTCTGCGCATATTCTTCAGACGTCTTGTGAACCCTGGTCATTTCAGATTTCGCTTTTGCCGGAATACTGAGTACAGATGAAATCTCCTGCCTTACGTCATCGGGTGTATCCGGGTGTTCCAGGAGAAAAGACAGGATGTCAGGTCTGTGCATATTCGCTTTTGCAACCTCTGCAAAGACCGCAGGGTCAAAAGCGTCTTCAATGACGAGTTCTATCAGCATTCTGGAAGCAGTCGACATGTCAATGCCAAGCAGGATTCTATCCTCGCCCATGTATCCGCCTTTTCATATACAGGAAATATTCAATATTGCCTTTTTGCCCCGGCACAGGAGACTGAAACACGCCTGCTGTCTCAAGGCCCATTTCTTCAAGATCCTGCCGTACGCTCTTTAACGCCTCCAGTCTTTTTTCCTCCTCGCGCACGATCCCCCCTTTTCCGACTTCCCCTTTACCGACCTCGAACTGAGGTTTAACAAGAGCAAGTATTTCAGCGTCTTCTTTCAGGAAACCAATCACCGCGGGGACAACTTTTTTCAGGGATATAAAGGAAACGTCGATTACTGCCATATCGATATTGTTACTCCTGAGGTCCTCGAATTCGGGACCTTTAATCCTCGACTCCTGACTGCCGACCATTTCACCGAGATATCGTATGTTAGTCTTCTCCAGAGGTATAACCCTCGGGTCCTTTCTGAGGGACCAGTCAAGCTGGCCGTAGCCGACGTCGATGCAGTATATCTTTCCTGCTCCCCTCTTCAGCAGACAGTCTGTAAACCCGCCGGTTGACGCACCGACATCAATAACGATCCTGTCTTTCACATCAACGGCAAAAAAATCTATCGCAGCTTCGAGCTTCAGACCTCCCCTGCTCACAAAGGGGAGACCTGCATCCTTGACCAGTATATCGGCAGTCCCGCTTACCGGAGTACCCGCCTTTGTAATTCTCACGCCGTCAACAAAAACCTTGCCTTCCATGATAAATGCCCGCGCCAGCTCTCTGCTTTTCGCAAGCCCTTTCAAAACAAGGATCCTGTCCAATCGCTCCTTCAAAAGGTGCAGGTCGGTTCCTTAAGAATCGACAGTACGGAGAGATATATCCCCTCATCATCAAGCCCGTATTTCTTCCTCAACTCCTTTTGCTGCCCCTGCTCGATGAATACATCAGGGATTCCCAGCCGCTTCACCCTTACGTGCGGGACTTCCAGCTCATTCAGCAATTCCAGAACCGCGCTGCCGAAGCCGCCTTCAACGGTGTTTTCTTCCACAGTAATTATCCTCGGAACCGCAGACGCCACCGAAGATATGAGATTGCGGTCCAGAGGCTTGACGAACCTTGAGTTCACCACCATCGTTGATACGCCTTCTTTTTCGAGCCTCGATGCAGCAGACAGCGCCGCATAGACAGTATTCCCCAATGCGAGCACTGCAACATCTTTTCCCTCTCTGAGAATTTCGGCTTCTCCGATCCCGAATGAAACCCGGGAAGAGCCGGCTGGCATAAGAGACTGTACGCTGCCCCTCGGATAGCGTATTGCAACCGGTCCGTTATGACGTAAAGCAAGCCCAAACATGAATCTGAGTTCTGTGTCATCTCCGGGTTCCATGACCGTCATATTCGGAATATGTCTCAGATAGGAAACGTCGAATACGCCGTTATGTGTCGGTCCGTCCTCGCCGACTATACCCGCCCTGTCAATGGCAAAGATAACAGGGAGTCTCTGGAGGCATACGTCATGGACTATCTGATCGTATGCCCTTTGAAGAAATGTTGAATAGATCGCGACAACGGGTCTCATCCCCTGCGTCGCAAGCCCTGCGGCGAATGTCACCGCGTGCTGCTCTGCAATCCCGACGTCATAGAATCTGTCGGGGTATTTTTTCGCAAACTGTTCAAGACCCGTACCCTCTTTCATAGCCGCAGAGACTGCCACTATTCTATCGTCTTTGCCCGCAAGTTCAGTGATAATATTGCCGAATGCTTCACTGTAGGTCGGCAGACCGCCGCCCAGAGGACATCCGGTTTCAGGTTCAAAAGGGCCGATGCCGTGGAAGAGGGAAGGGTTTTTTTCCGAAAATTCATATCCCCTCCCCTTCTTTGTAATGATATGGATGAGTGTGGGAGAAGACTCTGTCTTTATCCGCTTCAAAGTCCCGATCAGGAGGTCGATATTATGTCCGTCTATGGGACCGACGTAATTAAACCCCAGTTCTTCGAAGATGATGCCCGGCAGGAAGATCCTCTTCAGCGCTTCCTCGGTCTTCTGAGCGATCTTGGCGGCTTTGTCTCCCAATTTCGGTATACTCTCGAGCATTGCTTTCGTGTCCTTCTTGAACTTCTGATACAGATCTCCGGACAGTATCCTGTTCAGGTAGGCCGGAAGTGCCCCGACATTACGCGATATCGACATCTCGTTGTCGTTCAGGATGACAATGAGATCCTTCTTGAGGTGTCCCGCATTGTTCAAACCCTCAAAAGCGATACCGCCTGTCAACGCACCGTCTCCGATCACGGCGATGACCTTGAAGTCTTCCCTTTTCCTGTCTCTTCCTTCCAGAATTCCCAGGGCGGCGGAAATTGAGGTAGAACTGTGTCCGGTACCGAACGCATCGTGTTCACTCTCGTCCCTTTTCGGAAATCCCGAAATACCCCTGTATTTCCTGATGCTCGAAAATCTGTCGTACCGTCCTGTTATTAGTTTGTGGGTATATGACTGATGTCCGACGTCCCAGATAATCTTGTCTGCCGGCGAATTGAATACATAATGGAGCGCAATCGTTAATTCGATTACCCCGAGGTTCGACGCCAGATGCCCCCCGTTCCTGGAAACACAGCGTATTATCGTGTCCCTGCTTTCATCCGCGACACCCTTCAATTCCCGGATTGAAAGCTTTTTTAAATCTGCGGGTGACTTTATCCGCTCCAGATACATCAGGCCCTCCTCTTCATCAGATATACGGCTATCCCCCGCAAAGGCTCCGCCCCGGACGAAAATATACGGAGGGCATCCACCGCTCCTGAAATCAGGTCCTCCGCCTTCTGCCTCGCTCCCTCCACTCCGAAAAGGGACGGATATGTCATCTTCATTTTCTTCTTATCCGATCCGGCTGATTTTCCAAGTTCTTCGGTAGAGCCCTCAACATCAAGTATATCATCAATGATCTGGAACGCGAGTCCTATGTTTTCTCCGTACCTTGTTAAGGCTTTCAATTCTTTCTTTCCGCTGTCCGCAAGGATGGCGCCTATCTTGACGGACGCCGTTATAAGTGCTGCTGTCTTATGCAGGTGGATAAATTCGAGGGTGTCCTTATCGGGCTCCGCATTCTCAGAAAGTATGTCCTGCACCTGTCCGCCGACCATACCATATGCGCCCGCTGAAAGAGCGACTTGACGGACCGCCTTCATGAGTAAATAGGGTTTAATCTTCATATCTGAATACCCCCCCACCCTTTCCCTCCCCCTCGAGGGGGAGGGGTGGGAGGGGGTGAATACTCACGAGTGACTGTCATCATAAGAAACGCCTCGGTGAGGAGAGCATCTCCTGCGAGCACAGCCATGGCTTCACCGAATACCTTATGGTTAGTCGGCTTGCCGCGCCTCAGGTCATCGTTGTCCATTGCGGGCAGATCGTCATGGATAAGTGAATATGTGTGTATGAGTTCCAGGGAAGCGGCCTGAGGCAAAATCTCTTCAGCGTTGCCGCCGCATGCCTCGTATGATGCGAGTGCGAGTATGGGCCTCACTCTCTTGCCGCCTGCGAGAAGGGAATACCGCATCGGCATCGTGAAGCACCTGAGGTGAAAAGGGTTTGTCGAAATATGATTTCAGATATGAGTCGATGAGCTCACGTTTTTCCCGTAAATATGTTTTTATATCAAAACTGATCATTTCTTTACTCCCATTCTATCGTGCTCGGCGGCTTTGAACTTATATCATAAACCACCCTGTTAACGCCCCTCACCTCGTTTATTATCCTGTTTGATATCGAGCCGAGTACTTTGTACGGTATCCTTGCCCAGTCGGCGGTCATACCGTCAACGCTATGTACCGCCCTGACAGCGATAACATTTTCATATGTCCTTTCGTCCCCCATAACGCCTACACTCTTCACCGGCAGCAGCACGGCAAAAGACTGCCACAATTTCGTATAAAGTCCGGCCTTTCCGATCTCTTCCAAAACTATACTGTCGGCGCTTCTCAGTACGTCGCACCTCTCTGCAGTCACCTCGCCGATAATCCTTATCGCAAGACCCGGTCCGGGAAAAGGCTGACGGTTTATGATCTCCTCGGGCAGTTGAAGCTCTTTCCCGAGCAGACGCACTTCATCCTTGAACAACTCTCTGAGAGGCTCTATCAACTTCAGCTTCATCCTCTTCAGGAGCCCGCCCACATTGTGATGGCTCTTTATGGTGGCCGATGGCCCTCTGAAAGGAATACTTTCGATGACATCCGGGTATAAGGTCCCCTGCGCAAGGAACTCAACGCCGCCGCCGGCGGATTTGATTTTCTTTGCCTCTTCCTCAAAGACTCTTATAAATTCATTCCCGATTATCTTTCTCTTCTTTTCAGGGTCTGTCACGCCTTTCAATTTCTTCAGGAATCTCTCCGAGGCATCGACGCAGTCTATATTCATATGAAAATGCCTTCTCAGTGTCTGCTCGACCTTTCTTGCCTCTCCTGCCCTCAGGACACCGTTATCCACAAAAATACAGATGAGTTGTTTCCCTAAAGCTCTGTGCACTAGAACAGCAGTCACCGCGGAATCCACGCCCCCGCTGATACCGCAGACGACTTTCCTGTTTCCCACTCTGTCTTCTATTTCCTTTGTCGTAGTCTCTATGAAGGATTTCATCGTCCACGCAGGTCTGCACTTGCATATCCTGAACAGAAAGTTCTTGAGGATCCTGAAGCCCATCGGCGTATGGACTACCTCGGGATGAAACTGGAGTGCATAGAACCCGCGGCCTCTGTCGGCCATGGCCGCGATATGAGAATTGGCTGTATGCGCTACAGGCTGGAAAGCCGACGGGCAGCGTTCGATCCTGTCGCCATGGCTCATCCACACAACCGTCTTTTTCGGGATACCCTCGAAGATATCTGCCTTGTGATCGATCGAGAGTTCAGCTTTGCCGTATTCCCTTTTCCGGGCCTTTGCAACCTTCCCGCCAAGACTATGCGCCATCAGCTGCATACCGTAGCAGATGCCCAGAACGGGGATACCAAGCTCAAATATGCTGAGTGCCGGAATCGGCGCACGGGAATCATAGACGCTTGAGGGACCGCCTGAAAGGATTATGCCCTTTGGGTTGAAATCTCTTATTTTCTCGATCGGGGCATTGAAAGGGAATATCTCGGAATAGACCTTGCTTTCTCTGACACGTCTGGCAATTAACTGGGTGTATTGAGAGCCAAAATCAAGGACTAATATTTTCTCTTCGTGCATAGTTAATTTTGCTGACTCGGCGAGCGGCTTTATCAATTTCTGTGCGTACTGCTTATTGGTATGCTGCTCTGCTGTCTGCCGTCTACCACTCGGGCCTGTAGTTTGGAGCCTCTCTTGTTATGATGACGTCGTGCACATGGCTTTCTCTCAGACCCGCACTGGTGATCCGGATAAAATCCGATTTCTTCCTGAGTTCGTCCAGGTTCCTGCATCCGCAGTAACCCATGCCGGAACGCAGTCCGCCTATCAGCTGATGGACACTCTGGGAAACTGGCCCTTTATAAGGAACTCTTCCTTCAACCCCTTCGGGGACGAGTTTTGCCGATTTGATTCCCGCCTGGAAATACCTGTCCTTTGAGCCCTGCTCCATCGCCCCTATAGAACCCATTCCTCTGTACACCTTATAGCTGCGTCCCTGGAAAAGCACCGTTTCACCGGGAGACTCGTCCGTACCCGCAAATAAGCTCCCGATCATCACAGATTGGGCGCCTACAGCAAGTGCCTTTGTTATATCTCCGGAATACTTTATCCCGCCGTCGGCGATAATCGGGATTTTGTGCTTCTTCGCAACTTCATAACAGTTTCTTATTGCGGTGATCTGCGGTACACCCGCACCTGCGATGATTCGTGTGGTACATATCGATCCGGGACCGATCCCGACCTTTATCCCGTCCGCACCCGCTTTTATCAGGTCAAGTGCAGCCTCGGAGGTCGCAATATTGCCGGCTATCACATCTATATCAAATTTCTTTTTCAATGTCTTAAGAGTCGATATAACCGGCGTTGTATGACCATGGGCAGTGTCGATCACAATCACGTCAACCCCCGCTTTCACAAGGAGTTCCGCCCTGTAGAGCGAATCGTCTCCTGTGCCGATTGCCGCTCCCACGCAAAGTCTGCCGACCCGGTCCTTGCACGCATTCGGATACTTTTTCCTCTTTTCGATATCCTTTATGGTTATCAGCCCCTTGAGATTACTTTCCTTGTCCACGATCGGAAGTTTTTCTATCTTGTACTTGTGGAGTATCTTCTGTGCCTGTTCGAGCGTGGTACCGACGTGCGCCGTGATGAGTCTCTCTCTCGTCATCACCTGAGAGACTTTTCTGTTGAACTGGGTCTCAAAACGCAGGTCCCTGTTCGTGATTATTCCGACGAGTCTGCCCTTTTCTGTGACAGGCACGCCCGAGATCCTGTATTTCTCCATCAGGGCCATCGCGTCCGAGATAGGCGCTTCGGGCAGTATGGTTATCGGGTCAAGTATCATCCCGCTTTCAGATTTCTTTACCTTGTCAACTTCTGATTTCTGCCGGTCCGGGCCCATGGCCCTGTGGATGATACCGATCCCGCCTTCCCTGGCCACGGCAATCGCAAGGTCGGCTTCTGTTACCGTATCCATCGCGGAGCTTACGATCGGGATATTTATCCTTATATTCCGCGTAAGCATGGTATTGATATCGACGTGCTTGGGGAGGACCTCGGACTTCGCCGGCACGAGAAGCACGTCATCAAATGTCAAGCCTGTTTTCAAATCACCGTCAAGCATTGTTTTTTCCCCGAAATTCCTGATAAGTGTAACATGTCGGGTTCTCTTAAATCAAATGAACGGACCGGGAGATTTTGCGGTCATGCGAGTTGCGCCGGACTAAAGTTTCTCTTCATTTGTGATAAAATAAAAAGCTCAAATGAATGCGTCCAAAAGAATACGCAACTTTTCTATCATAGCCCATATAGACCACGGGAAATCGACCCTGGCCGACAGGCTCCTTGAATATACGGGCGCCCTGAGTGCGAGAGAGATGACCGCACAGGTTTTGGACTCAATGGACCTCGAAAGAGAAAGGGGCATCACCATAAAGGCCCATGCCGTGAGACTCACGTATAAAGCGGATGACGGCAATCTCTATACTCTGAATCTCATAGACACCCCCGGGCACGTTGACTTTTCCTATGAAGTTTCGCGGAGCCTTGCCTCCTGCGAAGGGGCTCTCCTTGTCGTCGATGCATCACAGGGGGTTGAGGCGCAGACGCTCGCCAATGCCTATCTTGCAACGGAGCATGACCTTGAAATAATACCGGTGATAAACAAAATAGACCTTCCGAGCGCCGACCCGGAAAAGACGAAGGCGCAGATAGAAGACGCGATCGGTATAGACTGCTCTGATGCGATACTCGCAAGTGCAAAAGAAGGGATAGGAACAAAGGAAATTCTCGATGCCATAGTGAACAGGATACCCCCTCCGGGAGGAGAGGATGATAAGCCCCTGAAGGCATTAATCTTCGATTCCTGGTTCGACAATTACCAGGGAGTCATTGTCCTTGTCAGGATTTTTGACGGAAAAGTAACGGCCGGTCAAAAGATCAAACTTATGGCTGCGGGAAGTATTTTCGAAGTGTCACAGGTAGGTATTTTTTCGCCCAAGATAGAACCGGTTGAAGTGCTTTCTTCGGGAGAAGTCGGCTATATCATCGCGGCAATAAGAAGTGTGACTGAGACGAAGATAGGCGATACTATCACTGACGCCGTCAACCCCGCCGAAGAGTCCTGTCCGGGGTACAAAGACATAAAGCCGATGGTCTTCTGCGGCCTTTATCCTACCCAATCTCATCAGTATGAGAACTTGAGAGATGCACTCGATAAACTGCGGCTGAATGATGCCTCCTTTGTGCACGAACCTGAAACATCATCGGCCCTCGGCTTCGGCTTTAGGTGCGGTTTCCTCGGACTTCTTCATATGGAGATTATCAAAGAAAGGCTTGAGCGTGAGTTTGATCTTTTGCTCTTAAGCACCGCGCCGACCGTAGTTTACAGGGTAACAAAATCAGACGGAGAGGTCATCCATATCGAGAACCCGTCACTGCTGCCTGACCAATTTGAGAGTATTGAAGAACCTTTTGTCCTTGCGACCATCTTTGTCCCTTCCGGTTTTATCGGTCCTATTCTCGATTTGTGTCAGGAGAAGAGAGGAGTTCAGAAGAGTTTTGGCTACATCGGAAAGGACAGGATAAAGGTCGAATATGAACTTCCCCTGAACGAGATCCTCTGGGATTTTTATGACAGGCTGAAATCACTCTCAAAGGGTTATGCCTCTATGGATTATGAATTCATCGGTTACAGAGAATCGGACCTGGTGAAACTGAACATCCTCCTTAACGGAGAGGCCGTTGACGCCCTCTCCTTAATCGTCCATGAAGATAAATCGTATTACAAAGGCCGTGAGCTGACGGAGAAACTGAGACAGATCATCCCCCGGCAGATGTATGAGGTTGCTATTCAGGCTGCCATCGGCAATAAAATCATCGCAAGAGAAAGCGTAAAAGCGTTAAGGAAAGATGTGCTTGCCAAGTGTTACGGAGGTGACATTACCCGCAAAAGGAAACTGCTCGAAAAGCAGAAAGAGGGTAAGAAAAGGATGAAACAGTTCGGCAAACTTGAACTCCCGCAGGAGGCGTTCCTGGCGGTGCTGAAGGTGAAGTAAGTCAGTACGCATAGATTTTTGTTGTCGTGACAATAATCAGAACCTGATATTTGAAGAACCGACCCTTCAGCTTCGTTTTTACTTCAGGCCTAAAACTTATCTACGTCATTTTTTTCATATCAGCGTCAATTGCTCTTCAAACTCAACTTCAAGCCATTCCGGGTGAACTTGAAGGACAATGTTTCCCATCTCGCGCGGCTCAAGCTTATGAAGTCCGCCGCCGTAGGATCTGCCTTCCTCGATCACTTGTGAGCAGGTGATGGCTTGCAGCGATCTCAGTAATTCGATGGGCCGATTGTTGTCCTCCGCAAGAAGTTTACCAAGAAACGGCTTGGGATAAAGGTTGAGAAACACATTCGTCACCACTGCCCTTGAAAGGTTCAGATAAAAATGAAGAGGACATTGTTCTGTGCCTCCTGACCGGCCCATGTATGTAGCCAGAAACAGGGCAGGCTCCCGTCTCTCCTGAAAATACCAGACCTTCCGGCTTGCGCATAAATATTTCTCAGCCAAGCCTTGCGCCCTTCCAGACTCAAGATATGACCATAAAACGGGATACCGTTTCTGCACAATTTCGGGCTCCTCTGTACAATCGAGAAGGAAAAGACGCTTTTCGGTGATGGGGATCTCCTTTTTCGTCCGACGTGATTACGTCCTCTTGAAGGAAGCGGGGACTCGGCAGTATCGGCCGCAGAAATATCTGAGGGATGTCGAGCTCGCGGGCCTTCTCTTCAGTCAGAATAAAAAACGAATTAGCACCGGTTGCAAGGCCGCGTTTGACGTCGAACAACTGATCGAGTCTCACCGCATTTTCCTCTCCGTTGCCGCCATTGCTCTTGGATCGGAAATGCCATTTATTGGAGGAATTAAGCACTCCGGTTTCAATGGGCTTTTCCAAACGAGGTACAGCCAAAGTCCCTCCGAAGCTGTAAAGCATACGAGCGTCAGGCGACGGTCTGGTCTTACGGTATGTAACGACACATGACGACACCAATGCGTCATCAAACTGGACATCCTCCGGGTCGAACTGATGAATATCCAGGAGGGTGACATGGTGCAGGAGATAATCTCTTAGAGCTTTGCCGTAATTGACATACAAAAATTCACTGGGAATCAACCAGGAGGCTACTGGCGTTCTGCGCCAAAATATCATGACAGAGCAACACAAAGTAGACATAGAGGCCGGAAAGACCGCTTGCATTTATCCCGAGGCGACCGAAGACTTCGTCCTGAAGCTTTCTCTTGGCTAAAGGGTCGATGTGATGGTGACGTACATATGGGGGATTGGTACAGAGCAAATTGAATCTGCCATAGTTTTCTTTCTGTCGGGCAAAATCGAAAAAATCAGAGACGATCACGGTCAACTCTTTCGCCGACCAGAGACGACGGGCGACTTCGGCATAGGCGCTATCGAGTTCAACCCCCACGGCCTCTTTAACTGATCTGTCGTTAACAGAACTCAGCAGGGCCGAGAAAAAGACACCGGTCCCAACAGCCGGCTCAAGAAACCTGATTTGCTCCGTTTTATTCAGGTATTTAATCGTCGATCCTAAAATCTCTTCGGCGAGAAGAAAGGGTGTCGAAAATTGACCGAGTTTATTTCTCTCTTCAGGTGTTCTTCCCTGATCGATAACCTTTTGTTGTTCGAAACGGGACTTCTCGATATGGGCTACATCTGTGTCATATACGGCTGCATCCTCACGGACCGATCCCGGTCTTTTTTTTTGTACACTGCCGAGTAACGGTTCGAGGTCGCCGATTCTATGCTCCCAAATCCAGTCGATGCCCTCCGATGCCTCATAACCAAGATACCCGGCCTCAAAATAGCCGCACAATAATAGAACATACTTCACGTCTGAACCGAGCGTCTTCAGTTGAGAATATTTCTGGGCTTCTTCTTTACGCCGCTTATTTGTATTCGTAGCGTCTCCGGCGGATTTTGCCTCGATAAGCACCGGAACATCACCTCTATGGGCAGTACGCGGCTGGATAGCACAGTCAACCGGAATAATTGTTGTCTTATCCCCTTTGCGGACAGGAATGTTAAGCCTGATTGCAAACGTCAGAGGGTGCGAGGTCGCCGCAAGACTTTACCGAATCGGGGCGGACTTCTGAATATCCTCTGGCTTTAAGCCACTTTTTGAGTGACTGCAATTGCCTCCGCTCCTGAGCATTTCTGATTATCGGATCCGATGCAGCCCCGCAGAGTCGGTCGGCCACGACGGTAGCGGCCCGCTCCAGTTCCTCAGACTCTGGTTTTTCTTTCCTGTCAAGCCAGGGGAAAAGCTCACGGTCGGTTAGCTCATATATGATATCGCATATCCTTGAGAGGGCCTCATGTAAAAGAATTTCCCGCATCTTGGGCGGAATCCTGCACGGCTTACCGTCCTTCCCTTCCATGCAGTCGATCAGGTGCCTGCTTGTTCTTGACAGACCCATCAGTCTGTCTCTTGCGATTGGCGGAGCCGTGGTCATACGGAGCATCGAAAGGACACCGGGGTTTTGCGTCAGAAATTCGGGGCTGATGGTGCTAAGATTGTCCGTCAGCTCAAAAGCTTCCCGGACTTCCTTTGTTCTGATCTTCCTCTGATCCCTGTACGTTGTCGGAGCAAACCTCAGAAACCAGTCATTGTAGAAGTCTATCGATCTCTCAACGTCTGCCTTCCATAGGTGCGGTTTGTCGGCATTGAGTTTCATTTATGTTCTTAAGTATACAAGAAAAGACGCTGGTAATGGGAAATGGGATAAATGCCTTCCGGCCAAAATCAAAGACATCCCCATACATAGGGATTTCGTCACCAATCAGGAGCTGTCCCCCATCGGGCATTCCTCTTGCGGCCCAAAGACAACGGGCAAGCGGAATTAAGTATGGTGTCCCCGGAACCCCTAACCCCTCGCTTATTTTTCATCCCTAAGCACTTCTTCTACCCCTTATATTTTTCCAAAAACTTCTGCGGTGTTAATATCCTGATACCCATGTATTCCTTAATGGCAAGGACTTCCTTATCGCCTGTTATAATGCTTTGCGCCTTTAGTGCCACGGCACATTCAATAAACTTGTCATCATCGGGATCATTTTTTATAATCTTTATCTTCGGCGTCTTTGTCGTGAACACGATGTTGAAGCCCCTGGAGAAAAGGGATAACAGTTCTTCGAGTTCATCTTCTTCCTTCAGACCGATCCTGCGAAGGACATCAATATATTCATCAATAATAGTATTGGACAGGCAGAGGGTTATTTTTTCACTCTTCCACAGGTCTATAATTTTTCGTGGATTCCCGCCGAAAAAGGATGAGACGAAGATATTTGTATCAATAACAACTTTCATCACTGTTTATTGCGTGACGCTCTTATAGCCTTCTCTATCGCTGCAGGTGTTATGCCCCTTGATTTTAGTTTCTTTCCGGTTCTATCCCACAGGTCGTCGATGTATGAGCCTATATCACGCTCTTTGATATATTCTTCAATAAGCCCCCTTACCATCTCACTCGTGGTCTTGCCTTCAATTCTGGCAAGTTTATTGAGTCTGGTCTTGACCTCATTATCTATCCTTATAATCATCTGAGTTGACATGTTCTTACCTCCCAAATAATCTTGTATATATTGTATATCACATATATACAATTGTCAAATCTCTCACGAGCGTCCGCGCCAGATAGATAACACAGATGGATGAAGGAATAATTCGGCAAACTTGAACTCCCGCAGGAGACGTTCCTGGCGGTGCTGAAGGTAAAGGAAGTCAGCACGCATAGATTTTTTTATCGCGACAATAATCAGAACCTGATATTACTTTAGTACTCACAGTTATACGCAAAAGCGTTAATCTTTGATATCTGTTCATTTCTCATTCTAGCAAACAGACCCGGTGAGTTGAGTGGTGTGACATTCCTCTTGAATGATACATCGCCAACACTCAGCAGGGCAATGAATACGAGGAGAAATATGCTTTTCCCGGGAGGATGTTGCGATAGTAAGCAAGGTGGTAGCAAGATTTAACCAGTCCGCAGGCTTATTCTCGTTTGCTCTACGTTCGGAAATGTAACCATTCTTTACATTAGCTTATAGGGGACCCTCATGAAGTTACAAATTTTTCGAGCGTTGCTAATGCCTGATAAGGGTGATTGACCAGCCGGACGGATTAATGGGAATCATAGCTCGGGTACCGATGGGGGCTGACTCAAATCGATAGGCATGCTCCTTAAAATTAAGATCTTTAAAAGCTGGATACCGCCAATCCAGTATTATGCCCATTATCATGATTGCAAAAGCCGCCATAGTAAGCACCTTTGACAGGCGCGAGCCTGCCTTGCGCAGTAACCAGACCAAAACGCTTATAAAGGCAAGCATCGGGATAAACCAGTATCGTCCGCCTACGCCGGGCAGAAGAAGAAGAGGCCATTGTGGATCCGTCTTGTCTACAAGCGGCGACGAAAGGGCCGCACAGAAAAGCAGAAAGGCATACAGGATAAAAAGCCGCAATTGCAAAGGGGCCTTTAGTAAAGCGTATATGTATGCCGCAGCGCCGGCCACTGCAGAGATTATGACAGTCACGTTGAATAATCCGGGAAACCTGATTAATCTTTCAAGCCCTGTCTGCCCGATTAAAGCGCCCAGGAAAATCTGCTCCGCGAGTATCTTAAAGAACAGATACGAGGTTGCTCCAAGAGGCCGGGGCGGACGGGAGGCATCTGCTGACAGGAATACGATTGCCTGCATGAGGGCGCAAAGACATAGGACTGCAAAGAGCACGAAAGACCTCCTGTTGCGGCGAAAAAACCAAAAAAACGCTGAAACAGGAGCCAATATGAAGCAGAAGGGGCCGCTGAGTCCAGACAAGAGTACAATGCCTATGTCAATAACGGAGCCATCAGACGACTGTCGGACGAAGAGCAGAACACCATAAAGGCGAGAAGAGAGAGGTATATCTTCCCATGCAGAGGGCCGGTGTTAGCCTCCCATGAATTGGGAAGACTAAGATAAAGAAAGGCCAGAAAAAGCCTGGTCCTAAAGTCGGGCATTAACTCATGAAAACGTGAAGACAAGAATCAAAACAACAGGCAGCGCCTTGACCGTCAGCCCAAAAAGATTGAAGAGTAAAGGCGCCCACGAGAAAGGAAAGATACTGAGAGAAAGCCGCAACCAGCCTCGGAAATATGTCTAAATAGCCGCCGTGCGGGGAAAGAAGTGGAATTATTATCCCTTTATTATATCGTATCGGCATAAAATACTGCTCCATCTTCGGCCCAGAACTGCGGATTCAAGATTGCATCAGGACGTCTCAGAACAATGATTATTAAAGCAGCAGCAAATACGAAACGTAAAAGCGCCAGTCGGACTAAGTTAACTTAAAGTTCCTTTTTCATTCCGGCTGCTCTGTGCATCTCTTCAGGACAATTCATGACCCTGCCATCAAACCGCCTTGTAATCACACTTCGAACTATTGTATGCACAATCCTTTGAAGCCGCCCAAGAATTGCATGCAATATTTCCGATCGCCTCTTTTTTATGTGCCGAAAGTCTACTGAGCGACAAAACATGCCTTGCGGTGTATATTTATAATTGATGAGACATTGCCTGCAGTGCGGAATATTATAACGGTCGGTGAGTATTCTTTTTCGCAATTGGACAAAGGCCGGTCCGTTCCATATCTTTCCGAATGGTTCCTGAAAGGCGTTACCAACTTTCATGGTCCCGTCAAAATCATAGCAACAGGGTACCACGCTTCCGTCTGAGAAAATATTCGCCATGATCCAGGGCCGCTCGCAATCCTTGTCAACAGAGATCCTTTCCCAGGTGTCCGGATGGTATTCGAGTCTCCGGTACCGAAGATCCTTCGGTACGAACTCACTGTCCAGACTCACTTCTCCGCATGCAGGATTCAGAGTCTTCACGCTGAAAACATCGGCTCCGATTCTTCTTGCCGTTCTTTCCATCTCGGCCGCTTCATGCTCGTTTTGCCGCATTACCACCATGCGAAAATTTATGGTTGTCGATGAACGTATTCTTTTTTTGATTTCGATAACCTTCCGGATGCCGGAAAGGGCTTTGTCGAGGGAGCCTTTCTTCCTGTATTTACGATAAATGTCGGCATGTATGGAGTCAATAGCGACTATGAGGGTGGAAAGTCCGCAAGAGAGTATTTCCTCGACCCGGTTATCGTCGTTCAGGAAATGTGCGTTTGTGCTCGTCACTGTCCGTATATCCCTGTCGGCTGCGTAACGGACCATCCGGGGGAACTCCGGGTTCATCAAGGGCTCGCCCCAGTTCCACATAACAAGCAGGAGGACATGGTCCTGCACATTATCGACGATCTTCTTGAATTCCTCGAGCCGCATGTGCCGGGGTTCTCTTCGAAGTGTCTTTTGCGCCACCGGGCACAGCGGACACCGGAGGTTGCACATATTTGTCGGTTCTATTTGAAGGACTACCGGCTGGCCGTAAGCCCTGTAGTCGAGAGGATTGATCGCACCCGGACGAAGTCTCAACCAATAATTTCTGTACTTTCTGTCCGAAATGCCTTCCCACGTATATTTTATGGTGTCATGTACATAGGTTATCGGTTCCTTAAGCCCGGGATATCTGGAGAGAATCACCTGTCTGGCGGATTCGTAATCCTCGACAAGAGATACGGCATTCTCCTCAATCTGATAATAGTAATCCACCAGTATTTGAGGAACGAACCTGATCTCGCCCCAGGCCGCAATCCGTATGATCAGGTCCCAGTCATTCAGTCTGTGCAGCTTTTCGTCAAAGCCGCCTTTAAGGTGGAAAATCCTTCTCGTGTGAACAAGCGTATTCAGGTCTATGTAGTTATGTCCCAGGAGTTCCTTGAAACAGAACTCCCGGCCCACAGTGCCGGCTTCCACTATCTTTCCGTCTTGTTCTCTTACAAAGCGTCTTGCAAGACAATAGGCCGCGTCGTAATCTCCGCTTGAGAAGATTCTCCTTCATCCGCGCCAGAAAGCCACTATGCCACACGTTGTCCGAGTCCAGATATGCTATTAATTCCCCGGCAGCCTTTCGGACCCCCAAATTTCTGGCGGCCGACACGCCGCGGTGTTCTGTCCGATAATATTTCACCTTATCCGATAAGAAAGGACTTACTACATCGTTTATGGCGTCGTCGGAGCCGTCGTCGATGACAATAAGCTCGAAATCTTTGCAGGTCTGCGCCAGAACGCTTTTGATCGCCCTGCCTACAACATTTGAACGGTTCCACACAGGCATTACGACACTAAACATTTGCTGTTCTCTTATTTGAGTTTATCCATATTCATGGTCATTGTTTCAGCAAAGCAGGCCGGTTGCATAATTGCATCCCTTGCACTCATCGGGAAAATCACGGGTCAGAACTCCATGCCTGAATTCTCTGTATCTTGCACTGTTCCAGATATCCAAAAGCGATTCTTTATGCACATTGCCAAAGGTCCTGATCGGTCCGGGATAAGCCCCTCTGAGCATCCGGCAGCATGGAACCACCTCGCCGGAAAGCCACAAATATGCGGCCTGCATGAACAGACACTGTGGCTCGGCAAGCGGATGAAGACGGGGGAAAACTATATTCAACCCGCACCTTTTGCCCACCTCAGCAGCCTCTTCGAATAGCGGGCGGAGCACTTCTTCTCCGAACAGTCTGAATTCCCCACTCTTAAAGTCCCTGATATGACTGAACGTGACCGAATCAAGACCCAATGAACCCGCCAACTCTGCAAAGGCTGGTATCTCATGCACATTCTCTTCCTGGATCACATAGTTTGACTGAAGCAGGAGATTCTTGCGCCCGGAGGTGTTTCTGTATTTAACTGTCTGGGCGATGTTCTTGGTCACCGCTTCAAAATTCGACCCAAGTCTGATCCGCTCATATACAGGCTTACTTGCGCCGTCAACCGAAAAGGTGATCCAGTTCACGCCCGCATCTACCAGACGCGAGGCAGCTTGCTCAGTCATCAAAGTACCGTTGGTGTTGAATCCTACCTGGCTATCTTCAGGCATTCTCCTCTTGAACTCTCCGATTACCTCTACCAGGTTTTCATAAAGAAGAGTCTCGCCCGTTCCACCCGGTACTACAGAGTGAACGAAGGGACTTGCATCAAGGACAGACTGGAGGATTTCCGGCGCTGCATCAGACGCATCCCACTTTTCCGGAACATGCCTCATGCACATCGGACATTTGAGGTTACACCGCTGCGTAAGAGGAAGGAATACGTGTTCAAGAGGAAGATCGCGTTTTCCAGGCCTGATGACATGCCGGGATGACTTCACCGTTAATTGTACAGGGGGCTTTTCTGAAAAGTCCCATAGAGAGACATGGAGCATGCTGTATCCGATAAAGTCCAATTCTCCTTTCCAGACAGGCTTCAGCCTGACGGAACGCCAGCCGTCTTTCACAATCAGCTCGCCCTGCTTCAAAGTCAGCGTCGTCCTTCCGCGCTTCACATATTTGAGCGGAAGGTCCCAGAACCCATGGTGCCTCTTCATGTGAGAAGGAGCATATACGGGATATAAATCGAAGCGGACAAAATGCCTCTTGGAACCCAGGAGCCCTCTGTCGCAAACATCAAGCGTTAGTTCGGTGTTGTCTCCCATTAACCAGGGAATCTGAACATCGAAACTCTTGTCCATATTGCCTACGCCGGAGTTCATGGCACCAGGTAGGACTTGCATTCGCAGCCGGAGCATTCAACAGGGAAATCACCTGTAAGTACCCGGCGCCTGAATTCCCTGAAATCAGCCTGGTTCCAGATTTCGTCGAGAGCCTTATGCCTGCACATTCCCAAAGATTTTTCTCCTTGTTGCCGTGCTATATCCCGGCGCCATCGCATGACAGGGCACTACATCACCCTGTGCAAGCACTACTGCGCGCTCCATAAAGAAACATTTTTCTTCCTTTGCCTTTTCGAGAGGGGGGAAATAAATATTTAATCCGTTTCCCGTTGCAACCCCGATAGCTGCCTCAAATTGTTCACCAAGCATTTTCTTGTCTGCGAGTTCCATTTTCCCCGATTGAGCCCCTAAACAATGGCTGTAGGTAACATTTTCAATCCCCAATTCCCTGGCCAGGGCTGCAAAAGCCCCAATCTCGTGAAGGTTTTGCTGCATAATAACAAAATTCATCATGAGTCTGGGGCTGCCGATCCCCCGGGTGCTTCTGGATTGAGAGAATCGGCTGATGTTCTTAATGACAGAGTCAAAGTCAGCTCCGATTCTGATGGCTTCATAGGTTGGCTTGGTGGCTGCGTCAACCGAAAAATACAGAAAATTCACGCCGCTGTCGAGGAGCTTTATGCCTGTGTCCCGGTTCAGCATTGTCGCATTAGTCGTCAGGCCGATTTCGCTGTCCCCGTGCATCTCTCGTTTCAGTTGCTTTATCACATTAAGAATATTCTTATAGAGGAGGGGCTCGCCAAGCCCCTGAAGAAGTATTCCGGAGAGATCACAGGCTGTCTTGAGGAGAGATCGGAGAGCATCATCGGGTATATCCACTTCGATAAGCTCTTCAGTATTCTGCCGGGGACACATTGTGCACTTGAGGTTGCAGCGGTCGGTTACCGGTATGTTAATCTGCTTCAACTGCAGGTTCGTGCTCCTTGCTGCAATTACTAAAGGTTGTGACCTCACTTCGATCATATGCGGCTGCTCTTTAGATGTGTCCCAGAGAGAAACATGCAGCATGCAATATCCGTCTTCGTCAACCGGACCCCGCCAGCCCTGCTTTATCACAAGCGGGATTCTCTGATTATCGAGGCGGATAATTCGTCTGTTAAAGTCAAAGACAAAATTTGTGCGATCTTGCTTTATATGCTTCAACGGAATGTCCCACCACCCGTAATGTCTTCTCATGTGGCTTGGTGCTATTAAGGGATATAAATCCAATCTAATAAAATGGTTATCCGATGCATAAAGTCGCCTGTCAACAACAATGAGTTTGCAGGGCGCGTCTCTTGTAATCAGGTACGGCATTTCTATATCGTATGTTTTTCTCATAACCTAAGCTCCCTTTTCATGATCATCCTCAGGTATTATAGCCACAAACCCTGATGTCACAACCTGCAGCGTCGAATCATCGATTCTCCTTTTCTTCTGCAGTTCGATCCTTTCGGGAATATATTTCCAGAAACAGCCTATGAATCTAACCACGCCCACAATTCTGTAAGGTCTTGTGCAGGCCCTAAGGGTCTTTAAGAAAGCCTTCAGAAAAAGACGTTTGCCGAAGTTCTTGAAATAAGTGAGCAGCATATTGCGGAACACCTGTGATTCACGATGGCGATCGGCCAGTCCATATGCGCTCGCGCCATAATGGTACATCCCTAAATCGGCTATGTGCAGTACAATGTAACCATGAAGCCAGCATCTCAACCCCAGATCGTGGTCTTCCCAGTTCGAAACAAAGCTTTCATCGAAGAGATAACCGAGGTTATCTACCACCGATCTCCGGATCATGAAGCCGGCGCCGCAGGGCGCTGAGCTGAACCGTGTACCCGCAAGAAGTTTCTCATCATTACATATCGAATTATTGATTATGAAAGTGTCTGCATACCAGGTTCTGGATCCCCTGGTCTCGATCGTAGAACCGACTACGGCGATGTGAGGTGAAATTCCCATATGCTCCACGAAACGCCGGATTGCTCCCCGTTCCAAAACTATATCAGCATTCAGCACGCATATGAACTGCCCTTTGCATTTCGTGATCCCGACATTGTTTCCCTTGCAGAATTCAAGATTTTTCTCCATCACAAACATGTTCACATGACCGAATTCTTCACGAATAATCTCAGCAGTATGATCATCGGAGTGGTTGTCTATCACAACAATCTCAATATTCGGGTAATCCTGCCCGGATATGGAATTCAGACAGTGGTTGATATAACCTTCGCTGTTGTGTGTGACGATAAGGCAACTGACAAGAGGGGACTGCCCGTCCGGTACATGCTTCTGCAGTCGCACTTCGTCATAATGGTATGGTATCATCACGGGCCGGATATTATTATGTCGTCTATCTTCCGCTACAATCCAGGACCCCTTGAGGGCTGTACATAGTAAACTTGCCCTTCTTGAGTCCTCTCCGATACTGAGCACAATAGAATAGTTTTTGCTCCGGCTGTCCCGGACCGGCTCAAACCGGAACGGTTCGGTAAACCTTTGCAATTTAGTCCGTGAACCGAATTCGATAGTGCGGCTCGTCTTCCGCAGCGCAACCGGATTATATTCCTCAAAGAGGTGCAGGGTAAGCTCTGCCGGTTCCCTCTTGCTATATGGCCTCACCAATAAGTCGAAGGAGACCCCTGATAAATTGTCCTTCGTGCTTGTGAACGTATATATGAATGAATTCCCTCCGCGTACGCCTATTCTGAGCAACCGCCCTATCGGCACATTGTTGCAAAACTCAAGAGTCCCTCCTCTCATAAAGGGCGCCGCTTCAACCTTCCGGACATCCCAGCAAATATCTTCGGCGGCCTCCCCAGAGCCCTTCCGGGGAGTGCCGCCGGCCATGTCCATATGTCTTCCGGCAACTGCAAGCCACGGTTCGTACTGGATTAACGAAAGCCTCCGTACCTCGTGCTCAAATAATCCTGCGGCATACGCGAAATAAGAGCCCGCCGCCGCCCTGTCCCTTTTATAGTTCAAGTTCAGGATGCCCTTATAGAAAAAGTAGGGCGCAAGACACCCCGGACCGGCCGCCACATAATCCGCAGGCGTTAAAGCGGCAGTCATTCCGTCGAACAAACGGGTCGCGAAGGAATAGGCGGATTCGTGTCCCTTCATCCCCATCAACGTCTCGAGAGCGCGAACATGAGCATCGGCTTCTGCATAGCGGCCCTCGTTCACCAGCAGTTCGAACAGACGAAAGGAGAGGCCGATTCCTAAATGGGCGTTGTGAGAGCCTGATTGTATCCTTTTCGTGAGATATTCAAGCGTCATTTGTTTGGCAAATGCCGAACCATTGAATGAAGCAGGCATATTTATTGACGCGGGTAATGGGGATCTTGCGGCGACAATGCCCATCATGGTAGGCACTGTCGTGCTGAAGAACCGGTGATGAATGAAACCGGCTTCGGCCAAAAGAGGCGCCAATCCCTTCCGTGAAAATATTATGTGATGCTCGCCGGGAGAATATTCTGCGCCGAGATCTGACATGGAGGCATCGGGCGTGGTGAGGACAACAAAGCCGTCCTCCCTGACAAGGTGAGATAACCTGGCCAGGAGTGCACGCGGTCTGTGAATATGCTCGATAAGCTGCACCCCGACAATCGCGTCGAACCGTTTGTCGAACTTGGTGTCTTCAACGCGGGTGTTAATGATTGTTCTCCCCAGTTCCTGAGCGCCCTGTTGAGCGCACGGACTTGGGTCAACACCCGACACGTTCCACCGAAAGAGCACGGAAGCCATGTCCAGGAGGAAACCGTAACTGGCGCCGACTTCCAGCATATCCATCTTCTCTGCCTGTTTTTGAGGGTTGGTGATTTCGATAAGACTCCTGACATGGGCAAGGATCTCCGCATAGAAGAGCAGATTGGCTCCACGTTCGACATACCATTTTGCGGACTCCCACGGATTTTCATCTTTCTGGTGCTCTGCAGAAAAAGGAGAGTAAAAGAGGCTCTCGCATGAAGTGCACCTGTAAAGGCGGTGTTCCCCGAAGCTTTTAAAAAAAAGACCTTCTGCCCCGCAAAGCGCACAACGTATAAGCCCACTCATAAGAGCACATCCGGATATCTTCTTTTAAAAACGCTTCGGCTTAACCACTCTCTATTTTTCAAGGTAAAGCGCTTCCGTATATACCACATCAATGACTCAGGGAAAATACCATGCGTCAAAAGATAAAAGAGATACGTTGCCGACTGCGCGGTTAAACCGTTGATCCTGAAAAAGTCTTTTACATTCTTTACGCTCAAAGAAAAACGATAAGAAGATAAATTCTTGGCGTCAGCCCTTATCCGATGTACACAAAGTGGTTCCTGAAGACACGCGATTCTTCCGGAACCTTTGAGCACCTTTTTCATAAAATGCTCGTCGGCCAGTAAATAATCTGTATCATAGCGAAAGCCGTCCTTTCGAAAGACAAGAGACGTATGGTTGACAATGTCAGTGATGAAAGGGTTCTCTATAAGGATAAGAACATCCTTGCCTTCATAAAAGAAATACGTATTTGTCCCGCAAGCGATATAATTAGTGTTATCATTTAAGAACTCTACCTGTCGTTCGATTTTTTCGCGAAACCAGACGTCGTCATGATCCTGGATTGCAATATAATCTCCCATAGCATGTTCGATAAGATAGTTTAACCCGTCATATGGACCAAACATATGATCGCTGCTGAATATGTGTAAGCGCGAGTCTTTAAAAGAGTTGATGACATCCACTGTTTTATCACAGGATTTATTATCGAGGATCAATAGTTCGATATTCCGGTATGATTGCTCCAGGCAACTCCTTATAGTCTTGGCGATAAAATCTTGTGCGTTATGAGAGACGACAAGGATGCTAACGAGTTTCTCCATACCTCTTCAGTACTGCGCTATTTTCGTCTGAAAAATGACTTTATTCTCACAGCAAACCATTTTAACATTTCAATCACAGGATGTTTAAGTCTTTGAATGAATACTGATTCGGTCGTTTTCCATTTGCCATATCCGGGAGTTGTGTAGATCCAAACAAAAAATTTTTTGTGTTTGTTCAAAATCTTCTTCAGGGTCTGATAATATTGTCTGCTCAGTCCAAAATTAAGAATGAAAAGAAGCTTATTGGTCGAGGCACCCTTTGACTTGTGGATCACATACAATGGAATGACGTAAACGCCCTTTCCTATAGTCAGCATATTAAGGCAATAATCCGTACCGTACAAATGCCAGTTGCTGCACGTATCTTCATCAAACGGATATTTTTGAAACACTTCACGCGGGACAATCAATAGCAGTTCATCAAGGGTTTGTACCGGCTCAGGCCAAGCTTATAAGGTTACCAATTTGCTCCATGTCATCCCCATGCGCAATAACATTCCTCATCCTTTCAGAAACGCTGCAGCCCTCTTCAACGCTCCCCACCACGCCGGCAATCCCCAGATTCGGAACAGTATCCAGAAGGGCTTCGGCATCCGCCAACCAAGAGGCGGAGACCAAATCTACATCCTGATGAACGAACATAATATATTTCCCTCTTCCTTGATTTCCGCCAAAGTTCAGAGCTTGCGCGGCAGACCTGAAGCCATGCGCTGCGGTATCAACTGTTATGATTTCGTACTCCACCGTTTGCGCTTTAAGACTCTTGAGGAGCCAATCATTCAAGATTTGAGTATTTTCGTATGCACAGACTATAGATATCATCTATTTGATAATGTGGCTTTGCTTGTGTGAAAATTGAAAAGAGTGCAGCAAGGAACTGATTAAATCTCTTACCATGTGCGCTTTCCTGCGATTTGCCAAGGGCTAACCGGTTAATTTCTATGATCCCGGTGATGAGGATATCGACCTACGAATCCACTAACAGCATAAGTACTTGTTTTTGTTAGCTTTTGCATGCCCAAGCTTCTTCGAAAAGTCAAGCTTTGTATACTAATTTACCACAGGGTCCTATGTGATTCAAGATGCTTGTGGAAACTTTGAGTATCGTGCTCCCAAAAGTAAAGGTTGCGCATGACAACCCGCTATTAGACACCCTGGCAGGCCATAACAAAATGAGAATTTGCGGGTAGAAACAAACGCTGGCCTTCAGTCGGCTACCATTCATTTCGATTTGAAAGACGCTCTATACACAAATCTTGGCGTATTTAATCCCGGGTGTACTCTTCAAGGATTCTATTTTTTGCCCGGTGTTTGTAAGCAGGTGAAGTAAACCCCTAAAACCAAAAGATCATCCCCCTCTTTGAGTTTTCAGACAACGCAACAAAAATACTCATGAATTATAATATGAGTGGGTTGATATTATTGATCAGGGGAGATAACCAATCGCGTGACTAAAAGAGCAATCGTAGACATCGACAACACCTTATGGCATTTTTGTGATGCATTTTATGAAGAGCTCAGAAAGATTAACAGAAACTTTCCGGCCCCTGATAGTTGGACGCACTGGGATATATGGGAGGGCTATTGTTCAGAAGCTGACTTTTACGATGCTGTTAACGCTGTTCACTTGAAGCAGCATAGTGAAAGCTATCTGCCTTATCCGGAGGCTAAAGACTTTCTCCTCACCCTTAAGGAAAATGATTACCACATCACGATAGCCAGCCACAGGTCCCCTGATTATACAAAACAGACTATTGAGTGGCTGGAGACTCATGGTCTTGTATATGACGAACTGCACCTCTCTTTCCAAAAAACCCAATTGTTTACCGAATCTACGGATGTCGTAGTAGACGATTCGCCGGAAGTATTGAAGAGGGCGGTTGAAAAGGGTGTAATGGCGACGGGCTTACTGTTCCCCTGGAACAGTGAATATGCAGACAACGGATTTAAATTATTCAAAAATCTGAATGAAATTCTACGCTATATCCTGCTTGAAGAGGAACCCGGGGCTGAAGAAAATTAATTACCTGTACATCCATATCCCATTCTGCGTAAGAAAATGCATCTATTGCGATTTCTTCTCGGTTGCCTATAATGAATTATCCGCCACGTCTTATGTTAACGCCTTGTGCAGAGAACTCTGTTTGAAAAGAGATTATTCTGATGAATTAAAAACAATCTATATAGGCGGCGGAACGCCGTCACTTCTTCCTGTCGAATGTTTTAGACAGCTCGTCACATGTATAAGGGACAATTTCCATTTAGCGCCTGATGTTGAGATAAGTGTTGAGGTGAATCCAGGTACGCTCGACGAACCTAAAGTTGATGCCTTGCTCTCCCTCGGCATCAACAGGCTAAGCATCGGAGTTCAGTCATTTCATGACGGATGAACTGAAAACGCTCGGAAGGATTCACACGTCGGGTGATTCAATAAGATCATTGGGAATGCTCAAGAAAGCGGGCCTGGAGAATTTCTCAATAGATTTGATATACGGAATTCCCGGACAGACGATGGACTCGTGGAAGCATTCGATCTCCACGGTGCTGGAATTTTCCCCTGCTCACATCTCAGCATATGAATTGACGCCGGAGGAAGGAACACCACTATATGAGGCAATAAGAACCGACAGGATCAAAATGCCTGATGAAGAATTAATCCTTGAAATGTATGACCATGCGATAGATCACCTGTCAGCGCGGGGATATGAGCATTATGAAATATCCAATTTTGCGTTGCCGGGGCGCAGATGCGTGCATAATGTCAACTACTGGGAAAGGGGCGAGTATATCGGAGCCGGCGCAGGGTCGCATTCATTCATAAATGACACGCGTTCAAGAAATATAGAAGACATAGGTAAATATATTGAAGATGTGAACAAAGGCACGGTCCCGGAAATAGAGTCAATGAGACTCACTTCTGAAGAAGCCTTGAAAGAAGTTATTTTTCTGGGGCTGAGAAAAAGAGAAGGGATAAATATCGGCAAGAGAGCATCCGTCTCTCACGTGTTGATGAATGAGGATACAAGCTTGCATAGTGCTCTCATGGGAGCGTCAGAAGAACTAATCGATGAAGGTCTTATCGAAATCGACAGAGATCATCTCAGGCTTACAAGAAGAGGGATCGTCTTATCAAATACCGTTATTGTAAGGCTGTTTGAAAAATTGGGTCTTTGATAAGAAAGCTTACATGTGTTTAATTATTATTGATTCTTGCAAATGTTTTATTTGACCTAAGGGAAATTTCTTATTTGAATCTGGATATCTTCTTGCCCAATTCGTAAGCTTCGCCCAAAACTTTTTCTTTCCTTAATATGTCGCCCCTTGCGCCGACTCCGGGTGCAATAATCTTCCCCCGGATCTTCATTTCGAGGTAACCGAGACTCTTTTCAAAAAATTTGATGAGGAGGTCGGCTGTCCCGGGATCCTCTTCTTCAAAGGGGATAGCCAGAACCGCCGCTTTGCCCCTTATTTTCGACCTGTTCTCAGCGCAGTTAAAGTACACAAAACGGTCTATGAAGCACTTCATCAAAGCAGTCGGCCCATACCAATATACCGGCGTACCAAAGACAATCATGTCGCTTTCAATAATCTTCGGATAAACGGTATTCATGTCGTCTTTCTTGCTGCACCTCCTGCCTTTCCAGCAACTGTGACACCCGTCACACTCCCGGATATCAAGATCACCGAGAAAGAGTCTTTCCGTGTCAGCTCCCTCTTCTCTTGCGCCGTCGAGTATTCTGGAGACCAGGATGTCCGTATTCCCCTTTTTGCGGGGACTTCCCACAACTCCGAGTATTCTCATCACTTGTTTATCCTTTTCTTCCATAAATCCGGAAGGCAAATGTTTTGGCCCAAATCCCTGAATGACCTCCATTCATGTCTATTGAGATTATATCAGAAACTTTTTTGGAAAATTCCTATTCATTAATTAATCCGAAAAAAACAATTGATTGAACAGACAAGAGGAGATAGTGCGAAACTTTTTATGTTAATATGAATAGACTAAGGAGGCGGATGAGTGCGTAAGATCGTTCTATTGCTGTCTGTAATTATCCTGATATTCGCGGCAGCGGATGCATATGCGTTTGCGGAGAAGGGTCAGAACTGCTTCAAATGTCATACCCTCAAGAAAGAAGAGGCTTCAAAATTGCTGAGGAATTTGGATCCGGCAATCAAGGTCCTCGGCGTAAATATCAGCCCGGTTAGATATTTGTGGGAAATTTCCATAGACCTCAAAGGCAGTAAGGAACTCGTATATATTGATCTTTCGAAAAAACATCTCTTCTCCGGTACCATTCTTGATATTCAGAGCAGGAAGAATCTCACCCAGAACAGGCTCTCCGAGCTTAACAGGGTAGACCCCTCCAGGATTCCGCTGAAAGACGCGTTAGTTCTCGGAAGCAAAAATGCGAGACATAAGGTAATCGTTTTTGATGACCCCGAATGACCATACTGCGCGAAACTTCATCAGGAGATGAAGAAAGTGACAAAGGATAGGAAGGATATTGCTTTCTACCTGGTCATGTTCCCGCTGAAAGTGCATCCGGGAGCGTATAATAAAGCAAAAGCCATTGTTTGCGAAAAATCGCTCGTGCTCCTGGAAAACTCTTTCGGAAAAAAACAGTTGCCCGCTCCGAAATGCAGGACGACGGTGGTGGACGAAAACCTGAAACTCGCGGAGAAACTCGGAATCAGGAGTGCGCCGACACTTGTAATGCCGGATGGCAGAGTGCTCTCCGGATACATGGACGCTAATGACTTGAAGGAGCTGATAGACAGGAAATGAAAGACTGGATTATTGTATTGATTGTCGTGGTAGTATGGATTGTGCTGCAGTTCATCGTTTTCCCGAAAATGGGAGTTCCCACGTGAAGGCCGGATCGTAAAGGGTCGGGGACCCCGAAGAAGAAGTGTTAAAGGCCCGTAACCGTCTGATAACGCTCCCCTGCCTTTTTTCTTTGGTTGTGATCCTTTTCTCCTGCACACGCGGACCCGAGATTAAGAACCCGAATGCCATAACCGTAGGCTCGTCCGCAGACGCAAAGAGATTACTGCCGTTACTGGCCTCTGACAGTGCATCGGGAGACATAAGCGGTTGGATCTATAACGGCCTTACCAAATACGACAAAAACATAAGAATCACTGGTGATCTTGCAGAATCGTGGGATGTTTCACCGGACGGCCTGCAGATCATCTTCCATCTGAAGAAAGGTGTCATGTGGCATGACGGCGTCGAATTTACAGCCGATGACGTACTTTTTACTTTCAATACGGTAACTGACCCGAAAATTCCCACGCCGTATGGAAGTAATTTTGGACCGGTGAGGAAGGTCGAGGCATTGGACAAATATACAGTGAAGGTAACATACAAGGAGCCTTACGCGCCCGCGCTTGAGTCCTGGGGCATGGGAATAATACCTAAACATATACTTTATGGTAAGAATATAAGTGATGAATATTACAGCAGAAATCCAATAGGAACCGGCCCATATAAATTGAAGGAGTGGGTGACCGGCCAGAAGATAGTCCTCGAGGCATTTGATAACTATTTTGAGGGAAGGCCAAACATAGACAAATACATTGCGAGAGTCATTCCCGACACGGCGACGATGTTCCTTGAACTCAAGTTCGGCGGTATAGACTTTATGAATCTTACGCCGCCCCAATATAAACTCCAGGCGGGAAAAGAGACCTTCAGGAAATACTTCCGGAGGTTCAGATATCCTTCTTTCGGGTTTACCTACCTGGGCTATAACCTGCTCGACCCGGAATTCAGCGATAAGAGAGTCAGGCAGGCCCTGACCCATGCCATTAACAAGAAAGAGATCATTGCCGGCGTCCTCCTCGGTTACGGTATGCCATGCACCGGGCCGTTCCCTCCCGAGTCATGGGCCTATAATCCGGAGGTAAAAGACCTCGAATATAATCCCGAAAAGTCCAGGGAACTTTTTAAAGAGGCAGGCTGGAAAATCGGCCCCGTCGGATTGCTCGAAAAGAACGGCAAAAAATTTGAATTCACCGTCCTTGTCAATCAGGGTAATCAGGAGAGACTCAAGGCGGCGCAGATTATCAGGGAGGATCTGAAAAAAGTCGGCATCACGATGAATATCAAAGTCCTTGAATGGCAGGCTATGCTGCATGAGTTTATCGACAAAAAAAGGTTCGAAGCGGTAATTATGGGCTGGGCACTGTCGAGAGACCCCGACGTGTATGATATCTGGGATTCCTCCAAGACGAAAGAAGGAGAGTTCAATTTTATTTCATATAAGAATAGCGAAGTTGACAGGCTTCTGCTTGAGGGGAGACGGACATTTGATTTCGAGAAAAGGAAAAAGATTTATCACAGGATTCATGCAATTCTGGCGGACGATCAGCCCTATACATTCCTCTATGTCCCTGACGCCCTACCGGTCCTCAACAAAAGGTTCAGGGGTGTTGAGAAAGCCCCTCTTGGCATATGGTATGACTTCATCCACTGGTATGTGCCGAAGAACAGGATCGACTGGTACAATTAGATGCCGATCATCAGTGTTGAAAGTCTTGTCAAGAAATTCGGCGCCATCACTGCGGTCAATGATATTTCCTTCGACGTCGAAGAAGGTACGATCTTCGGATTCCTGGGTCCGAACGGCGCGGGAAAGACTACCACAATAAGCATACTCTGCACCCTCCTCTCCCCTACCTCCGGAAGGGCGTCTATTGCGGGGCATGACTGCATGAAAGAACCCGAAGAGGTAAGAAAAGCGATCGGCATAGTCTTTCAGGACACGACCCTCGACAAGGATCTGACCGCTTATGAAAACCTCATATTCCACGCCTACCTTTACAATGTCGGCAAAGACGTGATGAAAGATCGTGTGGACAGCGCCCTCAGGTTCGTAGACTTATACGAACGAAAGAATGACCTCGTAAAGAAATTCTCCGGCGGAATGAAGAGAAGGCTCGAAGTTGCACGAGGACTGATCCACAGGCCGAGGGTGCTTTTCCTTGACGAGCCCACTCTCGGGCTTGACCCGCAGTCAAGGGCCAACCTGTGGGAGTTCATAGCGGAACTGCCCAAGAGGCACGGAGTAACCATATTCATGACGACCCACTATATGGAAGAGGCAGAGGTATGCGACAGGATCGCGATCATAGACAACGGAAAAATAATCGAGATCGGAACTCCTGATGAGTTGAAAAACACTATCGGCGGCGATGTCGTCTCGATAACGACCACAGATAACGAGGGAGCGCGGGCACAGATAGAGAAATTATTTCATATGGCTGTTTCCGAGAAAGAAAATGTGCTCTATATGACATGCAGCAGCGGCGAAACCTGTATACCCGACTTGATAAGGACTCTGGGAGAAAGAGTCCTGTCTGTAAGGATACAGAGACCTACCCTGAATGATGTCTTTCTGAAACTCACGGGCAAGACTATCAGGGAAGAAGAGGCGTCTTCCGAGGATTCCGTCAGGGAATCAATCAGGGCATACAGGAGAAGGCAATAAGAAAATTAAAGTTAAGAGTTAGTATAGTTAAATGACGTCAGAATCTTGTTCATAAGAGTCCGAACAGGACATCAACCTCCGAAGCTCAGGCGTGCAGTGTCAGGTCTTGCGAACCATGGATTCCCGCCTTCGCGGGAATGACGAGTGATGCGACTTACGATCACTTATGAACTTCTTGGCAAGATTGAAGATTAACTGAAAAGCTGGCAGGCTGGTAGCTTGCAGGCTGAGAAGCCGCCTTTGATTAGTTGGTTATCGGAGTGCTAAATGGAATTTAATGCAATTTATGTTATTGTCGCCAGGGAATTCAAGAAATTCGTAAGAGAGAGAAGCCGTCTCTTTTCGGCGATAGCGAGGCCGCTGCTCTGGCTTTTCATCGTCGGAGCCGGACTTTCGAGGCTCGTCCCCCGGGGCGCAGGTGTATCATATACCCAGTTCATCTTCCCCGGAATAATCGGCATGACGATCCTCTTCAGCTCAATATTTTCCTCAATATCCATTATCTGGGATAAAGAGTTCGGGTTCATGAAAGAGATCCTCGTTGCGCCTGTATCAAGGCTTTCGATAGTTGTCGGAAAGGCACTGAGCGGCACCATCGTGTCCACCATACAGGCTGTAATCATTCTCGCTTTTTTCCCTGTACTGGGTTTCGATCTCACCGTCTTTCAGATCATATCGGTGCTTGTCATCTGCGCCTCCGTATCCTTCTGCATCTCCGCCTTTGGCATCGTCCTTGCAACTTTTTACGACAGTTATGAGAGCTTCAGTGTGATCATGAACTTCATCATCATGCCGATGTTCTTCCTTTCGGGCGCAATGTACCCCGTAAAGCTTTTGCCCCTCATTCTCAGGTTTGTGGCAAGGCTGAACCCCCTCACCTACGGAATAGATGCAATGAAGCATGCCATCTTCCCTAACGCGACGGGCCAGATGGGACCGGACTTTTCACTTGCCACGAGTGCGATAGTGATTATTTCAACGTCGGTCGCATTCGTGCTTATAGCCGGGAGGGCGTTTGAGAGAAAGGGATAAGTCCGGATGGTATTTTCCATATTGTATCGAATCAATGAGGCGCGGCATCTTATCAATAGTGGGTAAAAGAATACTGATATCCCTATGCCTGTTCTCTCTGACGCTTTTTCCGGAGGCGTCGGCGTACTCTTTTATCGAAACGCCCCGGGAAGATGTCTGCGGCTCCGGCCCCGAAAGCTCTAAGGAATGTGCGGGCGAGGTCATAAGTCCCGGCGAGAAAGCGGTTATTCCCGTCCCGGACGAAAAGAGGACTTCAAAAGGTCCGGGAAGAAAGCCGGATACAGCAGCGGAAGAGAAAACCGGGGAACAGACAATGGCGTCTTCGACAAAAAGCAGAGAAGTCATCATATATTTTTTCCAGGGAAAAGGGTGTCCCCACTGTGAGCAGGAAAAACTCTTCCTGGATGAGATGAAAGGGAAATATCCGGGCATAAGAATAACAGAGCGTGAGGTCTGGTACAACAAACAGAATGCCGGTTTTCTGACCATAATGGCAAAATCGTACAATGTTAAGGCGTCCGGTGTGCCTTTTACATTTATTGGTGAAAACGCGTTTATCGGCTTCTCGGATCACACAAAAGCCCAAATCGAAGAATCCATTCGCAGATGTCTTTCGGCGCCGTGCATTGATCCGGCTCTTGTCGCCCAGGGCAGGCTCTCGCCCGGCAAGAAAGGCCCGCCCACTGCAACCGGGGAGGCGGCTAAAAACACTGAAGATCTCGCCTGCCCCGACAAAAGCAGGACGGTCTTTATCCCCTGGATAGGAAACCTTGATGCCTCGGAGATGTCCATTCCCGTGATGACCATCATAATTGCGGGGCTCGACAGTTTCAACCCATGTGCATTCTTTGTCCTATTTTCGCTCCTCGGCCTTCTTGTCCATGCGCAATCGCGCAAAAAAATGTTCCTGATCGGCAGCGAATTTGTATTCTTTTCCGGATTTATCTACTTTCTCTTCATGGCCGCATGGCTGAACGTCTTCCTTCTCATGGGACAGGTCGAAATCATAACGAAGATAGCAGGGGCTATAGCAATTATAATTGCGGCCATCAATATAAAAGATTTTTTCATATTCAAAAAAGGCATATCTCTGACGATTCCGGACAGCGCAAAACCAAAGCTCTTCGACCGTATGAGAAGGCTGATGAAATCCTCCTCCGTATTCTCGATTATCATAGGAACAGCAATACTGGCAGTGGCAGCCAATTCTTATGAACTGTTATGCACCGCCGGCTTCCCCATGGTCTATACGAGGATTCTCACACTGAAGAATTTATCCGGCTTCTCATACTACATGTATCTTGTCTTCTATAACCTGGTTTATGTCATACCACTGGCAGTGATCGTAATCATCTTTACCGTCACCCTCGGCAGGAAGTTCCTTACCGAACAACAGGGAAGACTGCTGAAATTATTATCAGGCACAATGATGCTCGGATTGGGAGGTGTCCTGCTCTTCGAGCCTGCGGTACTGAACAATGCAGCCATATCGCTCCTCCTGCTCGTAGCAGCGCTCATCATCTCTCTGGCAACAGCTTTTTTGATGAAGCGACTAAAATATCCCCGGTAACGCAGTTATTCCGCCTTGATGTCTTTTTTGGATTCAATTACTGCGGGAAACATCATGCCCTTTATGCGCGTGGATCAATGACACATCGTGGAGAATTTTCAGGGATATGTAATATAATTATCGAGGCAGGTTTGTGAGACATGAAGACCCCATTTTTCTCTATACAGGCAAAAACCGTTAATGACCTCTGGTTCAGGACACTATACGCCATTCTTGAAACCGATAAAAACGGCGATTTTGTCCATGCGTATCAGACCGGGACGATACAGGCAGGCTCTTTTGAAGGTGAGCAGAGCCGTCTTCAGTTCCCTTACTTTCTGGGATTCGTCGAATACCCGCTCATAGATCCGATAGTCGTTATGCCCGAGGGTTCGAACATTCCCGCGCCGACATCGGCGGAGAAAGCACAGGAATATTTTGAAAGGTATATCATAGGCAGTGAACTCGCCGAAAACGAAACATACACGTACGGCCAGCGGATCAACACCTCGCTTTTCCATGTCCTCGAAATGCTCAAGAATAGCCCCATTACAAATCAGGCTGTTATCGAGATCGGCAGGCCGGAGGACATCTACACATGCCTCGGAAAAGACGGAAAGCTCGACCCGCCCTGCCTCAGGCTTATTACATTCAAAGTCATCCCCCATTATGACAATGGCGCATTGGACCGCGCACGCTCGAAATTGAATATGTCGGCATGGCTGAGAAGCTGGGATCTGTATGCAGGGATGCCGGAGAATCTGGCCGGACTGGTTAAACTGCAGGAGTTTGTATCGGATGAAATTGGAATACCTGTCGGGCATCTTTATGCCGCAAGCGACGGCCTGCACCTATATGCCTACCAGAAAGAACTCGCGGAGCTTCGTACACGTTTGTCCTGTCCGCAGTTTTAAATTGCTCCACTACTCCCCTTGAGATATTCTTTTAAAACAAACCTGATCACCGCATATGGGATATTGAGGCGTTTTCAAGGAACGCTATGGTTTACAAGGGCGATGCGTTAATGCAAGCTTCTCGCTCTCTGTCCCTTCCTGTAGCAACACCTTCCAAAAACTCCCTTTTTCTTATCCAATCCTATACATAATTAGAGAAACAGGGCGCCAATAATTCCAGCACCGATGATTACAAAAGTCGGATCAATCTTTGTAAATGCAATTACCGCAAAGCTGATTATTGCAATCCCGAAGGTCTTGGGATCCACCAGGGAAGTTTTTCCAAGAGAAATGGCTACGGCCGCCAGCAGTCCAATGACTGCCGGTTTTATCCCTCTAAAACTTGAATTCACAATTACGGATTCTTTGTAATCGTAATAGTATTTTGCCACTATGGTAACGATAATAATACAGGGTAAATAAGTACTGATCATCGCCATAACGGCCCCTGTCAGTCCATAGACCTTATATCCGATAAATGCATTCATTACTGTCAAAGGTCCCGGTGTAATCTGACCCATAGCTATGGCATCAACGAATTCCTGGTTGGTTAACCAGTGATATTTTTCTACAAATTCCCTTTGAAGCATGGGGAGCATTACAAAGCCGCCGCCAATAGTCAGGGCATTAACAACGATCAGTATCCAGCAGAATTTGAGCAGGATCATTTAGACCTCCTTCCGTACACTATCAGGCCGAGTATACCGGCGGCCAGAATAAGACCGATAGGGTTCAGTTTGAATACAGCCAGTGCAAAAAAAGCAGATAGTGCAAATAAGGCTGTTTTGTAATCTTTGATTGTTTTACCTGCCATTTTGTAAATAATGGAAAGGAGCAAGCCTACTACCGCTGCGCCCACTCCTTTCATGATTGAGCCCAATAGAGGATTATCTTTGGATTTCGTATAGAAAATCGCCAGCAGGATGGCCAGAACTGTGCCGGTGAATGCCTGACCGACAGTGGTAATCAGAGCGCCCTTTAATTTTCTTAATTTGTATCCGATACAGATGCCGGTATTTACAATCGGCGGCCCTGGTGTCATCTGCCCGAGGGCCACACTCTCAATGAATTCTTCATGGGTGATCCATTTACGCTTCTCGACTAATTCCCTCTCAAAGAAGGTGAGCATCGAATAAACACCACCAAAAGAGAAGGAGCCGATCTTAAGAAATACCAAAAAAATGTTTCTTAATGAGACATTTGTCATATCTGATCACCTGAGGAGGATTGTACCCTGACTGTCAAAACGACAGAACCTCCTCAATATATTAAGCTATTCACACGAAGAATATAATAATCGTGTTAATACTTTATCATATAACATATCAGATGTCAATAGCATCGCGAAGACAACTTTGATGCTTCAGGACATGGATTTAGTGAGTGACTCAGAGAAACAATCTGTGGTCGTCACTGTTATAATAATGAGTAATGTTTGGGGATAAGAAACAAACGTCACAGTCTTCGATGGCCGAGCGAACAAGCCACGCACGCATTGTCTCAATGCCGAATGAATCCCACTGTCTTGATACGGTGCAGATGAATCGCCTGGAGCAGTCATTTCGAAGCTGGGCAGACGGAGCGCCAAGGGCTGATGTCCGTTTGTCCCGCAGGCGCATCTTGCTGATATTCCTTTTGATCCGGTATACCGGAGGCAAGCTGAACGAAGTGCTGGCCCTTAATCCCTTTCAAGATGTCGATGTCAAACATCACCTGGTTTTTTTGGGGAGGGGAGAAAAGAAAAATGGTCGGCCGGCACGGGAGGTACAGATACCGGAGGGACTCTCTGAAGAGATTAAGTCTTCACTGGATGACCCTGCTTTCAAAAAATATCTGGCCAACTTCTTCAAGGTGGACCCCGGTCATGTTCGCCGCAAATTTTACGAGCGGGCAACAGACTCCGGCTTTCCCCCTGCCATGGGCGCCCCGGAAAACATACGGAGGTCCAGGGCCATAGAATTAATGCAGAGCAATATGCCCTTACCGGTTGTGCAGAGGATGTTGGGCCACTCCACGCTTAACATGACGGCTTCCTATGTTGACTTTTCTGATGCTGACATGCGGCAAGTGGCAAAACACTTTATTGAAAAGGAATCACGTCGTAAAACAAGCGCCCGGAACAGCTTTTTCGGTAAAATCAGTTCCGTCAAAAAGGGAGACATTCAGGCACAAGTTGAGATGATTACTCCGAGCGGAGATATAGTAACAACAATAATCACCAGGGACAGCCTGTCACGGCTAGGACTCAAAACGGGATCTTTGATTACAGCGGAGGTGAAAGCTCCCTGGGTGATTTTACAGAAAAGCGACAGGGAACCCGAATCTACGGCGGAAAACCGCTTTTTGGGAACGATCGCGCGCATCAATAAAGGAGGGATTACCACAGAGTATGTCGTGCGTATCCCGGACGGCACGGAACTATGCTCTATAGTTTCTACAGAGAACGCCCGCATGATGAGGTTTAAAGAGGATGATCGGGTATGGGTCATATTCAATAGTTTTGCTGTGGTGCTGCATATTGATTAAAAGCAAGAAGTCGCCCGCTCAACAACTTCCTTGCAGCTATATGAATCAGTCATTAACAGATCAGCTGGAAAAATGTGAATGTTGCCCGCGCAGGTGCGGGGTGAACAGACTTGAAGGTAAAACCGGTTTTTGCAGGGTCGGCTCCGGCATTCAGATTTCCCATGCAGGCCTGCATTTTGGTGAAGAACCCCCTATTTCCGGCACAAGAGGTTCGGGCACCATTTTTTTTAGCGGATGCAATCTCCGCTGCGTGTTTTGCCAGAATTACCAGATCAGCCAGGAATTTCAGCAGGGCCGCACCAGGACTCTGACTACAGACGAGCTTGCATCTGAAATACTGCGGCTTCAGGATGAAGGCGCTCATAACATCAATTTTGTTTCACCTTCACATATGATTTTTCAGACGGCGGCTGCCATTCAATTGGCAAAGCGAAAGGGGCTTGTTGTGCCGGTTCTGTATAACTCCAATGGTTATGATTCAGTGGATGCGCTCCGGCAGATCAGGGGCCTTGTGGATATTTACATTCCGGATATCAAATATCTGGAAAATGAACCCGGGAAAAAGTTTTCTAATGTAGACGATTATGCCGATATAGTCCCCGGCGTCCTCAGGGAAATGCTGAATCAGGTGGGCAACCTGGTAATGGGTCACGACGGCATCGCTGTGCGCGGATTGCTGGTCCGTCATCTTGTATTGCCGGGCTGCCTGGAGAACAGCCGGAAATGCCTCAGCTTTCTGGCGGACCTGTCTCCGGATATTCACGTCAGCATCATGTCGCAGTATTCTCCTCAATATAAGGCACGTGATTTTCCAGGGATAAACCGGACCCTGACAGAAGACGAATATGATGAGATCACGGACTATGCGCTTGAGCTTGGCCTGGAAAACGCATTTATACAGAAACTCGAAAGTCAGGCCCATTACCTGCCTGATTTTGATCAGGAACGGCCTTTTAACCCTGCTTCATCCATTCCCGGCCTTTCGGACCCTGCATTGACGGACCAACGAACTCAACGGTGAGAATAAACAGATATCGAAATGTGAGAAAGCGCGATTTCCATGAAACCCTTAAATCCGAAGACCTGCGTATCAAGGAAGGGGAATTATCCTCTACGTCATGGTGCATATTCAGCTGATTATCAGGAGCATCCTTGCCTTCCAGGCCCACTTCCTGTCTGTCTTACGCTTGAAGAAAGGGGACTCCTTGAAGGCTCTTATTGATCTTCTCAGGTATTGGACCCCTTCGTCCTTCGAACCGAGTTTCAGTTTCACAACGCCCATCCGGTACAATCCTCTCGAACTCGACGAATGGATCTTCTCAAACTTTTCAAGGAGCGGCAGCGCGCTTTCATAATCGGCATTATCCATATAAACCTCTGCCATCATGAGAAAAGGCTCACCGTATTTAAGCGTGGGTGAGGCGTTTACCGCTTTTTCGAGCAGCGCCCTTCCCTTGTCGATATCCCCTGTTCGAGCCGTGGATATCCCGTAATAATAATTGAACTCAGGGTCGTCCGACATCTTTGTCTCCGCCATCCTGAAATATTGCACGGCATTCCGGTACTGCCCTCTTTCGACCATATGCATGCCGAGTTCCTTCAGAGATCTGCCGTTATGGGGATTTATCGAGACTATTTTTTTCAGTTCCCTGATCCTGGAAGATGCCCTGAACACCCTGACGGGATCGGGCAGAAAGCCCAGATATGTCCTGTCTATCGCCAGATATACTGCGAGAAGGACAAGCAACGCTGTAATCGGGCTGCCGGTGACTAGGTAGAGTATATAGAAAATAAAGAATTTCCCCATTACTAATTATAAAAAATTTCTGAACAAAGATCATAATTGAGTAAAATATATTCATGGTACGTCAAAAGGTCATGGGACTGAGCGAAGCTGTTAAAGCGACACGGATCATATTACTTATCTTTCTCTGCAGCCTGACGCTGGCAGCCTCGCAACAAAACACTGAAGACAGAATAGCCGGTCTAATCAAGAAATTGGAGAGCAAACATCCCAGTACTCGCGCACAAACGGTAATAGAACTCGGCAAGATAAAAGATGCTCGTGTAATTGCACCGTTAATTAACACCCTGAAGGATAAAGACTCATATGTACGGGGACAGGCGGCAGCGGTACTTGGCGAAATAGGGGATAAACGTGCAGTTCAACCGCTGATCACTGTCCTGAAAGATGACGATTATTTATATGTTCGTCAGGAATCTGCAAAGGCGCTCGGGAAGATAAAGGATAGCAGCGCTGTTCAACCGCTGATTAATGCTCTGAACGATGAAAGCCCGGATGTCAGAGAGGAGGCGGCAAAGGCGTTAATCGGGATCGGCACTCCTGCAAGTGAAACGCTGAATCGTGCCCTTAAAGAAAATGATCTGAAAGTGGTCGCCGATGCCTACTATTTTTTTATCTCCATAGGCGAACCAGGGTCGGAAGCTGCGCTTATCGGGGCCTTAAATAAATATGGCAGTAAGAGGATGGCTCTGGACTTCATAAATTGCGGAAACATACAATTAAAGGAAGCAGCGTATAAATGGGCTGAAAGTCATGGCCGCAAGATTGAAGAACGCGCCGGTTCAACCGACGGCCCCAGGTGGAAAAGCTTTAAAAGCTGAATACCGCTATTCGCTGAGTCCCGACCCTGTAACTTGACAGCGTTTCACATTATGCGATACTTCTCTTATAGGCACGGCCAATAAAGAGGACAAAACAAATAGCCTGGTACTGAAAGAACTGCGGAGGATTTTCCATGGCGGGAAGAGCTATCTGGAAAGGATATATCCGTTTCGGGGATGCCGGTGTGCCGGTGAAGCTTCACGCCGCGGTCAAGGAAGAGCGGATCCAGTTTCACCTTCTTCACAGGCGTGACCGTGTCAAACTGAAGCAGCAGATGGTTTGTGCATATGAAAAAGTGCCTGTGCCGGCGGAAGAACAGATCAAAGGGTTTGAATTGGAGGATGGGAAGTATATCCCCATCGATCCGGCGGAACTCGAACAAACCGCTCCCGAAGACAGCCGGATGATCGAAGTCCACGAGTTCGTGAAAACCGGACAAATCGATCCTGTCTTCCGCGAGCGGGTCTACTACCTGGAGCCGGACATTCACTCAAAAGGATATAACGCGCTTGTCGCTGCTTTGAGCGAGATGGATGTGGAAGGTATCTGCACCTGGACCATGAGAAAGCGGTCTTATTTCGGCGCCTTGCAGACAAGCGGGAAGATTCTCCGCCTGAATACTCTGCGGTATACCGACGAAGTGATTCCGGTGAAGTCTCTTGAGCTCGAGAACATTCCGTTGTCTGAAAAGGAACTGAAGATCGGAAGTGATTTAATCAATCAGTTGACAGCGCCTTTTCAGCCGCAGAAATTCGAAAACGACCATCAGAAAAAGCTGCAGAATCTGATCGATAAAAAAGCCCGAGGAGAAAAAATTGCGGTCCTGCGCCCCAGGCGACTGAAACCTACAACACCGGACAGGCTGCTTCAGACTCTTGAGGCGAGCCTGAAGCAGGTTGCGTAAATGAAAAACAGGCGACCTGTCCGACTCCCGTCGCTGTCTTCAGACAAGAGGAACGAAGCGGCTGGACAGGGCATATGGAGCGGCACGATCAGTTTCAGCCTGGTGGCGATTCCTGTCCGGTTGGTCAAGGCAGTCGAGCCAGGCCGCGTTTCTTTCCGCATGCTGCACGCCAAAGACTACTCTCCCCTCTTAAGAAGAATGTCCTGTCCGGAAGAAGAAAAGATTGTACCCCCGGAAGAAATTATCAGGGGATATGAAATCGCACCCGACAAATACGTACTGATGACAGACGAAGAATTGGAATCCGTGTCGCCCGACCGGAGCCGCACAATCGAGATCGTCGAGTTCATAGATCTGAATGGCGTGGATCCGGTTTATTACGATCACCCGTATTATCTCGTTCCTTTGAAAGGCGGCGAGAAAGCTTACCGGCTGCTGGTCGAGGTGATGCGCCGGACAAACAAAGCCGGGCTCGCAAAATTCGTCCTGGGTGATCGCGAATATCTCGTTGCGATCAAAAGCGCTGAGGGGGCGCTGTCCCTGATCACACTTCATTACAGCGAGGAAATATTGCCGGATGAAGACATCTCGCCGGGGAAAGGCAAGATCGAAACTGAAGAGAAGAGCCGCATAAAAAAAATTATAAAGGGAATGATAACGGACTTCAGCCCGGAAAAATATGCGGACGGGCGCAGGAAAAAGATCGTGGATCTTCTGAAGAAAAAGGCAAAAGAAAAAACTCCGGTGGAAGCCCCTGAAGTGGAGGAAGAAGAAGGAGAAGGTCCGGCCGATCTGGTCGCGGCGCTGGAGGAGAGCATGCGCAAAGTGAAGAAGAACCGGTGAGCCGAAAAGTCGTCGAGATCGCCGGGAGAAGGCTCTCTTTATCGAACCTCGAAAAAGACCTCTATCCCTCCTATGGCTTCACGAAGGCCCATATCCTGGAATACTACCGGCGCATTTCAAAATTCATCCTGCCCCATTTGAAAGACCGGGCATTGACCTTAAAGCGTTATCCCGAAGGAGTCGAAAAAGATTTCTTTTTTGAGAAGCGTTGTCCCTCTCACCGTCCTGAATGGGCGAAAACAGCGGATATCCGCCGGGATGACGGAGAGCGGATGACAGTCTGCATGGTCAACGATCTGGAAACATTGATATGGGTGGTCAACCTGGCGTCTCTCGAACTCCACGTGCCCCTGGCCAGGGCCGGTTCACCTGAAACACCTGATTTTATGGTCTTCGATCTGGATCCCGGCGATCGGGCAAATATTCTGGATTGTACACGGGTGGCGCTGATTCTTCGGGACCTGCTTTCTGAGTTGCAGCTTACAAGCTATGTAAAAACCTCGGGCAAAAAGGGACTCCATGTATATGTTCCCTTGAACCGCAGAGGGACGACCTTTGAAGATACCAAGAAATTTACAAAAGCCGTGGCAGGAATCATGCAGAAAAATTATCCGGATCTGGTGACTGAAAAAATGGCAAAGGAATACAGGAGAGGAAAGGTCTTTATCAACTGGTCTCAAAACGACGCTTCAAAGAATATGATCTGCGTTTATTCCCTGCGCGCAAGTGAAAAACCAATGGTTTCGTTTCCCATTGAATGGAAGGAACTCGAGAAATCAGCTAAGCACGACGACCCGGAAAAGCTGCGGGTTATGCATTCGGAAGCGGTGAGCAGGGCCGAAAAAAAGGTGACCTTTTTCGGGAGGTGCTGGTAAGAAGACAGAAGCTTCCTCATCTATGATGCTTAACTTTTGCAAAAAATATGTTTAAAGCTGTCATTCCCGCAGTCCTTAGGCGGGAATCCAGAATATAAGAAGAATGGATGCCCGACTGAAAACTTCGGGCATGACGGAAAAGATGACGGGCAGCAACACCATGGGATTGAATCAATACAAATCCAAACGGAAGTTCGGGAAAACGCCGGAACCGAAGGCGGGCTACCATCCCAAGGGGGAAAGATCTAATTTTTGTCATTCATAAGCACGCGGCCCGGACTCTCCATTATGATCTCAGGCTCGAGCTCGAAGGTGTACTTAAGAGCTGGGCCGTCCCGAAAGGTCCTCCGATGGATCCTTCCCTGAAAAGGCTGGCAATTATGGTTGAAGACCATCCGCTTGATTACAAAGATTTTGAAGGGGTTATCCCTGAGGGCAATTACGGCGCAGGAAGCGTTATCATCTGGGACAGGGGCTTTTACCATCACCCTTTCTCAAGAAATAGAAAGGAAAGTGAAAAACTTCTCCGGGAAGGATTAAGAAAGGGGGATATGAAGTTTGTCCTCGATGGGGAAAAGCTTCACGGTGAATTCGCGCTGGTGAAAACGGGAAGAGACGACAAGTCATGGCTGCTTTTGAAGAAGAGAGATCGATATGCGACCGGAGGGGATGTCCTCGGGGAGAACCGTTCCGTAGTGTCCAATAAGACTCTGGAGGACGTCTTAGAAGCCAAACCGGAGAAATCTTCCGGACAGAAAAAAGTAAACCAAATCCGCCTTCGTGAAGCGATCGAAAGCGACGACCTGAAGGATGCGCCGGTTAAACCGATGCCCCACAGCATAAAGCCGATGCTCGCGACCCTCGCAAAAGAACCGTTTGATCATCCGGATTGGATTTTTGAGGTGAAATGGGACGGCTACCGGGCTATTGCCGAAATCAGAGACGAAGGCGTTTCGCTTTATTCGCGAAACCTGTTATCGTTAAACCAAAAGTTCTTTCCTGTCACGGAAGCGCTGCGCAAACTGAGATTCGAGGCTGTACTGGACGGCGAAATTGTTGTAGTGGATGATCGGGGACATCCCGATTTCCAGCTGCTCCAGAATTACCAGAAGTCGCGAAGCGGCCATCTGCTTTACTATGTCTTTGATCTCCTCCACTTCCGGGGGCATGATCTGACGGGCCTGCCTCTCCTCAGGAGAAAAGAACTCCTGAAACAAATTCTACCGTCTTCACCGAAAATAAAATTCAGCGATCACGTATCGAAAGAGGGCGTCCTGTTCTTCAGTGTCGTCAGGGAAAAGGGACTCGAAGGGATCATCGCCAAACATTCTCAAAGCGTGTACCGGAGCGGCAGAAGGAGCAGGCAGTGGCTGAAGGTGAAGACACAGCTCACGCAGGAGGGCGTGATAGCCGGATTCACAGAACCGAGGGGAGGCAGAAAATATTTCGGCTCCCTTGTCTTGGGCGTGTTCCAGGGGAAGGAGCTGGTTTACATCGGACATTCAGGAGGAGGATTCGGGGCGAAAAAACTGAAGGAACTCCGTGAAAAATTGGATCATCTTGTTCGGAAGAAGTGCCCCTTTAAAATGGAACCGAAGACTAATGCTCCGGTCACATGGGTAAAGCCTGAGCTTGTCTGCGAAGTTACTTTCTCCGGCTGGACTGATGAAGGCATCATGAGACAGCCGGTTTTCTTACGGCTGCGCGAGGATAAAACCGCCCGCGAGGTGGTGCGCGAAAAGCCCGGAGAAAATAATGGATGACAAGTTGATTCGGAAAAGACAGGAAACCCTTCTTACTGAAATATGGGTATTACTGACCTTCCGCGATGAATAAGATTGACAAAGATATCATGCAGGGTTTAATTCTTTTCTCAACCAATCCTTGAGTTCGCCATCAGGTGAATAGACACCTTTAAAATTACATACCGGCTCTTCAAATCTCTCCGGCAATTCGAATTTGGCCAGATCTACTGCTTCTTCATTGCTTATTTTGATGAGATAAATGTAATACGGTTTGGCCCAGCAGTTAACGACAAAATAAACTGAATAATCCTTTTTTGACCGAACCACATGTCTTCTATCCTCCCCACGGGACCAGATGTTTCCCCACTCCAAATACATGCGCACAGCTAATTCCGGTGTCATGTCCCAGTCTATGGAATTGATAAGCGCTCTGTCTTTTTTTAATTCTTCAAGTGTTAACACAACATATCTCCTCCTTAATGTTTTTTTGTATTTACCGTCTATATAATAACGTTAAATAATTTTCTGTGCTTCAATTTACATTGAAATTACGGCCCCTCATAAAATATTCTCTCCGATAGTGTAAATCAAGGTTGCAATAATTTTGTATGGCATTCTGTCTTAAAGAGGAATAAATCCTCATCCTGCCCGCGCTTTCTCAGCTTACCTCCAAAAAGAATATAAGAACTTGACAGCAGGACATCTTGTGCGATACTTCTCTTATAGGCAGGGCAGTCATTACTCAGGTTCCAGAAAATATGAAGATCTATGTCGGCACAAGCGGGTACGGGTACAAGGAATGGAAAGGGATATTCTATCCTGGAAAGATCTCTCCAAAGGAAATGCTTCACTTCTATTCGGAACGCCTCAACGCGGTAGAGGTCAATAACACCTTCTATCATATGCCCACAGAGGGCGTCCTCACATCCTGGGCAGAACAGGTCCCCGATCGTTTTGTTTTCGCGATCAAAGCGCCTCAGGTTATAACTCATCTGAAGCGCTTGAGAAACGTGGTCGAGGAGACGGAGTACCTATTCAGGTCACTGTCAGTTCTGGGAAAGAAACTGGGGCCGGTCCTTTTTCAGTTTCCCGGGAGTTTTCATGCGGACTACCCGGCGCTTGAAGCCTTTCTCGCTCTGATTCCCGCCAATATGTCCTGCGCATGCGAGTTCCGCAGCCCGTCCTGGCTCACTGTTAAGATTCTGGACCTCCTCCGTCAAAAGGGATGCTGCCTGTGCATTGCGGATGTTGATGAGAATCCTGCAACCGAGATCATCAGTACGGCGCCATGGGGGTACCTGCGCCTGCGCCGTTCCGATTATACGGATGCCGATTTGTCACAATGGATGGAAAAAATCCTTTCTCAAAAATGGAAGAGGGCTTTCGTTTTCTTCAAACACGAGGAAGAGGCCAAAGGTCCCGAGATGGCGATGCGTTTTAATGAGCTTGCTGTTCATGGGCAAAAAAGAAATTCAGGACAGGGGAAATAAATGAACTGCCCCGCGGCAGAGCTGCGAGGTATCTTAAATATCCCCTCCCTTGATCCGCCTCAGGCGGAGAGGGGATTAAGGGGAGGGCGCCGAATACGGCAACGCTTGTTTTGTGTATTTTTTCCGATACTATTACCGCATAGGCGATCAGGAATATTGCAGTCGCTATCCAGAATGAGTAACCCATGACGACCCGGGCAGTAGCAGCAACTTCTTCTGTCATTTCCCATCTCCCGTCAAGGTTTCATTGAAACCTTTAAGAATTCATAAATATTATTCGTCCTCAAGCATAGCTTTCGCTATGGCAAGAAAGACGTCCCTTTCATAGATCATTCCGGCAACCTTTCCTGTCTTGTCAAGGACCGGCAACCTCTTTATATTGTTCTTGATCATGAGGTCAACGCACTCCATCAAAGAGTCGTCCTCTTGCACAGTAATAACGTCCCTGGACATTACCGTCTCCACCTTTTTATCCGCCGCATTTTTCGCAAGGGATTCTACCATCCCTTCCCAGGTAAAATTACTCAGGTTCATCAGCGACAGATATGCCGGATGCACCGCTTTCAAAACGTCCGTCATTGAGAGCATGCCTACCAGTTTCCCATCCTTGTCAATGACGGGTAATCCCTTGAGGCCCACTCTCTCTTCGCCCTTCCCGGCAACCCTCAGAAGGTTGACAGCTTCTTTAAGTGTCATCCCGGGACTCAAAGAATCCTGAATGGGTATCATGAAATCTTTTGCCTTCATATGGCCTCCTTTTGCTCCATTCCCGGAAATACCGCATTAAGGTTTAATGTAACACGCCGCGATGCCGGAAAAAGCCAATCCTGCATCATCAAGGTTTTGATGTCCATGTCTCCAATATGACGAGTTTTCAAATGGAATTTTCAGATAAGAGAGGTTATCACAATCAGGATGTTCCCGGGACCGGAAAGCTTATCGTAAAAGTAGTCCCCTTTTGAGGTACGCTCTCTGCGGAGATAGTTCCCCTGTGGTCCTGGATTATCTTGAGCGCAAAGGTAAGGCCGAGCCCCGGACCATAGACCTTCGAGGTAACCAGGGGATCGAAGATGCTCTTGATCATGTCCCTTTCGATGCCTTTGCCGGTATCGGATATCTGTATCTCAATGCGGTCTCCCGCCAGTCCGCTGACCACCCTGAGTTGTTTGGTACCCGTCTCCATCGCCTCAATGGAATTCTTTATAATGTTGCAGAAAGCCCTCTTGAGAATCTTGCCGTCGGCAAGCACCATCGGAATATTTTCAGTCAAGCCGGTCTCAACATGTATTGCATTTTGCACAAAATCCTGTTCGAACACTTTAAGGGACTCTCTGATTACTTCGTTTATATCTGTCGGCTCTTTGCACGATATAGCCATGGTCTTCAACTCGATCAGCTGCTTTATCATGCCCTCCAGCACCGCCACGTCCTCTATAATCATCTGCATGTATTTTTTATTCGGGTCCCCGTCCGCAAGCCGCCCGTAGACTTTGCGTGCAAACCCTCCGACAGCGGTCAGGGGATTTCTTATCTCATGCGCGACCTGGTCCATCATCTGTTCAAGCGCACCTGATTTTTCTTCTTCCACTTTCTTCTCATGCGTAGCCTTGATAGAAAGAAGCGACCTCACTCTCGCAGAGAGCTCCTTATAGTCGAAGGGCTTTCCCATATAGTCATCCGCCCCTATATCCAGGCCCTTGATCTTATGTTCAACCTCCCCTTTTGCAGTGAGCATAAGAACAGGGATATATTTCGTATTTTCATCCGACTTCAGTCTCCGGCATACTTCATAGCCGTCCATCCTGGGCATCATGACGTCAAGTACTATCAGGTCAGGGTTAAATTCTGCGACTTTCTGGAGACCTTCGACTCCGTTGTAAGCCTCTGCGGTATCATATCCTTCGGAGCGGAACCTCTTTCTCAGGAGTTCAACCGTATCAACAGCATCATCCACAATCAGTATCTTACTCTTCCTGTCCACCTAAAACGCTCTCCCATTTCCCTCTCAGATAGGACCTCACCTGTTCGGGCAGCTCACGAACATCCACCGGTTTCGAGATATAGCCCTCGAACCCTGCGGCGATGACTTTTTCTCTGTCCCCCTTCATCGCATGGGCGGTCACCGCCACAATGGGGATATCCTTCACATCCTCACGGCTCTTGAGTCTTTTTGCAACTTCGTAGCCGTCAAGCTTCGGGATCGAAATGTCCAGCAATATCAGGTCAGGTCTTTCCGAAATAACTTTTTCTATCGCTTCCTCTCCGTCAATAGCCTCAACTGTCATATAGCCCTTGTTCCTGAGCACCTTTACGACAAGCTCCCGGCTGTCATCATTGTCCTCGACTATTAATATCTTTCTCGGCATATATTTATCTCTTCCCGCTCATTCTTTCACATGACCTTTATTGACAGTTCTATTTCGGAATTCATCCCGATTCTACGACGAATCAACATCTTTTTCGAGCGACCCTCTTTCCACCGGCAGGGCAAAAACAGAATCTGCTCCCTGCTCCGTGGGGCGTTCATTGATCTTTACTCATCTTGAGAATCGAGTCCTTGAGTTCCTTCAGAAGATCCTCCTTGGTAAGGACGACCTTGTTTAAGATGCCATGAATCCTGCCGTTCAGGTCGTCTATCTCTTTTTCCGTAAGATCTTTCTCTGTAAGGACAATCAGCGGTATATCTCCGGCCCCTTTTTCGGACTTGAGGTATTCGATCACATCAAACCCTGTTTCCGGCATGGTGAGATTAAGGACAATGAGGTCGGGCCTGAAATCCCTTATGGATTTTATCGCGTCCTCACTGTTGTAAGCCGTCGTCACCTGATATGAAGCCTCTTCAAGGACATTGCCGATCATTCTCACTGTCGACGCATCATTATCAACGATCAGTATGCGTTTGATCTTCGCGGTTTTTTCGAGCGTCTTCAACTTCTTCAGGAGGACCTCTTTTTCCACAGGTTTTATAATGTATTCGGTCGCGCCGAGGCTGAAACCCAACCTCTGGTCATCGACAATCGAGAGTACAATAACCGGAATATCCTGCGTCTCGGGATCTCTTTTCAGCTCCTGCAATACCTGCCACCCGTCTTTTCTCGGCATCATAATATCCAGTGTGATCGCCATGGGTTTTATCTCTTTTGCCTTCTCCACTGCCTGTTCGCCGCTCAGAAGGCCGACCACCTTGTAATCCGCGCCCAGATATTTTCTTATGATGTCAATCGCCTCCGGGTTGTCATCGATCGCCAGCAGGGTCTTTTCCGCCGACTCGCCGGGTTTGGAAGCCACTTCATTTCCCTTCACATCCTCTTCCATTTTGGACACGAGGCTTTCGATGAGCTCACAGCCTCTGCAAAAATCCACTTTCTCAGGATACGCGGCTATTTTCATGCCCGCACAATGGGTACCCATTATCAGCCAGCACCTGGCCTCCTTGCTCCCGTAAGCAGGACAACTCGGCTGCCCGCACCGGATATACTCCCAGCATCTGATCGGTTTGCCTGCATATTCCGGATCCTTCAGGAAAATGTCGGCGGATTTTCCGAAATAATCGCCCAGTGCTTCCGCTATTCGCGTCTCGATCACAGGCTCGGCAGGTTTCTCAAGTATCTCTTTCTTCAGGGGGAGCGTGAAGCAGAACTTGCTCCCTTCTCCATATTTACTCGTGACCCAGATGACCCCCTTGTGCAGGGACACCAATCCCCTTGCAATGCTTAAACCCAGACCTGTTCCCTCATACTGGCGGATGGTAGTAAGATCTACCTGTACGAACTTGTCGAAGATCTTGCCGATATCTTCCTCCTTTATTCCAATCCCCGTGTCCTCTACGCATACCTCGGCAAAGAGGGGCGGTTCACCCGGCCTGACACCCCTCTCGGAGATCCGGGCGGATACGGTGATCCCCCCTTTCTGCGTAAACTTGACCGCATTCGACAAAAGGTTGATCAGGACCTCTTTGATCCTGTCTTCGTCGCCGTATACCAACGGCAGGCCTTCAGGGATATCCACCGCAATTGCAAGCCCTTTCAGTTTCAACTGGGGTTCGAAAGTCGGCAGAACGGACTCAACAAGCCATTTCAGATCGAGCTCCTTCGGGGATATCTTCATTTTCCCCGCCTCTATTTTCGAGATGTCAAGGACGTCGTTTATCAATTGCAGAAGATGCCTCGCGTTCACAGCCACCTTTTTCAAACTCTTCTCCTGGTCTTCATTAATGGTCCCGTCAACACCATCTATCAGCAGGTCAGTATAGCCGATGATTGCATTCATGGGAGTACGCAGTTCATGGGACATGTTAGCCAGAAAAGTCGACTTCAGTTTGTCCAGCTCTCTGAGTTCCTTGTTAGCCCTCTCCAACAATATCATCAGCTTTGTCCTCTCGTTGAGCAGTAAAGTCTTCCTCTGTATCTCCTCCTCCAGTTTCTTGCTGAATGATGAGACGCTTTCAACCATATAATTGAATGTCTTACCCAGGATTCCAATCTCATCCTCGGTTTTCACGTCAACGGTAGCAGACATATCCCCTTCCGCAAACCTCTTCGCCTTTTCTGCCAGACTCTCTATGGGCCGCCTTACCAATTTGTTTACCATTAGATAGATTAGAATAACAGCTATGGGTATGAGGAACAGGACGATTATAATTGTCCTGTTTCGCTGGGCGGTAACCTGGGCATATGTCCTTTCGGCATCAAGCCTTACCACAATGCCTCCGAGCACCTTTCTTGAAGAACCATGGCAATGATAGCAGTCCTTTTCGTTCAGGATGGGCCTTATGATTACCAGATATCTCCTTCCACCATCAACATATTCAAGAGGATTTCGCGGGTTAAAGCGCGGGTCAATTCCGGTCTTCAACGCATCCGACAGCGTATTCCCGATAGACCTATTGTGAATAGAATCTGTTAACCTGGTCTTTATTTTACTGACATGCGTCGAATAGACCACCTCCTGCTCGAAATCACAGATAAACACCTCGACATCTCTCATCTTTTCCTTTATGTCCTTAAGATCCCTTGTAATAGCCTCACTGTATCCTATCTCCATGGGATATTTGATGCCGGCGTATATCGAGTCAGCCAATTCAGTACTGAGGGTGGCAGCTATTTCCAATCTGTCCCTGGTCCCGAAAAATATGCGCATGTAGATTTCGGCCAGAAGAACAAGAAGTATGATGATCAGCATGGCAGCCATGATCTTGTAGCCCAGCCTTTTTCTTATAAGATCAAACATGTTCTTAGTTCTTTTGTTTTCTTGTTCTTGGCTTCTTCTCTTAACTTTTAATTCTCAACTCTAACTCTTATTTAAGACTTCATAAGTGAGATCACTTAACCCGTCATTCCCGCGAAGGCGGGAATCCATTTGACAAATCAAATTCCCGTTTTAACGTGAAAAATGGATGCCCGACTAAGGACTTCGGGCATGACGAATAAAATCTCACGTTCTTTATCCGGTAAATGTTTACGCGTCCCACCTTTTCCAGGTTTTAACTCTTCACCCTTTACTCTTCACGCTTCACTTCTTTTCTAATGCGCCCCGCCGTGAATTAACGGTTTATATCTGAAAGCCCTGACCCTTTCCGGCGTGTGACACACTTCACAGTCCTTTATTGTCAGATGATGCTTTATGTCCTCCGGGCTTCTTGTCCTGATATGGAACTCCCCGGGACCGTGGCAGACCTCGCAACCCGCATTCTTTAGATAAGGCGTCTTTTCAATACTCACAAAACCGCCAGGCTTGCCGTATCCGGTTGTATGACAGTAATAGCAGCCTTTCACCTCTCCGGCGGTCAACCCTTTCTTTACCCTTTCTATGCTTCTGTAGGACGTGCTCTTCTTTGCATAAGTCATAAAATTCCTGTATTCATGCTGATGGCACTTCTTGCATGCGTCCGAACCGACATACCGGGGCACTCTGTTACCGGTCTCTGCGAGGGTGAATGATGGGCTGATTATTATATATATAATGAAGGGTATCGCACACTTAAGAAGGGATGAAAATCTGACCATGCCATATTTTCCGTCATTGCCGGAAATTTTGCAACTTACACTCTCGTATATGAAGATAATCTTATGCCCCCTAAAAGGTCCTGCAAGTTGCTTAAAATCTTTGGCGCGTATTCTTGTCATGCCGGCTTGTCCGGCACACATAACCCTGAGTCGGCAAACCAGCGAACATGGCCTCCGAAAAGTTGTGTATAATAAGACATGGCTTTTTTAATCGCGCTGGCAGGCAAAGGCGGCACAGGAAAGACGACGATTGCGGCTCTTGCCGTCCGTTACATCATCGAGAAAAAGAAGATGCCGGTGCTCGCTGTTGATGCGGATTCCAATAGCTGCCTGAATGAGGCGCTCGGAGTTGACGTCCATGCAACTATAGGCAGGCTCAGAGAGGAATCTCTGCAGCTGATACGGAGCGGCTCCGAGAGACCCGGCGGCATGTCCATGGAACAGATATTTGATTATCAGGTGCAGCAATCGCTTGTGGAATCGAAGGGGTTTGACCTGATAGTAATGGGAAGGCCCGAGGGCCCGGGTTGTTACTGCGCCGCGAATAACATCATAAAGAAATATACGGATAAGCTTTCAGCGGCCTACCCCTATGTCGTCATAGACAATGAGGCAGGAATGGAACACCTGAGCAGAAGGACCACTCACAGGGTCAATTTATTGCTCATCGTGAGTGATCCGACCGTGCGCGGAATTCAGACCGGAATAAGGATCAACGGCCTTGTCGACGAACTGCAGCTCGAGATAGATAAACGCGTGTTAGTAATAAACAGGGTCAATAACGATGAAGGCGGAGGCTTGAAAGACCTTGCGGAGGAGGCCGGCCTTCGTGTCGCGGGCATCGTGCCCCGCGATGATGAGATATCCAGGCTTGACCTGGAGGGGAAACCGGTCTTTCAGCTGCCGGAGAGTTCGGAGGCGGTAGCGGCAATATTCAACATTTTCGACCGGCTCAATATACCATGAGTCGCAGGGCGCAAAAGATATTGTTAATAATTCTTCCGGTCGTCTTTTTCTTTCTCTTCGCCTGTGACCAGAAGCCGAAAAATCCAGTGGCCGAATATGGCAATTCCCTGATCGGGGCTTATAAAAGCGGTCAGCATGCCGCAGAGATAGGAAACCTTGATGCGGTGAAGAAAGCGATCGCAGCGTATCGCGCTGCAAATGATAAATATCCCGAGAGCCTTGACCAGGTAAAGGATTTGATCGGTTCAAACATAGATCTCTCTCAATACGATTACAACCCGGAGAACGGCTCGGTCTCGTTAAAAAAATAGATTGGCTACGCTTCCATTTTGACCTCGTTCAAAAGCGTACCTTCCTGTAAAATACTTTTTTTACCAATTCGGCGGAGATAATATAGAAACCCACGATCAGACCCATCAATACAAGAAAAGAAAGCGGCAATGGTGTAAATCCAAAGAGCCTTCCTCCGATTGGAACAAAAGGCAAAGCGAGTGTAACGCATACTATAAGAAGCGTTGCCGTTAACAAATATCTTCCGGGTATACTCTTAAAGAACGGCCTCCTCGTGCGGACAACAAGTACCACCACTGATGCCGAGATGACCGACTCGACAAACCAGCCGGCCCTGAATTCTTGCGGTGAGGCATGAAGGATAAACAGTAGCACCCCAAAGGTGAGATAGTCAAATACGGAACTCAGAAGGCCGAAAGTCATCATAAACTTCCTTATAAAGGTTATGTTCCACCGCCGGGGCTTCTCGACAAATTCTTTGTCCACGTTGTCCGTGGCAATCGTCATCTCGGGAAAATCCGTCAGAAGATTCGTAAGCAGGATCTGCTTTGGAAGCAGAGGGAGAAACGGGAGGAAGAGAGATGCTCCCGCCATGCTGAACATATTGCCGAAATTGGCGCTTGTCGCCATAAATACATACTTGAGCGTGTTCGCAAAAGTCCTTCTTCCCTCACGCACACCCTGCACAAGAACAGCAAGGTCTTTTTCCAGAAGCACTATGTCCGCCGCACCTTTGGCCACATCGACAGCGCTGTCGACAGATATGCCGACATCAGCCGCATGCAGCGCCGAGGCATCGTTTATGCCGTCTCCCATATAACCTACGACATTCTTCGCCTTCCTCAGGGCAAGGATGATGCTCTCCTTCTGGTTAGGCTCTACCTCAGCGAAGACGTCTACGGCATTCACCCTCTTGAGTAACGCTTCAGCGCTCATAAGGCGAAGATCTGTACCCGTGAGAATCCTTGCATTGGAAAGTCCTACCTGATTACTCAGGTGAGACGCGACCAGATGGTTGTCTCCCGTGATAACCTTCAGCGATATGCCGAGGCGGCGCAGGTCTGCAACGGTCTCAATAATTCCGGGTTTCACCGGGTCATGAAGAACGAGTAACCCCAGGAATGTCATGTCGGTTTCATGATCTTTGGTGATCAGCGATGCGGGTCCTACGTCACGGCAGGCAACACCCATCGTACGCAGGCCCTGACTGCTGAGTTCCTCAAAGCGTCGTTGTATCTGTTCGCGAACCCCGCCTATTTCCACAACCGCTCCGCCGGAAATTTCTGCTCTCGAACAGGCAGCAAGCACGTTCTGTAACGCACCTTTGGTAATCATAATGTGTATGTCCCCTTTAGAAACCAGGACGCTCAGCCTCTTGCGGACAAAATCATACGGTTCTTCATCGAGTTTTTGATACTCTGACAGGTCAAAACTGCGATAGCTGCGCACCGCTTCATCGATCGGATTCGCAAATCCGGTTTCATAAAAGGAATTGATATAGGCAAAGAGCAGGACTTTTTCACTGTCGTTCCCATCCACATCAAGAGTCGAACACAAATGCACCACTCCTTCAGTCAGAGTTCCGGTCTTATCCGAGCAAAGGACGTTCATGCTGCCGAAGTTTTCAATAGAGGCAAGTCGTTTTACAATTACCTTCTTAAGCGCCATATTCTTTGCGCCGTGTGCAAGATTGACACTGATGATCGCGGGCAGCAGCTGTGGTGTCAGTCCGACAGCGAGGGCCAGCGAGAAGAGGAATGAGTCCAGAACCGGGCGAGCCAGGTATACGTTGAACGCAAAAATGAGAATCACCAGCAGCAGTGTAACTTCCATCAGGAAGTAACCGAAGCGTCTTACCCCCCGCTCAAATTCCGTCTCCGGCGGTCTGAGTGTCAACCTTTCGGAAACTTTCCCGAATTCCGTCTCTTTGCCTGTATGTACAACCACCGCCTTTGCACTGCCGCTCACCACATGCGTACCCATAAAAAGGGTGTTAGTCCGCTGAGAGAGAGGAGTCTCTCCCGGCAGTATCCCGGACATTTTATCTTCAGGATATGTTTCACCTGTCAGTGCAGCTTCGTCCACAAAGAGGTCTTTGGATTCGATAATCAGGCAGTCTCCCGGAATGACGTCGCCAGCGTTGAGCAGGACGATATCTCCCGGCACTATTTCTTCAACAGGGATTTCCTTCGGAGCTCCATCACGTGACACCTGGGCCTTTATTTGCACGATAGACAGCAATTTTTCGATTGCGTTTGCTGCTCCCCGCTCCTGCCAGAAACCCAGGAGACCGCTTACGACGACGATTGCCAGGATAATGACCGCATCAACATGATTGCGCAGGAAAATTGACAGGCCGGATGCGAAGATAAGGATGAGGATAATCGGGCTCCTGAATTGAGAAAGCAGAAGAGCCGCCGTGTTCGTCTTCTTCCCGGTCTTCAGCAGGTTCGGACCATAGCGGCTGAGGCGCTGCCGTGCTTCATCACTTCCCAGGCCCTGTGCAGTTGCCTCCAGTTGCCGAAGCAGTTCAGCAGCGGAAATGTTCCAGAATGCCGTTTGCGGTTCCAAACCTAATTGTTCACCTTTCGGAAGTTCTTAAATGATGCCTTCTATTCTCTTATAGCTCATTTCCGCGCATCTGTCCATTTATTCCGCTGATGGTATATAAGATTGTCGCAGATCAATTTTAACACCAAAGTCTTTCTCATGAGAGTATCTGTGGAGCAGAAGCGCTCCGGCAGTTCCTATGTAAAAGGGCGGGACTCTTGTCCCGCCCTCTATTTTGCCATGTCATATTATAATGCTTCAAATGGTCAGAATTTTAAAATTTCCATGCGTAACCTACCGAAACCTCCCATTGATTCATTGTAAAGCTGATCTTCTGCTGGCCCGGAGCTTCAAGCGGATTCGGTCCGGTCACACTGTGAGGGAATGCACGCATGACAGCGAATTTCAGTTCGCTATTGCCAAAGCTCTTCGTCAAACCGAAAGTCAAATGCTCTTTGATGACGGCAGGCGCGAGGATGTTAAAAAGTACCTCACTCCTCGGAATCGGCTGGTCTCCGATCGAGTAACCGGCCCGCCAGGTCCACTCCTTGCTGCTCTGCCACTGCACTCCCAGGTGGACAACGGTGATGTCATCCCAGCCAAAGCCGGCGCCGTCGTCCTTGCCAAGTTTGCTCTTCTGAAGGTTTGGCAGGAACGGATTGCCGACAGATTTAACGCCGCTGTAGTAGATCTCCTCCACGTCTGCAAGAACGGCCAGATCCTGTATCGGCTTAATTGCAACTCCTACCCTCCATGAGGCGGGAATGTCAAAACTGCCGCTCTCGGCAAACAGACCTTCGTATTTGTCAAACCTGCTCATTAAAACCTTCGTTTTATATTCCGCTCCGATATTAAGGAAAGGAAAAATCTCTCCCATATAGCCTATTCTTCCGCCGATTCCATATGAATTGCTGTGCCCGTTGTCATTCAGGTCATCGGGATCGGACGAAAACCCTGAGAACGCCTGCAAGCCCGTTGCCTCAAACCGCTGATAGGCAAAAATCGGACTGATGCCGATCGCATGGTTGGGTGCAATCTTTCTCGCATAGGTGGGAGATGATAAACAATTGCATGAGATCAACGCCTGCAGGGGAAAAACCGAACGTAGTAGTGTGATAATCGGTGTTCATTCCGCCTTGTCCGAACACCGATATGCCCAGAGAGTTCTCGTCATCGATCTTCCAATTCGCACCGACGGAAGGGATCAGAAACCACCTTCTGCTGCTTTTTTCCGTTCCGGGGGCGAGGCCAAAAGTGCCGGGGAAACCCGACGGCGAGCCTTCTACCGTATATTTCCTGTTCGGGTTGAAAAATGATACGCCAACATCAATGCGGCTGCCGACAAACGCCATCAGAGCAGGGTTAACAGCCGCATCAAGGGAACCCTGGGGCAGAGCGACTCCTGCACCCGCTAATGCTTTGCTTTCAACGCTGAAACCGTTGGCAAAATAACCGTTTGTCGCATAAGCAGCGTTCACAACTCCGAATAAGACCGTGAGACAGAACAAGCATAAGAAAAGATACCGTAGATAAACCTTCCTTTTCTGCATCATGCCCTTCCTCCTTTTTCCGGGATAGTTTATCCCGCGGAAACGACGCCCCTTACCCTGACATGAATATCCCGGCAAAACAGTCAACCATTGATAGATCTAACGAGGTATTTAAAAATACCCCGCCCCTCAGATCGTTAATCGTTCGCCTGCCGTGCCTATGTGAACAGGCAGATTTTACAGTCCTTTGCGTACTTCAAGAAATCCTCGGCAGCCTGTATTACAACCCCCTCTATAAAATCTTCCTGCTTTAAACCCATCATATCAATGGTCATTTTGCATGCGATAAACTCCACTCCTTCCAGTTGGGCCACCTCCTGAAGGTCCGGCAAAGCGGGTATATTGGCCTTTTCTATCTTGCCTTTCATCATCCAGGTTGCTGCTGCAGACATCCCGGGTATGGCAGCCATCAATCCGGGAGGATAGAATTTGGCTTTTTCCGCCCACCCCTTGCGAATAACATTTATACCCATAAAGGTATAAAATACTCTGGTCTGCATACCCAGACGCTTTGCGTTAATGCCTAAAATCAAACCCGGATAAGCACCGTCAAGAGTGTCCCTCGACGTGATGAACGCGGCAGTTTCCCTCGGCTTGTCTGATTGATTCATTTCCCTCTCCTTTCATTGATTTAGTTCAACTTATAAAAATTATATCACTTCATAATTAATTTGCTATATCAACTTGGAGGGCAGGAAACAAATTGAACAACCGGACGGGCTGATCCGATATTTCATCATTGACAACCCGGATAATGTGCAGATAATATAAAAAGTTACTACGCTGTACAGGACCATGAGCAGGAGATCCTGTTCGTATTCAGCTAAAGGCAGTCTCCTAATCTTTATAGTCCTGAACCGCTGATTTTAGTGATTTTCGCACGGGCGGATAGCTCAGTTGGGAGAGCGCGGCCCTTACAAGGCTGAGGTCACAGGTTCAAGCCCTGTTCCGCCTACCAAAAAATTTTGCTGTGCCTTCCGTCCACCTTCACCGGAGTATGATGTCAGGCTGCTTGATACTTTCCATCAATGACATATGAGGAACGGGAAGGATGCAGTATGATGGGACTTGCCGCCAATAAAAAGGAGCAAAACTATAATGGAAGAGTACTATCCGTCGAAGTTCAGGACAGGGATATTTTGTTCGATATGGATACCAAAGAAGACTACAGAATCATTACCCGGCTCATATCGCAAAACCGATAACCCCATATTCTGATAGTATTTTTTTACGCAGGGGACTATTTTCTGATTTTTTGGCAATGGAGGTGATAAGTATTTCTTATTGGCTTATTCGTGAGTTATAATAATGAAAGGACCAGGGATTGAGGTCCCCTTCACCTTCCTCCACTTTTACCCCGAAAGTGGAGTTCCCTCCTTGCCCTGGTCCTTATTTCCTAAGTATAAATATAACAAAGCCCGGTATTTTTTGGTTCTTTTTTGTTCGATCGCAGCCGGGAAGATGTCAAGTGGAAGGCTTGCCATATCTTTTAGAAATATGGTAATCTTCACTTCTGGTTATTAGACGCCTTTTAGGGCTTAAGTCAGAGCAGTTGTTCCTCCTTTGTTTTCTTGGGGTGGTAGTTCAGACCGGTTAGAACGCTGGCCTGTCAAGCCAGAGGTCGCGGGTTCAATTCCCGTCCACCCCGCCATTCCTTCTTCAAAAATTTATATTGGGGTATTTCTTCTTTTTTTGGTATCCTTATAATTGATGGGAAAATACAACATTTGGATTGTCGGCATTATTGTTTCATCCTGTCTGTTTTTCACCTCGTGTGCATCCTATCAGAAGTACCCTGCGGAATGGGCTGAATTGATCTTGCCTCAGGACGCAAGATGCCCTGATATATCAGGTACATACGTGAACTCAGGCGAAACAGCGAAGGGACAGATCACGCATCTAAGTACACTATTTGGCTTCGAGGAGATGCCTTCAACTGTAGCGCAAGTACGGATTACACAGCTAGATAATGATAATTTAGAAATTTCTGCCTGGCATGACCAGAAGTTGGTTTCTAAGGAAATCTATTCAAAAAGGAATGAAGAATATAGTTGCTCTTCAAAGGGTGTAGAAATTTCAATCGGCAAAATGGAAAAAACCGTCGGTGCACCAGGTGAAGGCGTAATACTCTATTTGGCTAAGAGCGCGGATGGGGCACTTGTAATCGAGAGAAAAAGCAGTGCCGGCGGATATTCATTATTATATATTCCTATGGTCGGTAGTAGTTATGAATGGTATAGATTCAAACCCGTGGGCATAATAAAGCCCTGAGTCATTACTGTAACCTGATGGATGAAAGAGAATTTCTCAGCAACACGTCTCAATTTTCACAGTGAGCGGGTTCTTATTGTCGTTCCGGTTCTTGCCTATCTCATTTCTTATTTTTATCTTGCCTGGTATCACCACAAATTATTTCTCTTTAATACCGTCATTCATGAAAACGGAGCTTACACATTGCTTCAGACTATGTTTTATGCATCACACTTTCTGGGGCACGTCCCGGTGCACACCGTGCTTGCATTTATATTCATAGGCACTTACATCTGTTTCACTGACTTTACCGTTGAGAAATATCTGAAAGCGAGGGTCCGTATGCTCTTCATGCTCCTGATTATTTTTTTGATCCTTTCATTTGTTATCAGCATCACGGTCTTCGGGTATGAAGATACGTTCGCGTTCATATTTCAGCAAAAGCAGAATATCGGCGTTTATGCAATAGGAGGGTCATGGAATTTGCATCTGCCGAGCACCATGCTGCTCTTCTTTTTTATACCTATCTACATCCTTGGCATCAAAAAACTATTCAAAAGAAATATCGATGTGAATGGAAAAGGGTTGCCATATATGACCATTGGGATTTTAATCTTTTTATTCTTCACGGCTTTCCTGAATGGTAATATTGTCGACGCGTTTCTCTCGACCTGGAAAGACCCCCGATACCTTGCACACAGCATAAGGGAATTAATGACGTTCCCGGTTACTTATTTTCCTCTGCCGGCGTATTTCATCCTGAGAGGAACGGAAAGCAACGGGATTTCTGAAGCGAGGGAGACAAAGAAGTGGCTCCGATACGCGGTTGTATTTCTCACGGCCACATTCCTGACCGGATTTTTATATCAATCGTATGTGCCCCTTTCAGAGGGAATCGGGCATCTGGCACAAAAACCGTCTTTCGCAAGGAATGGAAGGCTGGGAGTCCCATACCTTCTCGCCTCCCATTTTTTTGAACACTTTCTTGATACCGTCTATTTTACTTTGCTGTGCCTGTTACTATATGGTATTGCTTCGCAAAAGTTATATCATCGGGATCAAGGGAGGTGAAGAATTATTCCAGCTCGCCGCACCCTCAAGGGGAGGGAATAATTCGGAAACCCCGATGCGGAGCATCGAGGAATTCTCTTGATTAATAATCGTCGGACAACCGGTTTATGTTTGCGGGTTCGAACTAATAACTCCTGTGGCATTTTGCGCAGAGATTTCTCTGCACAAAAAGTTTGGAATATCCGGAACTGTGAGGATTATGGCAGGATATGCATACCAGCTCTCTTGACGGATCTGACGGATCGGGAACCCCTCTGACAGGATGGACTTATTCCGGAAAGTGCAAGGCCGCACCCGTATCCAATGAACTATTTCGTCACTCTTTCAGCAGGAAAGGCTTTTTTCTTTTATGTATTTTTTCAGCCCTGCGATTTCATCATCGGTAATCTCTCTCCCATGTTGCGTCTTCGCATGCTCGCGGGCCTTTCCCATAATCTCCTCCTCAGTCTGACCTTCAATCATGTGATCACATTGAGGGTACATCCCTGTATCCTTGCATCTGAGAAATTTTACTATCTGCATCACAGGCCTCCTTTTCTCTCATTAGTTACTGAGTAATGATTTAAACCCTTTCCGGGGCGCAAACTACTTCAAGCAAGAAAGATGCCTCATTACAACTCTTTGATTTTAAATGGAAGTCAATAAAGCGGCATGAATCATTAGAGGACAAAATTCCCTTGCCTGGGTACAAACTGTCCCGGGGAGATGCCGACTAACAATAACGATTGTCATTGCGAGTGAAATGAAGCAATCTCATTCCTTCTGAGGAGATTGCAACGCACCCTTCTCCGCCTTAGGCGGATCGCAATGACGGGTAAATCAAGCAACTGAGGCGCTCGTCGCCGGATTGGGGAACCCAAATTATTTTCTTATGGACAGATATAGAGTCTTCTCGCTCTCCTTCCACAGAAACTCAAATCTGTTAAAATAATCCAAGGGGAATGAATCATGCAGAACCACAAAAAGATAACATCACCTCTTTTCCTCATCGAGCGTTACATTACAGCTGTGGCTGTGATCTGGACTATCGTTGTTGCAGGATCATTCACATTTGAGGTAGTCCGGGTAAAGAAGGAGACCCTGGAAGAAGCCCGCGTTCAGGCAGATATTACGTTCGTAAAAGACATATTATATCGCCGCTGGAACGCCATGCACGGAGGAGTCTACGTGCCGGTGACCGAAGAGACACCTCCAAATCCTTACCTGTCCCATATACCCGAGCGTGACATTGTCACCCCCTCGGGCAAGCAGTTGACCCTTATGAATCCCGCCTATATGACCCGTCAGGTCAATGATATGATGGAGGAAGAATATGGCGTTCGGGGGCACATCACCAGTTTGAATCCACTCCGGCCTGAGAACGCCGCCGATCCGTGGGAGAAAGATGCGCTCCATGCATTCCGGAACGGGAAGGCCGAAGTGAGTTCTGTCTCATTGATAGACAGGAAGGAATACTTTCGCTCCATGCACCCATTCATCACGGAGAAGAGCTGCCTGAAATGCCACGCAAAACAGGGATACCGTGAAGGGGACATCCGTGGCGGCATCAGCGTTTCGATCCCGATGGAGCCGCTGAGAGCCATTGAGAACAGAAACATTTTTACGTTTGCGGCAGTCCATGGGTTGCTGTGGGTAGTGGGGTTGATCGGGATCGGTTCGAGCAGGACAAGAATAAGACGGAGCGAACAGGAACGCATGCACGCGGTAAAGGAACTGGAGCAGACGGCGGACGAACTGGAACGTTCCAATGCCGACTTGCAGCAGTTCGCTTATGCAGCCTCTCATGACCTGCAGGAGCCGCTTCGCTCGGTCACAGGCTTTGTGGGACTGCTGGAGAAGCGGTATAAGGGGAAACTTGATTCCGATGCCGATGATTTTATCAGGTATACGGTCGACGGTGTAAAAAGGATGCGGATGATAATCGAAGACCTTCTGGAATATTCGCGGGTCGGTACAAATGGAGGGGAATTTAAACCTTTAGACACTTCATCCGTCGTCGAGAAAGCTATTTCAAATCTGCAGGCAGCCATCGAGGACAGTGGAGCAAGGGTAACGCACGATGCCCTGCCCACCGTAATTGCCGATGAACTCCACCTGGTGAGACTGTTCCAGAACCTCATAGGCAACGCTGTCAAGTTCAGGGGTGAGGAGCCGCCGAGGGTGCATATTGCAGCCGGGAGAAAAGGTAACGAGTGGATATTCTCAGTCAAAGATAACGGTATCGGTATAGATCCCGAGCACGCGGAGCGGATATTCGCAATCTTTCAGCGCCTGCATACCAGAGAAGAATATCCCGGTACAGGCATAGGCCTGGCAATATGTAAAAAGATTGTAGAACGGCATGGAGGCGACATCTGGGTTGAGTCGGAAACCGGAAAGGGGTCTGCATTCTTCTTCACGCTCCCCTGCGGAGATGAAGCTGTCTGACGATTTGTCGAAAGTAATCCTGTCATTTTTACCTTTTCAGATTGCTCCGGAATGGTATAGAATTTTTCAATGTCTCTAAAAATAATAAAAGCATCAGGCCAGTCCGAGGAATTCCTTATACGCAAACTTGTCGATTCGCTTGTCCGCTCGGGCGCGTCCGTGGATGTTGCATGGGACATAGCAAGAAATGTTGAAAAACAGATTACCCCCGCATCTCACACAAAGCATATATTCAGAATGGCGAAGAGGTTGCTGAGGCAATACAACAGGGTCTCGGACATGAGGTATTCCATCAAGAAAGCGATATATTCCCTCGGTCCGGCGGGCTATCAGTTCGAAAAGTACTTTGCAAGGGTTCTCAGGTCTTACGGGTATTCAACGGAGGTGGACCGGATTCTGAAGGGGTACTGTGTTACCCACGAAGTGGATGTCTTTGCGATTAAGGACAATAAATGTTCCGTCATAGAGTGTAAATATCACAGTGACGGCGGGATAACGACTGACGTGAAGATAGCCCTCTACATCCATTCAAGGTTTGCCGACATCAGGAAGGCCTATGAATTGGAGCCCGAAAATCAGGTCGCGATAGATCAGGGTTGGCTGGTAACAAATACCCGTTGCACCAGTGACGCGATAAAGTATGCCGAATGTGTCGGCCTGCGCATAGTCAGCTGGAAATACCCCGAAAAAGACAGCCTGGAGAAAATGATCGAAGACAAGAGGCTCTATCCCGTAACCATCCTGTCTTCCGCAAAGAGAAACCCGGTCGAAACCCTTTTCCGCAATGATATTGTATTTGCAAAAGACATCGCCGACATGAGTGAACAGACATTCACAAGAAAAAGCGGTCTTGACGGGAACATCTCAAGGATATTAAAAAGAGAGGCTGACGCACTCTGTTTTAACCCCTAACCTCCTGACCCTCCCCTTTTCCCCTTCATCAATCTAGCGTATTTTTCAGCGCCTATGCACTCTTTCGCTGCAGGGCACCACTCGATGCATGTCGGCCTCAAATCGCGTGTGATCGTCCTGCCGCACTTTTTACAGACGATCTCCACCTCGTCCGACCAAATCTCGGAGACGGCATCGCACCAGAAACATTTTATTTCTTCCGGATAAGGTGTTTTTATCTCACGGCTTCCGGGACAACCTTCTTTAAGGGACATATCGATAAATCAACGGACTATTTTATCGTTGCTTTCAGCGAGAGAGTGACCGTCGGCTTCAGGGGATCATTCGAAAAAACACGGATGCTCTTGGAGAGTAAGCCCCTTTTCCCCTGGATGTCGATCTTTGCGGTGATCGTTCCCTTTTCTCCGGGTTTGATATGGTCCGAACTGACCATGGCAGCGGTGCATCCTCACGAAGGGATCAGCTTCTGAATGACCAGTTCCTCGTTGCCCGTATTCGAAACTTCAAATGTATGTTCTATGGCCTTTCCCTGCGGCATGGCGCCAAAATCGTAGTTCTCCGCATCAAATGATATGGAAGGCTGGGCATAGGCTATCGCCGGGAATATCAATAAGAATATCAGCAAAACTATCTTTCTCATGGTGCTATATATTACAACATTTCTCAAAAAATGTGGGGTCCGGCTGATAATAATAAAGGAGTCGGGAACCTCGTATCTCTTTGTAGAACTTTCTACCATGCCATTTCTTCTATTTACCAATACGCTCGTCATGCCCGAAATTCTTAGTCGGGCATCCATTCTTGGTTAGACTTGGATTCCCGCCTTCGCGGGAATGACGCTTTTTATTTTTGTCCTCGCAAGTCTGGAGCAGAGATTGGCCATTTCCCGCAAGAAAGTTGTTCCAACTTTTTCAAAAAAAACCGACCACTTCTCAAAAACAAATTGTCTTCTTTCTCCGGGAAGTTCTGCTTCCCTGGTTCGATTATTGGGGTCATCAGACGCGGTGCTATTAACTTATTCTTGCATTTTCGGTTATATTGAATAGATAATCCATGCAGGAATTCATAATCATAAAGGGCGCAAGAGAGCATAACCTCAAGAATATCGACCTTTCAATACCCAGAGGGACCCTGACTGTCATAACCGGGCCGTCTGGATCGGGTAAATCATCGCTTGCTATCGATACATTGTACGCCGAAGGCCAGAGGCGTTATGTCGAAAGTCTCTCAGCTTATGCCAGACAGTTCATTGAGCAGCTCAAGAAACCGGATGTCGACTATATTGAAGGTCTCTCTCCCTCTATTTCGATCGACCAGAAGACCGTCTACAAAAGCCCAAGATCCACAGTCGGCACGATCACCGAGATATACGACTACCTCCGCGTACTTTATACGAGAATAGGAAAGTGCTACTGCTACAATTGCGGCACTCTCGTGGTGAAACAGGACTCGACAAATATCATGAACTCCGTCATGTCCCTTCCGCAGGGAAGCAGGGTTCAGGTCCTCGCTCCCATAGTAAGGGAGAGAAAGGGAGAATACAGGAAAGAGCTTCAGGAGATGCGCCGGGAGGGCTTTATCCGGGCGAGGATAGACGGTGAAATAACCGACCTTACACAGGATATAACGCTCAAGAAACACAAACGCCACACAATCGAGATCGTGATAGACAGGCTGATCATCAAGCCGGGAATCGAACGCCAGATAAAGGACGCGATAGAAATGGCCCTCCGTTACACCGATATCGTAGTGATAAATCTCCTCGCCGGCAACAGGGATATCATCTTTTCGAAGGCTGCCGTATGTCCGCGATGCGGCATCAGTTATCCCGACGTAAACCCCATGTTCTTTTCATTTAACAGCAGGCAGGGCGCCTGTCCGAGGTGCAACGGTCTTGGTTTTGAGAATCTGGATGAGGATTCCACAGAGATCGAGGAATACAGAAAGTGCAGGTCCTGCGATGGGCTGAGGCTGAGGAAAGAGGCGTTGAGTGTAAGAATCCAGGATGTAAATATAGGTGAATTCTCAAGAATGTCGGTGAAAGACGCCCTTCCCTTCGTCAGCAATCTGAGCCTGACGGACAGAGAGATGACAATCGCATCACGTGTCCTCAAAGAGGTCAAGGACAGGCTCCTGTTCCTTGACAGAGTCGGACTCGGCTATCTCACCATCGACAGGCCTTCACTGACGCTCTCAGGCGGTGAGGCCCAAAGGATAAGACTAGCGACACAGCTCGGGTCTTCGCTCACAGGGGTGCTGTATATACTCGATGAACCGAGTATCGGCATGCACCCGAAGGACTGCAGGAAACTCCTTGAAAGCCTTTCGTCGATAAGAGACGCGGGCAACACGGTCATTGTTGTCGAACACGACGAGGAAACAATGATGTGGGCCGACTATATCGTTGATATGGGCCCTGGTGCGGGACTAAGGGGCGGCTGGGTTGTGGCCTGCGGGAAACCCGGTCAGATACAGAAAAATGAAAAATCAATAACGGGTCAGTATCTGAACGGTTCGATGTCGATCGACGTTCCTGATATCAGGAGGGAACCGAAGGACTTCATAAAGGTGATCGGCGCCCATGAATTCAACCTCAAGAACATTGACGTCGGAATTCCTCTTGGAACTTTTACCTGTATTACAGGTGTTTCGGGATCGGGAAAAAGCACACTCGTGCTGGAGATTCTCTACAAGGCGCTGTGCAAGGAGATTTACGGGAGCAAGGTAGTTCCGGGCAGGCACAGGGAAATAACGGGTATGGACAAAATAAGCCGCATAACAAGCGTCGACCAGTCACCCCTTGGAAGAACACCGAGGTCGAATCCGGCAACATACACGGGCGTCTTTTCATTCGTAAGAGATCTCTTTGCACAGGTCTCCGATTCGAGGATCAGGGGATATACCGCGTCAAGGTTCAGTTTTAATCTTGCGGGCGGAAGATGCGAAGCCTGCAAAGGGGATGGACTGATCAAGGTGGAGATGCATTTCCTGCCCGATGTGTATATACCATGCGATACCTGCAAGGGAAAGAGATACAACAAAGAGACACTGGAGATAAAGTATAAGGGAAAGAACATCGCCGAAGTTCTCGACATGACCATATCGGAGGCGCTTCAATTTTTTTCTGCAATTCCGGCCATCCGGCAGAAGCTGGAGGTACTTGAAGAGGTCGGGCTCGGGTATCTTCAGCTCGGGCAGCCCGCATCGACACTCTCGGGTGGTGAGGCGCAGCGTGTGCGCCTGTCGAGAGAGCTCGGGAAAAAATCGAAAGGCAATACTCTCTACATACTCGATGAGCCCACGACAGGACTCCATTTTGTCGATATCCAGAAACTGCTGACCGTAATAAACGCTCTTGTTGATTCTGGGAATACGGTCATGGTAATAGAACACAATCTTGACGTAATCAAATCAGCCGATTATATCATAGATCTCGGTCCCGGGGCCGGCGATGAAGGCGGCAGAGTTATTGCAGAAGGCACCCCGGAAGAGGTCAGTCGCAACCAGAGTTCCCATACCGGCAGGTTCCTGAGAAACAAACTGGCGGGGCGCACTTCTGTAAGAGTGGCATGAAGGAAAAAGTTAAAAGTTGAGAATTGCCAAGGAGGTAATAATAAAGATCACACCACTCGTCATTCCCGCGCAGGCGGGAATCCATTTTCAACCAAGAATGGATGCCCGACTACGGATATCGGGCATGACGAATAAATTTCACGGGTCTTTACTTATAAGTCTATTATAGAAATTGAAGGTTAAAGAGTTGAAAATCAAAAATCAAAAGTTAAAAGTCACTTTAAAAATTCTTTATCTGTCGCTTTTCGCTCTTCACTTTTCTCTCTTCACCCTCCTGTCTTCCTGCTCTGCTCAAAGGGAACACATCTTCAGAAAGAGCGCCTTTTTGATGGACACCATCGTAACTGTGACTGTTGTGTCCGCTGAAAGAGAGAGCGCCGATAAAGCGATTGACGGCGCGTTTTCGCAAATCAGGAAACTCGAAAGACTGTCCGATTTCTTTTCATCCGGCAGTGAAATATCGAAGATCAATAAGAATGCGGGCATCTCGGAGGTGAAGGTCTCATCCGATATCATTGAGCTGCTCGAAAGAGCACAGTATGCCTCCGAGAAGACCGGCGGGGCCTTTGACGTGACTATCGGCCCGGTAGAAAGACTCTACGATTTCCATAAGAAGATAAGGCCGAGGGGAGATGAGATCAGGAAAAATCTGCCGCTGGTGGACTATAAGGATTTGATCATTCACAGAAACAGGTCGACCGTCTTCCTCCGAAAAAAGGGCATGCTTATCGACCCGGGTGGAATTACAAAAGGTTACGCGGCTGACAAAGCTGCGGACGTTTTGAGAGAACATGGGATAAAATCAGGCATCGTTGCGGTTGCAGGAGACATCAGGACATTCGGATTAAAGCCGGATGGAAAGCCATGGAGGATCGGCATAAGAAATCCGAGGGCAAGGGACGGGGAAGACGATATCATGGCAACCATCGGACTCAGCGATATGGCGATATCCACATCGGGAGATTACGAACGCTTTTTTATTGAAGGCGGCAAGAGATACCATCACCTTCTCGACCCGCGTACAGGTAAGTCCGCAGGGGGATGCAAGTGTGTCAGCATTATCGCAAAAGAAGGCGCGTTTACAGACTCCTTTGCGACAGGTATTTTCGTGCTCGGTCCGGAAAAGGGGCTGAAGGTTCTTGAAAAGCTCGGGTTTGACGGAGTGATTATAGACAGTCAGGACAAGATACATATGACGCCTGGAATAAGGGGGAAAATTGAGTTTAAGAAAACTGCTGAGCAGTACCACTTCAGCTGACAGGGTCCTTTTCCTTCTGCTCCTGCTATTGTCTTTTTCAGGGATTCTCTTCGTGAAAGAAGTCCTTCCGGGCGGCCGCACTGTATACATAGAGGTCAACGACAGACCGGCCTACGTACTGTCTCTTGATAAAGACAGGACTGTGACGGTGGAAGGCCCTCTGGGCGGGACTTCGATTGAAATAAAAGACCGGAGAGTCCGGGTAACCGATTCTCCCTGCCATAACAAACTCTGTATTCAGCGGGGGTGGGTCAGAAGCGGAACAATAATCTGCCTGCCGAACAGGGTTGTGATCACAGTGGGAGGCCACGATAAGACTACCACGGTTGATGCAACCACGGGATAAATATCGCATAGCCCTGCTTGCAGCCTATGCCGTGGGGCTTCACGGTTTTGAAAGGCTGCTTCCGACCCCGATTCCCTGGTTGAGGCTCGGCCTCGCAAATCTTATCACCCTCATCACCCTCCTGCTTTACGGGATGCGTCCGGCTCTCATGGTAACTCTCATACGGGTAATCCTGGCGTCACTATTCGCAGGCACATTTCTCGGACCGTCTTTTATTCTCAGCCTCGGAGGAGGTCTTGCCAGTACCTTTGCGATGGGATTTGCACTGTTTGCAGCGGAGGGACTGTTCAGTCCTGTCGGCCTGAGTATTATCGGTGCACTGTTCCACAACATCGCCCAGTTGTTCCTCGCCTATTTCCTGTTTGTACAACGGATCGAGGCGATTCTCCTGATAACGCCCGTCATCCTTCTCCTCGGAACACTGACAGGCGCAGTGAACGGCGTTATCGCCTCACTGCTGATTAATAACTTGAAAAAAGCCCCCCAAAAGATTCAGAATGGAAACTAACGAAATGACATTGTCACCCTCCCCTTGCCCCTCCCCTCAAGGGAGGGGGAAGTAAGGTGGCACTCCGAAAAGAACAATAGATGATTTGTGAACTATTCAATCATTTAGTTCCCTCTCCCCTTGTGGGAGAGGGTTAGGGTGAGGGGTTTTCATATATGCAAGTCACATGTCCAATTTGCAGGAACAAGACCACGTGGGAAGAAAATCCCTGGCGCCCGTTCTGTTCGGAGAGGTGTAAACTGATAGACCTTGGGAAGTGGTTCTCGGAAGGGTATAAAATCGAGGGCAAAGAAGCAAATAACGGGGAGCAGTCCGCCTTAGGCGGAGCAGAGAGGGAAGAACAACAAGCTGACAAATAGCGGGGGCCGGAAGTTATGAGCTTTTCAACTCTGCGCTCTTTGCTGAAAAGGAGGTTACTATGGTCAGGATAGCAGTTGCAGGCGCAGCAGGCAGGATGGGAAGCAGGATCACTGCACTGTCAAAAGAATACGACGGGTTGCAATTGGCAGGTGCATTCCAAAGGAAAGGCCATAAAGACACGGGTAAAGATATCGGCATCATAACCGGCATCGGAGATACCGGAGTAAAACTTGCCGACAGCCTTGAAGCAGTTATCGACAATGTCGATCTTGTCATCTCCTTCACAACAGTCGAGGCCTCGCTTGAACATCTGAGACTTGCATCATCAAAAGGCAAGGCCATGGTCATAGGGACGACAGGCTTTACAAAAGATAACCTGAAGGAAGTCGCTGAACTCACAAAGAAGGTGCCCTGTGTAATGGCATCGAACATGAGCACGGGCGTCAACCTTCTGCTGAAGGTGCTGCAGGATATCGCAAGAGTACTCGGCGACGGATATGACGTCGAGATTGTCGAGGCGCACCACAGGATGAAGAAAGACGCTCCCAGCGGCACCGCCCTGAAGATGGCACAGGTCATCGCGGGCGCTCTGAACAGAAATCTGGACGATGTTGCAGTCTATGCGAGAAAAGGCATTATAGGCGAGAGGAAGCCTAAAGAAATCGGCATACAGACGATCCGTGCGGGGGATATTGTGGGAGAGCATACCGTTATATTCGGAGGACTCGGCGAAAGGATCGAGGTCGTTCACAAGGTTTCGAGCAGGGACACCTTTGCGAGGGGCGCACTGAGGGCTGCTTTATGGGTATACGGAAAACCGGCGGGACTTTATGACATGCAGGACGTTCTGGGGCTTAAATGAGGCATAATTCAGGATCGATGAGGGAGACTTGCACCGCATTTTGTGTTTATGAATGTTGAAATAACGGTGCGAGATTTGCTGCATTCCGGCGGGGCGTCTCGGGTTCCTCCCACCGGTGCTTTCCCGGAGAACCAGGGTTCGGGGTTAATAAAAAATCTCATCCCCTGCCCAGGCAGGAATGCCGGGTTGATCAGCTTCCTCGCCCGGAGCCTCTGTTCGATTTCAGATGGATACAATCACCTTCTGTTCAACTTGATGGTTATAAGATTCGACGGTCGGCGAATGTTTTCAAAGACTATCGATGTAAAAAGTCCATAGCCTTCTGTCATTTTATTGACAAACACGATGGACAGGTCTGCACTGCGCGCGTAAGCCCCGGAACCGATTTCCATATGAGCTGTGGCTGTGCAGTCAGAATTAACTGTTATCGTACCTGAAAATGTCTCACCGAGGATTAGGTCCGAGAGGTTTGTGGTCTGATTTCCAACGATATTTCCCCGCGCGTCCTGGGTGAGTATGCCAACAGCAGCTACACCTATATCGCCCAGCCCCGTCCAGGAGAAGCCCCAGTTTCCTGCCGTACCCGAAGTGGAGCAGCCTCTAACTAAAGAAGCAGCTTCGGCTTTCGGTATACATACAGAACTTAACAGCAATACAAACAAAGCAGGACATAGAACCCAAAACCTGTACTTTTTCATTTTCCTACCCCCTTACCTTTTGAGTTGGTGTTTGAGAAATTATATCCTCTTCTCTGACAAAATTCTATGGCATTTTTTGCTTTTTTTTGCCCTAATCCACTTTATTTATAAAATCGAGGATGCGAGGCGGAGATAGATTTACGGTAGCACTCTACTCTACTGTTACCAGACGTGATATGAAGAACTCGCGCTTGGGGCAGGAATCACCCGCCCAACCTGAGAGAGACCCTAGGCCGCCTTCCCCCACGCTCAGGGAAACTGCCGTTATCTCCCTGATAGCAGGTTACCACGGCAGGGATTACAGATTGGTCACAGATTCGCCCCGGCCTGCTTCTCTCCTTCCTTTCTTACCCGGTTCTGTTTTGCTGCGAAAATAACTTACGAACAGGGACCGCACACCCATCGACTGCCGATTAATTTCCAGCAACAGGAATTGGGATACATGAGCTTTGTTTTCAGGGCACCACCGACAATTTTCTTGTTTTTGCTCTTTTCTTCTTCCCCATATTCTATTTCAGTATCAAGTATCTTTCCACTTTCCTTATGCACATTCTTTGCGCCGATAACTTCTCCATCTTCATTCACATATACCACAAGACTTGAGCCTTTCATGTTTGCTATCCTTTCAGTATTCATTACAGTTTTTGGTTCATCGCACAGCCTCACACTGATCCATTATCTCGTTATCACCCCCTTTTCCCCGGCATTTTAAGCAACGCAAAATGTATCAGAAGGACAATGTCAACTTTGCTAAAATCAATCGTTTCGGCTGAATCAGCGGGTTTCTGGGGTCAGTATCCTGGAAGTTGAATTCCTTATTAAAGAGGTTCTTTACTACTACTGTAAAGAGTCCCAATCTTTTGGGCAATCTGTAGCCGATTGAAGCATCTACGTCCCAGAATTGGTCTTCTTTGGGTACAATCCTTGTCTCGAAGGGAGATAATGCCTCAACAAATTTGCCATTCTGTGAAATATAAGCCGGTTTGAACTGGGCATTGAAACCCGAGGGGTGGAAGAACCCTATTCCAAATATTAGCCTCCTGGTATTCAGCCGTGTTATATTGTCTGCAGCAAATTTTTCGGGTCTTTCGAAGTGCTCATACTGATATTCTGTACTGAGTGCCAGCCATGGATGCGGCGTCCAGTAAATGTACGCCCGGCCGAGTTCTTCTTCCCAATCACCCTCTATAAGTCTCGTTGACCCTGATTCATCAAGTATAAAACCGGGGACTTCCAGATCGCGTCTGGAAAACTCGCCGCCTCCGTATACCTGCGGGCAGAATTTCTGATCAACTCCCATTCCGTAACGCCATGCCTTCGTCCCTTCCACGTCATCAAAAAACTGATTGAACCCCGCTACCTGTGTCGGTTCAATGGTCTGGTCAGTTAAAAGGTGGCGATTTAAAGTCCTGAATGCAGCAAGACGCAGCGTCGTATACTTAAAAGGGTTCCAGGTTATTCCGAATTTGGGATTGAACTCATCACTGTCCGGGGTGCTGCCGTCGTTTCCCGTCTTCAAAAAATTAGCGCTTCCGCCGATAGTCAATGTTACGTTCTCAGGATAATTGATCAGGGAATACGCGTAGATGTTTGTATGCCTGGGATGTGTATCA
>CAVSHJ010000012.1:0-52162 GCA_963727725.1 Thermodesulfovibrionales bacterium
GGTGTTCATGTCGGACATAAAAAAAATATACAAGACCATCATGGCGGATCATTTTCCCGATGAGATGGTCATAAAATTCGGGGATCAGACATTAATTTACAAGAAGAGGACATGGAAGATACCCGATGAAAAGACGGGTGAGGTGATCGAAAAGGGACTCCGTTATGGTGAGAATCCCGAACAGGAGGCGGCGCTCTATGAGCTGGTGAACGGGAACCTGACCCTTGGTGGCTGCGAGTTCATACAGCCGGGCAATGCCCTTGTGAGCGGCATCACCGAAGAAGATATGATACAGGCAGGTAAGCACCCCGGAAAGATAAACCTCACCGATCTCGACAACGGACTCAATATTATTAAATATCTGATGGACCGTCCCGCCGCTGCAATTCTGAAACATAACAACCCCTGTGGAGCGGCATATGGAGCAACGTTGCCTGAGGCGTACGACAGGGCAAACATGGCTGACCGTATCGCGGCGTTCGGTGGATGTCTTATTGTGAACAGGCCGATGGATAAAGAAACAGCGGAGATGGTGAGCAAGAATTACCTCGAGGTTGTAGCTGCTCCCGAGTTTGAGGAAGGTGCCGTGAATATCCTTTCGAAACGGAAGAATCTGAGGATTGTCAGGATCAGCAGGATCAGGGAATTGGAAAAATACAAAACCCGCCGTTTTGTAGATTTTAAGTCATTGATTGACGGGGGCATCATAGTCCAGCAGTCGCCGGTGAATAAGATTAATTCAAAGGATGATTTCCTGCCTGCGAGGACAGTGTATCAGGGAAAAGAATATGTGATGGAGAGGCAGCCTACAGAGAAGGAATATGATGACATGCTATTCGGGTGGAATGTGGAGCAGGGCATTACGTCAAACTCCGTAATATATGTAAAGGACGGCGTAACGGTCGGGATCGGTACCGGCGAGCAGGACAGGGTGGGTGTCGCCGAGATTGCGATATTCAAGGCATACACAAAATATGCTGACGCCCTGTGTTTCAGGAGATACGGTGTGCCTTACAAGACATTTGAACTTGAAGTAAAGAACGGCAAGGGAAACAGAGACGTCCTCCTTGAGATTGATCACGAGACGAAGAAAAATAAGGGTGGGATCACAGGCTCGGTGATGATCTCGGATGCATTTTTCCCCTTCAGGGACGGTGTCGATGTCGGGATCAAGGAAGGTATCACGGGAATAGTGCAGCCGGGCGGCTCGGAGAGGGATTTCGAATCCATAACTGCATGCAACGAAGCGAATCCGAAAGTGACGATGGTATTTACCGGCCAGAGGGCGTTCAGACATTAACCCCCAAAAAGTATTTGACCGCGAGACATGCAGGCATATGTGCGTTAAAACCTCTCCAATGCAGGATTTGCGTATCTATCACAGTCGATCGCATACAATAATAACATGCCGGGATGTTAGATAAATAACCGCCCACGAAGGAGCTGCCGGAGAGCTTTTGCTACACATATGCCTGCATGAGGAAGACTGAACTGCTTTTTTTGGGTTAAGCCGGTTTCGCTTGAATCTTGTTTGCACTATCCTGCATTATAAAAGAAGAAAGGAGTTGTGTACATGTTAAGAATATTCTTGTCGTCGATAATGATCGCCCTGTTTTCCGTTTCAGCTTATGCCGCAGATAATGTGGTGGCTAAGGTGAACGGTACATCTTTAACTCAGAAGGACCTTGATCGGGAGCTGGACAGGTTAATCCCGAGCATTACATTTCACCGGAGTGTACCCGAGGAAAAGAGAAAGATGTATTACGACAAGGCGCTTGAAGAGCTTATCAATCAGGAGCTCGAATACCAGGATGCCGTTGCAAAGGGCATGAAGATTGATAAAGAAAAAGTGGATGCAGAGATGGAAAAGATAAAGAACCGGTTCAAGTCGCAGGAGGATTTTAAAACGGCACTTGAAAGGTCGGGGATAACAGAGGAGAATCTGCGCAAACAGGTAGAAAAGAGTATGCTTATACAGGCGGCATAGGCGGCATATAAGAAGACTGTAATCGACCCGTCACAGGTTAGCGAAAAGGAATTGAAGGAATATTATGATAAGAACAAATCCAAATTCAAGCAGCCTGAGAGTGTGAAACTCAGTCTTATTTCTGCCAAAGAAGAGAAGAAAGCCCGGGATATCCTCGCAAAGATAAAGGCCGGAGGGGATTTCGGAGACCTCGCATACAAGATGTCGGAGGACGATTACCGCGTCAAGTCCGGAGATATCGGCTACGTACATAAAGGCAGGATGCTTCCCGAAATTGAGGATGTGGCATTCAAGCTGAAGGTCGGTCAGGTAAGTGACCTCATTAAGGCGGGTGACTACTGGTATATCATCAGGGTAGAAGACAAGAAGCCTGAACATCAGATGACTTTTGATGAGAGCAAAGATAAGCTTAAGAAAGAGCTGGAGGCCGACCGTTTGCGCGAAAACAAGGACAAATGGATAACGGAGCTCAGGGCAAAGGCGAAGATAGAGGTCTTATTGAAAACAAATTCCGAAGCCGAGACCAAGAAGTAACGGCTTAGGTATTAGTGCCGGACTTCACAGGTAAATGCTTGATAAGCCTTACCGGGCCAGCGCGCCATTCTCACAGAAATGTGGAGCTGCACATTTCTGTGATTATGTGGAGTTCCCCGTTATGTGAAGTAAACGTTGCAAGCATATGAATCACAACAATTCTCGCTCAATCTACTTCACATAACGGTGAGGCTTACAAGCGATTCAAGCCAGCATATGATGTCATTGTTTTGCTTGATCAGATGCTGTAGATTTTCGATCTTGCATGCAGGCGCACAAGAAGAAAGGGCCTTACGTTTCATCTCAAGATCGATTTCCACATATGCATGGGTTGTATCGAGATTGACATGGCCAAGCCAGTTTTTGATGACAGTGAGGTCAACTCCTGACTGGAGCAGATGCATCGCTGTTGTGTGGCGGAATGTATGGGGACCAACTTTCTTTTTTGCGAGACTGGGACAGTGCTCTGCGGCAGCAGCAATCCTTGACCGAATGATATAGCGGACACCGAACCGTGTTAACGATTGCCCTCTGGCGTTTAGAAAGACGTTATTCAGAGGATTCTTGGAAGGTCCACGTTCTGCAATGTATGACTTCAACAGTGTTGCTGTTTCCGGCCATAGAGGGACTTGTCTGGTTTTACGACCCTTGCCTGTGATAGTGACCAGAGGCGGTGGTTCGAAATGTACATTTTCGATGCGAAGATCACAAGCCTCCTGGACGCGGGCTCCCGTATTATAGAGGAAGTTTAACAGAGCATAGTCTCGCCTGCCGGATGCTTCTTTGCGGTCAATGCAGTCTATGACGGCCTTTACTTCCTTAACTTCAAGATACTCCATCATTCGATGAGAAGATTGTTTAAGGGGGATCGAGATCACTCTTTGATATTGGCTGGCATGCAGAGTGTCTTGCGTTACAAGGTATTCGAAAAAGGTGCGCAAAGCGCTGAGGCGAAGATTTCTGGTGGCGACAGAGCACTGCCGTGTTTTCTCTACATCGCTCAAAAACGCAAGAACGTTTTCCGCACTCAGATCATCAAGCGATAGTTTTGTGATGTGGCTTCTGGGTATGCTTTGATAAAAAGGCCAGAAAAAGTTTGATCGCATCCCTATATGCCAAAACGGTATTACTGCTCAGTCCGCGATGGGCTTTGAGATAATCCTGGAAGAACTTTTGGACATAGTGCATCAACTAGTTTAGATTTGTTCACGGCCGACCTCCTTTCAGAAGACTGTCTGATTTATGGACATGTTCAAAAAACTGCTGCCCAGCGGTTGCCAAAAGACCGGACGCTGGGTGCAAATAAACCTGCGTGTAAGTGATCTTGACGTGTCCAAGATATGTTGCAAGTAAAGGCAGGGCGGCATTGGGATCCTTTCCCTGTTTGATAGACCTCATTAAGATAACGTGTGGCAAATGTGTGGCGAAAATCGTGTAGCCGAGGGGTACGCCCCTGAACAGTTCTGATGCCTAATTGTCCGTACCAAAACGCGGAACGTGATGCCTGACCATTGAGTAGGAGCATCTCCTTGCGTGTTCATTTATAAAGAAGGGTGCACCGGGTCTTTGGTCATGGCCGTGTTCTGCACGAAGTCTTCTGTATGTTTCAAGAGCAGCGGCAGAGGATAGTGTCAATGGGACAAGTCGCGACTTGAAGAATTTGCTTTCTCGGATATGTAAAACAGCATTATCCGTATCAACGTCTTCCAAATTCAGCCTCAGAGCTTCTCTAATACGCAGACCGGATACCCACAGGAGAGAAAGCAATGTGCTATAGGTGTGAGGACGCAATGACTCCTGAGGAGAAAGCATTCTTGCCAGTTTGATCAATTTCATTGCCTCTTCAGTCGTATAGATATGGGGCCGTCTGACAGTTGGCCCTCGACGTATCAATCTTTTTTCTGGAACGTAAGTATCCGGGTTGAGTTGAAATAAGAACCGGCAAAACTGGCGCAAAGCCATAAAGCGAAGATATAACGTAGATGCATGCAGGTGTTTGACCGCTTGAAGATAGCCGACTATCATTGGCTTTGTTACGGTTTTTGCATCTGGAAAGTATTGGGATAGATAGAGATCGAATTTATTCAGGGTGTACTCGGCGCCTCGAAGGATAAAGCCAAGCGACCGGCGCAGTTGCAGATATTGGTTAATAAAAATACCGAATGGTCCGTTTGATAGTTTTTTCATGACAAAACCTCCGGCCATTCATACGCCACAAGACGAAGGTGTTTGAGGTCGACTTTTGTATAGATGAAGGTGGTGCTTATAGATTTATGCCCCAGCAAATCAGCGATCGTCTTGATAGGGGTTTCATGTTCCATCAGTCGTGTCGCAAAGGCATGCCGTATGGCATGTGCACTTGCCGCGATGCCTGCATTACGGAAACACGTCTTCATTGAGGACGAAAGAGACCCGCCATTTCTCGAGAGGTCTGGGTTTGTCAACAGTAAGAAACACTTCAGGATAAGGAGCTTTCCCGCGTGTTTCCCGTATATAGGCAAGCAGAGCATCTGCAACCTCCGGGTAAAGAGGAAGACACAAAGGGTTACCCCACTTGCTTGGCTGAAAATGGATTGAGCCTTCACGCCAGTTGATGTCCTGCAATCGGAGTTTTGTTACCTGACCTATCCGTACTCCATAGGTCGCCAACAGTTGTAATACTGCATAAGTCCTTCTTCCACCATGAGTTTCACGATCGGGAACAGCAAGAAGTTTTTCGACGGACTCCCAGGGGATACCGCGAGGAACGCTCCCTAATTTCGGAGTTCCAATAACCGGGACAGCCTCTGTAAGGTCTCGCTGGACATATCCTTTGAGATGGCAAAACTTTAAAAAGCTTCGAATTGATGCAACAAGATGTCTTCGACTTGGACGGTTCATGAGTTTAGCGGTCTTGATGACGTAATCGTAAATCTGCTTTGCTGATATCTTCCCAATATCCTCCGAGTCATTTTGAAGTCTCAGTGACTGCAGAAATGATATGACATCATTCCTTCGAAAGCGGATAGTACTTTCGGTAAGGCCCCGATGGTTGCACAAAAAATCCAGATACTCACTGAGCAGCTTGGATTGATAAGATCCCTTCCAGCTCCATGTTACGCTTATTCTTCTGCTTCCGAGACGTAAACATATAAACCTCCTCATTAATTTGGATTTCAATGAGGAGTATATCTAATACCGACGTATTATTATGTGAAGTAAATTTTTGCAGAATGCTTATTTAAGAAGGAGTTAAGACAACTACTTCACATAACGGGGAACTCCACATAATCACAGAAATGTGGAGCTCCACATTTCTGTGAGTATATAACAGAAGACCTTTCGTCACTGAAGCGTTCAATGCCGCGCAGACAATTCTCCTCGATTGAGAAAAAAGTAAAGATAGGTTGTAATAAAGCATGGAGATACCATTCCGGAGGTGGCACGAAGCGCTTCTCAGAAGGAGGTCGCGGAGGCTGTATGAGCCGAGGCCACTCTCCGGTGAGGTTCTGGACAGGCTTACCGACGTCTGCAATGAATTCCGACCGTTCGATACAGCGAGGGCAGTGCTGATTGAGCATTCCGAAAATGTCTTTAAAGGCATTATCGGCGCCTACGGCAAGATAAGAGGCGCCCCGTTCTTTTTTGCATTCATCGGAGATACAGCGGACCGATATGTGCAGGAGAAGGCAGGGTATACCGGGGAAGGCATCATACTTGAAGCTACGGCCCTCGGGCTTGGGGCGTGCTGGGTCGGCAAGTCATTTGACCGGGAAATCGCTTCCTCTTTCGTAGCGATGAAGAAAGATGAGCATGTCCTTGCAGTCGCTGCCGTGGGATACGCTGATAGAGAAGAACCTTTTGAAGAAAGGCTCTTCACAGGCTTCGGGAAAACTCGCAAAAGGAAACCCCTTGCCTCACTGGTGAACGGAATGCCGGAGGCTGAATGGCCCGAATGGATCAGGGAATCTCTTCTGGCGGCACGGCTTGCCCCCTCTGCAGTAAACAGGCAGCCATGGCGCTTTCTTGTGGAGGCAGACGGTATAACCATCTCGGTAGACAATCTTCACGACAGCCTGGGCATCTCAAAGAGACTCGATTGCGGCATCGCCATGCTCCACATCGAGACCGCGGCGCTGAACCACAACGTGGCGGGAATGTGGGACTTTCTCGACCCTCCCGGAGTGGCAAAGTTCAGGGGCAGCGTAAGGTAGATTAACCGTCGGGCCGTGGATTGAAACATGCGGTTATTGAATTCCTGGCCATCCTTTGGTTATTGTAACGTGATTATTGAAGTGGAGCTTTTATGCCCGAAAAATCTGTCATAGATTACTCATCCAGAGTTCTTCTTTTGCGGGAGACCCTGAGAAGAAAACGTATTGACGGCCTCCTTGTAACCGATATCGATAACGTCCGTTACCTGACGGGGTTCTCCGGCACTTCAGGCTTTGCTCTGATAACAAGGAAAGAGGCTTTTTTCGTAACGGACTTCCGGTACAGGGAACAGTCGACGGAAGAGGTGAAGGACTGGAATATCGTTATCGAGAAAGGGAAGAGGATTCGCACAATACAGGACCTTTCAAAAAAGAACGGGGTTTCAAGACTCGGTTTTGAATCTTCCGTATCATATGAATTCTACGAAAGGCTGTCCCGGACCGGTCTGGGATTGCATGTCGTCGAAGGACCGGTAGAGAAATTGAGGGCGAGAAAGGATGAGTCCGAGATCAGCGCGATAAGGGAAGCGGCGAGGCGTGCAGAAGCCGCGTTCCTCGATGTAAAACCCTATATAAGATGCGGGACACGTGAGCTTTCTGTTGCGCTCAGGATTGAGGAAAGATTAAAAAAGAGAGGCTGCAGGCGCGTCCCTTTTGATGTTATCGTCGCGTCAGGGCCCAATTCGGCAATGCCGCACGCAAGGCCGACGGGAAGGAAACTGATCAAAGGAGACCTCCTGGTGATAGACTGGGGCGGAGAGGCCGACGGCTATTTCTCTGACATGACAAGGACGTTTCTTATGAAAGGAGACCCGCGGTCCGGCAGGAAAAAGGAGATTTATCGAGTCGTGCTCGAGGCGAACAGGAAGGCTATCAACTCCATTTGTCCCGGCCTGGAATCTAAAAAGATAGACGAGGCTGCAAGGAGCACTATTCAGAAGGCAGGCTACGGTGAATTCTTCGGGCATGGGACCGGCCACGGCGTCGGCTTGCAGGTACACGAGCCGCCCCGTATCACCTGGAGTGTAAGTGAGATCATCAGGGAAAACATGGTCTTTACCATAGAGCCGGGGATTTACATCCCGGGTTTGCGGAGGGGTGAGAATAGAGGACATGGTGGTCGTCAGGCAAAAGAAGGCTCACACACTGACTTCCCTTCCCAAAGAACTGGAAATTCTTTAGACTTGACTCGCTTCAGCAGAAATTCCCTCCGGCTCAGCCTTTTCCTTAAATGAAATCTCTTGACAAGAAGGCTTTTTTGTATTCTAATTAAGGTAGATTTTCCCGACAATACCTAACCCTTCGCAAGAAGGGGGCGGAAAGCGGCGGGTCTTAAGAAGTGAGACGGCCAAGCTGCCGAAGGAGAAACCTTTGGTAAGTTCGGCCTTTTTATTTGAACGGTCTGAAAGAACGTATGAAAAGAAAGGAGGTATCTATGTTTGTACATAACCTGCATGCGATCGGAAGGAATATAAAGTTTAAAGAGGATGTGGATGTCAGGGTTGACGTTAAAGCGTCCGAAAAGTGTTGCTGGAACTGCCTCCGGGCTGTGATGATGTATGAGGGTCTCTGGTGCGAGAAAGACAGGGATGAGGTGGATTTCAGAGATCTGTGCGTATCATGGAGAGAAGGAACCGGATAGAGCGTCATGTGCCTGCTATCAGTCGCCATTCTTTGCCCTTAACAAAGTCTGCACCATCTCGGTAACTCTGCGGAAGTCCACTTTGCCGCTTCCCATTCTTGGAAGCTCCTCGATCACTACAAACTGTTTGGGGAGAGCAATGTTCGGGAGCAGCGCCGACATCTTCTTCAGGATGTTTCTTTCGTCCATTTTCAGCGTGACCGCGGCGACTATTCTTGCGCCCTTGAGGGCGTCGGGTATTTCAACCACCGAACAGGAAACGTCTTCAGGTAGGGTTTCCTGCAGCACGTCTTCAACCTTCACCAGAGAAATCATTTCCCCGCCGATCTTAATGAACCTCCTCAGTCTCCCCTGGTGCCACAGGAACCCGTCCTTATCAAGATACCCCATGTCACCTGTATCGTACCAGCCGTGACGTATCCTCATCGATGTCTCCTCAAAGTCGTCGAGATATCCCTTCATCACCGAATCACCTTTCACGAGAATTCGTCCTACCTCTCCAATCCTGCATTCCTTGCCTGTTTCATAGTTCTCGATGCGGATCATAATGCCGGGTAGCACTTTCCCGACACTTCCGGGCCTGTTGTATTCAGGCGTGTTGGTCGATATCACCGGAGATGTTTCAGTCGCGCCGTAGCCTTCATAGAGTGTAATCTCGTGCTTCTCAAGGAATTCCCTTCTCAGCATATCAGGACATCTGTCAGCCCCGCTCACCAGTAAACGCACGCTCCTGAAATCGCCGGGATCAGATTTTCGGAGGTACCCCCTGAAAAACCCCGGAGTGCCTGCCATCACTGTCGGCTTCTCTTCGCGCAGAATAGAACAGATCTTTTTGTAATCAAGAGGATTTGCATATGCAATGATCGTCATCCCGAAATACAATGGAGTCCAGAGGTTCACGGTGAGTCCGAAAACATGGAAATAAGGCAGGTTTGCAAGTATGATATCGCTGTCAAACATTTTCATAACTTCACTGAAACTCCGGATGTTCGACATTATATTCCGGTGTGTCAGCTGAACAGCCCTGGGCTCCTTTTCGCTGCCGCTCGTGAAGAGTATCGCCGAGTTTTCGTCCTCATGCCCTCCGTGAATCCTTTTCAGGATCAGGGCTGCCGGAAGCTTCGCGATGAGTGCAGCCTTCAGTTTTTCGCCGCCCGATATGCCATCCATGATGTCTTCAATGAAAACCATTCCATCAATAACCGGACAGTTGGTCTTTTCGATAAACGCCCTTGACGTAATAATCGTTTTGAAATTGCATTTCCCCTGGGCATAGATTGCGTTGTTGACAGCGCCGGTCGAATAGTTGATCATCACCGGTATCCTGCCGCTCATAAGGACACCCAGAATGGAAAGGGCACATCCTGCAGAGGTCGGGAATCATGATACCGGTGAAACCGTCACCGTATTTCTTCATCTTTTCCGCCAGGATGAGAGAGGCGATTAATGCCTGGGAATAGGTGAGCCTCCTGTCGGAAGTGCGGTCGATGAAGGCGAGCTTATTTCCGTATTTCTTCGCAACCTTTACAAAATGTTGATGGAGAAGCATAGACCTCTTTTAATTTTTTGGCATACACTGAATAAAAGAGGTTAGAACGACCAGGTAACCTGGGCGCTCACGATATCGATGCGAGCGTCGAACTTCCCTTTCAACCCTCCCTTTACAGCGTCTTCACCGGTCGGTGTCTTGTCGATTTCGGGATCGTTGATGAAGAGATGTGCATAGCCTATGTCAAACCTGAAGCTGTCAGAAAGCTTATACCCTATCCCTGCTGCTGCCCAGATACGGTCGCTATCGGGTATCCGGGGGGTCCGGTATTTCTTGTCCGAAACCGCAGATCTGTCATAGGCTGTACCGGTCCTGAAGGTCCAGGTCTTGTCAGGCGCATATGTCACCCCGAAGGAATAGCGGTAAGTGTTTTGCCAGTTCTCGGTGGTGGTCGATGAAGGTTGGTTCGGATTATCAAAATCAACCTTCAATTCCTTGAACAGACTCCAGTTTGTCCAGGTGAAATCCGCCATAACCGCCCACTGCTGTGCAAGTTGGTGAAAGACACTCAAAGAAAAGCTGTCAGGCATTGTTATCTCCGCTTTTGCGCCGGTATCTCTGAAAACGGGATAGGGCTTGAGACCCGAGGGCACACGTGAAAAATCGGCATCACCTTCTATCGTATGTTTTATGCGGGAACGATAGGCTGCTCCGATACGGGTATCCTTGTTGAACTCATAGAGTAAGCCAAGGTTATATCCGACGGCCCAGTCGTTGCCCTCCAGCTTCACAAAACCGTCAGACCGCTGGGGAGTCAGATGAAGTGCACCGGCCGGGATTCCGAGAGGTGCGAAGTAGCCTATGGCATCGAGAGTACCGAAATCGATTGCGTTCGAAAGTTCAGCCCTGAGATACTGTGCGCTGATACCCGCGCCGACGCTCAAATGGTCGTTCACCTTGTATGCGATCGAAGGGTTTATATTTATGGAAACCAGGTCGGAGTCAATGGCATGATATCGACCCACCCAATTGTCCGGATAGTCGGTGGCGAGACCGAACGGCGAGTTTACGCCTATTCCGACACGAGAAGCGGTCGGTGATCTTTCTGCTGTAGTAAAAGTTCGGTATAACCTCCGTAACGCCCGCATCGCCCCCGTTGCCACCGAGCAGCGGTACGCCCGTCATAGGCTGCAGAACGTGGGTTGAACCCTCATTATGAAATTTAAGGGACGGCATAATAACATGCGCTCCCAGAATCATCTGGCCGCCCTGAAGCCGCGTCATCCCCGCAGGATTAAAAAATATTGTTGAAGCGTCCTCGGCGCTTGCTGCGCCCCCTGCGAAATGCATTGCCAAGGCCGCTTGCACTCTGCTCGATGAGTGCAAAGCCGGATCCAAAAGCCGACCCGATAGAAAAGAAAAAAATGCATACCCCGAAAATGAGAACTGTCCTCCACCTGCAAAGCAAACGTTCCCTCATGGTCTTGTCCTCCCTCCTTCTCAATAACAGTTATCCGTCGTAACCTTACCATATTTTCAGGAAGTCGTGTCAAGTAAAAATATTGTTTTTTCACGCAGCGATAACTGTTGCTTTGAAGTCGACATAACTGTCGCATAGAATTATTTAAAAAAGGAGTTCACTTTCGGTGCAATTCTACGTCACATATTTGAGGCAGGGCCAGGACTGATGGAAAAAATTGCAGAAAATGCTAAAATACTAGTCGTCCAACAGGAGGTAAATGATTTGATTTCTACAAGTGATTTCAGGAAAGGTCTCAAGGTGGAATTCAAAGGTGAGCCCTGTGAGATCGTGGACTTTCAGCATGTGAAGATGGGCAGGGGCGGAGCTATCGTGAGGACAAAGCTGAAGAACCTGAAAACAGGCGCCGTCCTCGAAGAGACGTTCAGGTCGGGTGAAAAATTAGAGAGGCCCGGACTCGAAGAGAAGACCATGCAATATCTCTATTCGCAGGGCGATGAATTTTATTTCATGGACCTGGAGACCTATGAACAGGTCCCGGTCACGCCTTCCCTGCTCGGTGAAGCAAAAAATTTCCTCAAGGAGAATATGACGGTAAAGATCCTCTACCATAAAGACGTTCCGATCAGCGTCGAAGTTCCCACCTTTGTGGAGCTCGTAGTAACAAAGACAGACCCTGCAGGATTCAGAGGCGACACCGCATCCGGGGGCGGGAAACCCGCGACACTGGAAACGGGGGCGGTTGTTAAAGTGCCCTTTCACATAAACGAGGGAGACACGATCAGGGTCGATACAAGGACATCTGAATATATAGAAAGGGTGAAATGATGGAACTCGAGGAATTAAAAGAACTCATCGCACTTCTCAAGGAAACAGATGTTACTGAACTGCAGGTTGAAAAAGAGGGGACAAAGGTAAAGATAAAGAGAGAGAAAATCCTGACTTCCCTGGAGATGTCCGGACACAGACCGGCGCCCTTCCGGGAGAAGATCGTGGCGGAGACGGAAGAAGAGGCACAAAGGCTGGTCACCATAACCTCGCCGATTGTCGGCACGTTCTACAGGGCACCGTCCCCTGAGGCGCAGCCTTTTATTGAAGTGGGCGGCAAAGGTGAATAAAGGTCAGGTCCTCTGTATCGTGGAGGCGATGAAGCTGATGAACGAAATCGAGAGCGATACCGACGGGGTAGTTGTGAGGATACTGGTCGAAAACGGACAGCCGGTTGAATACGGCGAGCCGTTATTTCTTATTGAGCCCGTTTAAGCGGGCGGAGATCCCGGAGCAAATAGCAGAGGACATGAGGCGGGCAGTCTATGCTTTCTGCTCTTTGATCTGAACTCTGCCGGAACGAGATGAAATTATTCAAGAAGATTTTAATCGCAAACCGCGGCGAGATTGCCGTAAGAATCCTGCGAGCCTGCAAGGAACTCGGGATAATGACTGTTGCCGTATATTCGGATATCGACAGGGACTCTCTTCATGTCAGGCTTGCAGACGAATCCGTATGCATAGGGCCCGCCAGCGCAACCCAGAGTTATCTCAATATACCTGCGATACTGAGCGCGGCCGAGATAACGGATTCCGATGCCGTGCATCCGGGATACGGTTTCCTGTCGGAGAATTTTCATTTTGCCGAGGCGTGTACAACGTCGGGAATTACATTCATAGGTCCTACACCGGAAAATATAAGGCTCGGCGGGGATAAGGCCAAGGCGCGGCAGACAATGAAGAGAAAAGGTGTACCCATCGTTTCGGGCAGCGACGGTCCCGTAGCTACCGAGGAGATTGCTGACAAAAGTCGCAAAAAAAATAGGGTTCCCTGTGGTGCTCAAGGCTTCTGCAGGCGGGGGCGGCCACGGGATGAAGATCGTTGCGGAGGAAAAAGACCTTGAGCAGGCATTCTACATGGCTCAGAGGGAGGCTTTGACCGCATTCGGAAACAGCGAGATTTACATAGAGGAATACATACCCGAACTGAGGCATATAGAAGTGCAGATAATGGCGGATAACAAGGGCAATATTATCCATCTCGGTGAGAGGGACTGTTCAATACAGAGGAGGCACCAGAAGCTCATAGAGGAATCACCCTCCTCTATTTCGTCGACCGAAAAGTTCAAGAAGAGGATCGGAGAACTCGGTGTAAAAGCCGCCCGTGCCATCAAATACAGAAACGTGGGCACGGTGGAGTTCATCGTTGACCCCAAAGGTAATATCTATTTCATAGAAATAAATACCCGCATACAGGTTGAACATCCGGTGACAGAGGCGGTTACGGGTATCGATATTGTAAAGGAGCAGATAAAACTCGCTGCAGGGTTTCCGCTGGAGTACAAACAGAGCCAGATAAGACCTTCAGGCCATGCGATAGAATGCAGGATCAATGCAGAAGACCCTGAAAGGTTCATCCCTTCCCCGGGTAAGATCACCTTTCTGTCGATACCGGGCGGGCCGGGCGTGAGAGTTGATACCGCAATTTATAACGGATATGTGATACCTTCACAGTACGATTCACTGATAGCCAAACTGATTGTGTACGACAAGAGCAGAACGGATGCGATCATGAAGATGAAGCGTGCACTCGATGAATTCATAATCGAGGGGGTCAAGACAACAATTCCACTTCATAAGAGAGTCATGGAAGACCCTGATTTCGTTGGCGGGGATTTTAATACGAACTTCATAGAGAAACTGAACAACCGCAGTAAAGAAAATGTCTAGAGATTATGTACCTGGGTGGCCTGTGCTTTATCACCGAGCGTAAGGCGAGCAATCTTCCGTATGGGGATATGGTTCTCAGAGCGCTGAGAGCGGGCGTGAGATGGGTTCAATACAGGGATAAGGATAGGACGAGACGGGAGATTTACGAGGAATCGGTCAGGCTCAGGAGTATCACAAGGGATTTTGAAGCCGTACTTGTCGTAAACGACCATCCGGATATCGCACTCGCCGCAGAAGCAGACGGCGTGCATCTCGGCCAGGATGACCTGCCTTTGAAGGAGGCCCGCAAGATTATGGGGGGGAAAATAATAGGCATCTCCACCCACTCTCTGAAACAGGCGGTCGACGCTGAAAGAGGAGGCGCCGACTACATAGGTTTTGGCCCCATATTTCACACAGTGACAAAAGATGCAGGGAGTCCAAAAGGGGTTGAAATGCTTCATGAGGTAAAAAAGAACCTGCGGATACCGGTGGTTGCAATAGGCGGCATAACCCTCGAAAATCTGGTCCATGGTACTTGAGACCGGAGTTGACGCGGTTGCGGTGGCATCGGCAATACTGAGCGGGGATATTGAAGAAAATGCAGCAAAGTTTATGGATATAATTAAATCATATGGAAAAGGATAAGGAATGCGGATTCATGATACTCTCTTCCCGGTCATCAATTAAAATTTCGTGAATAATGTCGGTTAGGAGGCTTGTGATATGAAGAAATTTTTGCTTGTCTTCTTACTCCTGGGTCTGACAGTTCTTGGCCTGTCAGAAAGAAACAGGATGTAATAAGGATCGGCATCGCCGGACCCATGACAGGCGACCAGGCGAAAATGGGCATGGATTTCAAGAACGGCGTCTCACTTGCCGTTCAGGAGTGGAACAGCAAAGGCGGAGTCCTTGGCAAGAAGATCGAGGTGATAGTCAGCGATGACCAGCATGACCCGAAACAGGCTGTCTCTGTTGCAAACAAGATGGTAAATGAAGGTGTCGTCGGCGTCATCGGGCACTTCAATTCGAGTTGCTCGATTCCCGCATCCGATGTGTACCACAGGGCGGGAATCCCGATGATCACCCCCGGTTCAACAAACCCGCAGCTCACGGAAAAAGGCTACGACAACGTATTCAGGGTCTGCGGAAGAGATGACCAGCAGGGAAAGGTTGCAGCCGACTTTGTCACAAACTACCTCAAACTGAAGAATGTTGCCATACTTCATGATAAGACTACTTATGGCCAGGGTCTTGCGGACGAGTTCAGGAAGTTCCTCGGAAATGACGTCAATGTCGTTTATTACGGAGGGATTGTCCCGGGAGATCAGGACTTCAAGATGGTGCTGACAGCCATAAAAAGCAAGTCCCCTCAACTCATCTATTTCGGGGGTATCTATCCGGAGGCCGGACTCCTGGTCAAACAGGCGAAGGAACTCGGATTGAACGCTCCGTTCATGAGCGGTGACGGAACGATAGACCCGAAGTTCATCGAAATCGCCGGGGCTGCCGCAGAGGGTACATATCTTACCTTCAGTCCGGACCCAAGGAATATCCCTTCGGCAGCAGGTTTTATTGAGAAATACCAGGCGAAATATGGCGATATCGGCCCCTACTCCGTTTACGCCTATGATGCTGCAAACATCCTTCTCAGCGCTATAAAAGCGGCCAACTCAACTGACGGGAAAGCTATTATTGAGAAGCTGCATTCGATGGAATTCGATGTTGCCCTGGGGAAGATAAGGTTTAATGAGAAGGGTGATGTGACCGTCTCGCCTTATGTTGTCTGGATCACCAGAGGCGGTAAGTTTGTCGAATACTGGAAACCGTAAACTTCAAAGAATCAGGTGATAATTATCAGTTATCAATGTACAATTGCTGAGAAGTTAATAAGTAAAAATACATAGATGTCATTCCCGCTTGTCGGGAATCTTTCTGAAAAATAACCGGAGAGATTGCGGACAAGCCGCAATGACTAAAAAAAATATTAAGAAAGTAGCCCTGTTAGCATTATTGAAAATTTAACCTGATAATTGCATATTGATTATTTTAGATTGGATTTTTTGAGATGGATATTTTAAAAGCCGTCAGAGAGAGAAGAAGCATCCGGGACTTTCAGAAGAAAGAGATACCCGATGAGCTGCTTGATAAGCTCATGGAAGCTCTGATATGGGCGCCAAGTGCAGGGAACCTCCAGGCGAGAAAATTTTATTTTGTAAAGAACGAGAAAATGAGGAAGATGATCGCGACTGCAGCCCTGAACCAGAATTTCATTGCGGAAGCGCCTCTTGTGATAGTCGGCTGCACCGACAGCCGCATATCCCCAAATACGGAGAGAGGGGCGTTTACCTGTATTCGATTCAGGACGTTGCTGCAAGTATCATGTGCATGATGCTCGTGGCTCATGAGCATGGGCTCGGTTCAGTGTGGGTCGGCGCATTCAGGGAAGAAGGCGTCTTTAAGGTTCTGGATTTGCCGGAATATCTCAGACCTGTTGCCATTGTCCCGGTCGGTTATCCGTCGAAGGTTCCCAGGTCCTCCTCCGAGGATATCAAAAAAAGAAGCCATGGAGGTCATAGAATGAAGATTGCCGTGAATACCGGCGGCGGCGACGCTCCCGGGTTGAATGCAGTAATCAGGGGCATTGTTCTTGCCGCACACGAGAAGGGATGGGAGGTCTATGGCATAAAATACGGCTACCAGGGTCTTATTGATACAAAGCAGATCATACGTCTTACGCCCGAGTATGTCTGGGACATTACGAATATAGGCGGCACGATCCTCGGCACAGCGAGCAAGGGAGACCCGTTCAATTACGCATTGAGAGGCCCTGACGGAAGTGTTACCTGTGCCGACATTTCAGACAAGGTCCTTTCCAACTTTAAGGCCCTTGGTTTCGATGTGCTTGTCGCCATCGGGGGTGACGGCAGTCTTCGCATTGCAAATCAGTTCATGAAAAGGGGTATCCCGGTTATCGCAATTCCCAAGACGATTGATAATGATATCAGCGCTACGGACTTTACATTCGGATTTGATACGGCTGTCAATACGGCTACCGAGGCGATCGATAAACTCCACACTACAGCCCGGTCTCATGACAGGGTCATGGTAGTTGAGGTTATGGGCAGGTATGCGGGGTGGATAGCATTGCACTCGGGGATCTCCGGTTCAGCCGACGTTATTCTGATACCCGAAATACCTTTTGATATCGAGAGGGTCTGCAACAAGATAAGACAGCTGACGCTTATCGGCCGGGACTACGCGATCGTTGTGGCGGCGGAGGGGGCCAAACCCGTCGGCGGTGACATGACAATAATCGAGGACAAAGAAACCGGGAAGCGAGGTCAGGCTGGGCGGCATCGGCAAAAAGGTCGCAGAAGAAATCGCAAAGAGGACCGGAAAAGAGACGAGGGATATAGTCCTCGGCCATCTGCAGAGAGGAGGCGCACCCACCACCTTTGACAGGCTGCTTGCACTGCGGTTCGGGACCGCAGCCATACGGTTTATAGAATCCGGCAAGTTCGGGAAAATGGCGGCACTCCGTTCAACGGAAATCCGTCCGGTGCCGATTGAAGATGCAATAGGGCAGATGAAATCCGTCGCCTTTGATTCGGGGATTATTCTGACAGCACGTTCTCTGGGTATAAGTTTTGGGGACTAACTCCGGCTCAGCTCTTCCACCTTTTGCGCCATGTCTTCAGGAAGAGGGCTTGTAAATTCGAGATACTCCCCGGTTGCGGGGTGTATGAATCCCAGTAATTCGGCATGCAGCATCTGCCTCGGAAATGAAATCTCTTTGTCGGGCACTCACATCCAGTTCCACCTTCTTCCCGTATGTCCCGTCACCAAGCACGGGATGTCCGATAGACGCAAAATGCACCCTTATCTGATGTGTCCTTCCGGTACCGAGTTTCACCTCTATCAGAGTTGAACTGCCGAATCTTTTCAGTACCTTCCACCTTGTGTGGGCTTCCTTTCCCGTCTTTCCGCGGGTTGACATCTTTTTCCTGTCGGAGGAAGAACGACCTATCCTGAGAGATATCTCCCCTTCGTCTTCTTTGAGATTGCCATAGATCAGTGCCTTGTATCGTCGGTTTATCGTCCTTTCTTTGAACTGTGAGGTAAGATCATAGTAAGCGCGGTCGCTGAGGGCCATGACCATCACGCCGGATGTATCTTTATCCAGTCTGTGTACAACACCCGGCCTTAGGGGACCGCCCACTGCCGCAAGGTTTTCACAATGATATGCGAGTGCATTCATCAGGGTACCACGGCTATGGCCGGCAGCGGGATATACGACCATGCCGGGAGGCTTATTCACCACAATTACATGTCCATTCTTATAGAGGATTTCAACAGGTATGGGTTCCGGTATAAGCCCTTCCTCTTCTCTTATCGGTGACATTGAAGACGATCTGCATCGTTCACCTTCAGCCTGTAGTTCCGGCTGACGGACATCTCATTCACAAAAACAGCACCGTTTACGATAAATTTCTGCACCTGCGAACGGGTAATCCCTGCCCTTTTTGCGAGGAACGTATCGATTCTCTCACCCGCTTCTGAAGATCGGACAACAATATTCTGCACAGGCATGATACATTTTACATCATCGTGCCGCGTTAACTTCCAAAAAAGCATTTCAGTCTGTCTCATGCGGGCACGTGTGTAGCAAGAGCGCTCCGGCAGTTCCTTCGTCGGCGGCTGTTCATCCGCTATCTCTGCACATTTTAATTTTAGCCGATTAACTGTTATAGAAACACAAATTCTGCATTGGAGCGGTTTTGATGCACATGTGCCTGCATGCTTTCCAGTCAAATACATTTTTTGGGTTAAAAAAGGATGAGCCAATTCCATACGTGAAATTGGCTCACATATTGAGGTTGGTGGAGTGGGCGAATATATCTCTTTTTATCTCATCTACCCGACTTTCTTAACGGCATCACATAAATCCGTCTTAAACGCCTCACAGTATGTGTTGTCCATGCAGGCATCAGCGTCTTTCTTGTCGAGGTAGACCGTCGTTTCCTTGTTGCCTTTAACGAGTTTTATAACCCATGCATTCCTGGCGTTATCAAAACTGAGGCGCGGTGAAATTCCGGAATTCCTGATCTCCGGATACATATCGAGTATCTTGTCCTCCAATGCTACCTGTGTGTAACCCATATTTTCCTCCTTTCTTTTCTGCTTCCGAATTGGCGATATAAACTCATGCACGGCAACTGTCGGGTATCTCTTCAGCCCGTTCGTTATCTTCTCACTTCAGTCTGCCGAACACTTCTTGAAGCATAATTAGCAAAAGTAATGCCATAACAAATTTACAAATTTTACACGGAGTTTTCAAAAGAAAGGATAATGCTGTCGGGCAATTTGTCCCGCTGTGAGGGAATATTGCCAAGGTAAGATTGTTATCTGTATACCTGATAAGAAGGATGTTTCATATGAGGCATGCTGCCATACAATTCAGGTGCCAGCAACTTTGTCAAAAAGGAGACGAAATATCTTCTAACCTGTAACAGTCCGAGGCCACCTAAGAAACTGATTCTTCTGTCGCCTTGTCCTCTTCTGCCGGCGTTATCAGACCGGAGTCCTGCTTCTCAGCTTCACCTTTTTCAAGGCGCTTCTGTCTCTTCTCTTCGCGTTTTTTCTGCCGCGATAATTCTTTTTTCCTTTTTTCGCTCTTATACATGCTGGCACGCTTTGTCAAATTGATCCCCTTTTTTTAATGATTAGCCGTGGTAACTGTTTTTCTACCCAGCAGCTTCCTCCTGGCGTTCTTCGCTTTTCTCTTTTTCGCCTGTCTCTGCTTATTTTTCAACTTCACAGAAGGTTTCTCATAGAAGCTCCTTTTCTTGAGCTCTCCCATGAGGCCGTCCCTCTGAAGTTTCCTCTTAAGTAGCTTCAGGGCCTTCTCAAGATCGTTTCCGTTTACCCTTATCTCCAATTGCCAGGTCCGCTTCCTCTCCTGTTGGGTTTCCTTTGCTTGTCCCCGAAACCTCTCGTACCCCTGGGTTGCTGCGGCCGCGCTTCGTTGACGGTAAGGGGCCTCCCCATCAATGAGGTCCCGTTGAGAGTGGATATCGCCTTCTCAGCATCCTCGTTCGAGGACATCTCGACAAAACCGAATCCTTTCGAGCGGCTGGTCACAACGTCAGTAATTATTTTCACCGACTGGGTCTCTCCTATCTTTTCAAATACCTCTCTCAGTTCCTCTTCAGTCACCTTGTAATCGAGATTCCCAACATAAATCTTTTTTGACATTTCTTGTTCTCCTTATCGAGCACCTGCTGCTTTTTAATTTATCTCGAAAATTTCTGCATCAAGATCCGGGATCTTTCCCGGCCTTCCCAACAGAAGGAATGCAATGGCGGCATTCCTGAAAGAACTCACGGGCTGGGAGACACAGCGCACATCGCAGAGTCAGACCCTGCTCAAACGTTTGATGTAAGAGATTCCACCTCCTCTCCTGGTTCCTGAAGTTCAAGGAGCTAATGTCATAAAAGAAACCGTAAAAAAGCAGAACGCTTTGCGGTTAGGAATACAACAAAAAACTTCCTCTATACTTCGTTAAAATAATAGCATATCATTATGTCTGTGCGCAACAGATTCGGACTTTCGCACACTTGAAATATGCTTCTGGATTTGACCATTACGACGCTTCAGCCACTTGTAAGAACATACGGCTATTGGGCCTTATTGGCCGGGACTTTTTTTGAAGGAGAAACGATATTGATTATCGGCGGGCTCCTGGCGCACCTGGGGTACCTGAAATTGCCGATGGTCATGCTGGTCGCGTTCATCGGCAGTTTCTCGGGAGACCAGCTTTATTTCCATATTGGTCGTCTGAGGGGCATAGAATTGCTGGCGAGGCATCCACACTGGCAAAAACGCGTGCATGAAGTTCACCGGCGCATCGAAAGGTACCATGACCTCATAATGCTCGGGTTTCGCTTTGTATACGGGATGCGCATCATGACTCCTTTTGTGCTGGCCCTCAACAAGAAAGTCAGAACAAGCCGGTTTGTCCTGCTCAACGCAATCGGCGCTGCAGTATGGTCGGTGTTAATTTCAGCGGGAGGATACCTGTTCGGCAGCGCGGTAGAAATTGTTGTCAGGGACATCAGACACTATCAGCTCGGACTGATACTGATAGTCTCGTTTATAGGCGTGATCCTCTGGATCGTTCACAAATACAGAGAAAACAGAAGGTCATGAGAGTGGCTCGCCCGGGCAACACTTTGTCATTACCGCAATGCGGGCTCAATGACGACTCTTGCTTTTGACTGTGGATTTGCGACGATGATGTCTGATATTATAAATACCTGCAGCTAATAGCTGCTTATGCCTCTATAGAAAGAAGGTGATCGGTATTCCTACGTTAGTATGGGAAAAACTGGATGGAGAAATCGGCGGTAAGAAGACCAACTCGAAAATATGGCGTACCAAAGTTCCGGGTGGCTGGCTGGTGCGCATGCACAGTACGAAAGAGGAAGCGAGTGAGCAGTCAGGGGTAAGCTGGGCTTACGGAGGCCTCACATTCCTCCCGGACCCCGACCATAAATGGGACGGAAATTCTTTGCCTTAGTCCCGCTTCCATATGGGTTGCAAAAAATGAAACGGGATGAGTTCATGCTGCGTCTGCCGGCATGCGCTCTCCGATGGCTTTTTTGAAGATATCACAAAGCCCGTCCTGACTGCAGGTTGAGAAGTCAGACTATACTTTCCGGATCCGAGGGGGCATTATGCCTTCTATGCGAGGCAATTTGCCGGAAGGGATTATTTTTTTATTTCCTGGAATCCTGATAAATTAGCAGGTTATGCCTGGCATTCATTTTGCTCTCACCCTCTATGTGTTGTGTACAATTCATGTGAAGCATTCACTGATTATTCCATTGGAAGTTGTGCAGGACCTGTAATTCCGACGTATTTGTTTGTAACAATTAGAAACGGTTAGCTTATGGGAGATGTGTGATGCGCATCGCATTACTGTGCTGGGAATCACTTCATTCGATCAGCGTAGGGGGTGTGGGAGTCCACGTAGCCGAGGTCGCGGCCGCCCTTGAAAGGAAAGGACATGAGGTGCATGTCTTTACAAGGATGGCAAATGCCCAGCAGCACTACGAAAGGATTGAAGGGGTGCATTATCACCGGTGTCCTTTCCGGCTTGATTCCAATTTTATCGAAGAAGTCAACGACATGTGCAGATCATTTGTGCACCATGTATTCCAGACGGAAGATTACATGGGAAATCATTTCGACGTAGTCCATGCCCATGACTGGCTGGCTGCCAATGCCATGATATGGATCAAGCAGGGGCGCGGGCGAAAGGGGATACTTACCATACATTCGACGGAGTACGGCCGCTGCGGAAATAATTTTTATGACGGGAGTTCGGCGCAGGTCCGCGATATCGAAAGAGCGGGGACGTACTGGGCAGACAGAGTGATGACCGTATCGAACGGCCTCCGGAATGAGGTCATGTGGATGTATGAGGTCCCGTGGTGGAAGGTTTCCGTTGTTTATAACGGGGTCAACCTCCATAATTTCGATGGCTGGCTTGACCCTTTCGAAGTGAAAAGGCAATACCAGATAGGTCCTATGGACCCCACAGTCCTTTTTGTCGGACGGATGGTGTTACAGAAAGGTCCCGATCTTCTTATAGAAGCGATTCCGTACGTATTGAGATTTTACCCCAATGCCAGGTTTATCTTTGCGGGTGACGGGGAAATGCGCTCCCACGTGGAGTGGCGTGCTCACCACCTCGGCGTCGCACATGCGACGAGGTTTGTCGGCCACAAGACAGGATGGGAATTGAGCAACCTGTACAAGGCGTGCGATGTAGTCTGTGTGCCGAGCCGGAACGAACCCTTCGGCATCGTTATCCTTGAAGCCTGGTCCGCAGGTAAGCCCGTGGTAGTTTCAAAAAATGGAGGGCCGGATGAGTTCGTATGGCACGAGGTGAACGGTCTGAAGATATTTCCGACTCCTGAATCTATCGCATGGGGATTGGGGACGCTCTTCACAAACTTCGAATGGGCCAGATGGATGGGCGCGAACGGAAGAACAGCGGTAGAAACAGCCTTCACCTGGGACGGCGTCGCAGACCACGTGTTGAACGTTTATCATCAATAACCAACCACATCGGCGCTCTTTAGTTCATGAATAATCCAGTTTAATCTTCAGGAACTGTATCCCTTGAAGTGATCAGCACGATCCCCTGTCCGGGCTGGAGGTCGTAAGAAAAGGGCTTCGGAATATAGTCCAGTTGGTACTCCGGAGAGATATCGAGCAGCGGAGCCCCTGCCTGAAGACACTCCTTCAGGTCTTCCTCATAAAAGTGTTGTCTGTCGCGAATGTCCTTATTGAGAATAACAAGGGATTCTTCCTGTGTATGAGTTGATGCCTTCCACATGAAGAGGACTCGTGGATTCTGATCAGACAACATCTGTGTGGGCGCATCCTCCTGAAACATCACGTGCCCTGCCTTCATCCTGTTCACTGCAGTTATAAAAGAAGTCAGGTCGATACCGGTCTCTTCCCAGTCCGAGGGTCTCGTCTTCACCACGTGCAGCTTCTTGCGGAAACCGAATTCGAATCCTACAGGCATCATTACCCCTGCTGAAAAAATGGCTGAAAAGAGATACCTTTGTTTCAGTCCCTCCACGTTGCCGCCCAGCTCTTCGCAGAGCCTCACCGTATCATGGCTCTCCGGGAAGCTGATGGAAGGAGCGATTTCCCGGGTGAGATTATATTGCTGCATAAGCCACTTGCTCTCGAAATCCCACCATTTGGAACTGTTGAATATGTAATCGAAACCGGCGCCGGCGGTCCTTCTGGTCAGGTCCGGCGTGGTACCGAGAGTCTCGGCAAAGAAGAGAAGATCAGGATACTCCTTTTTCGACTCCCGGATAAGCCTCTCCCAAAGACTTCTGGGGATCTGGTAAGCCGCATCGCACCGGAATCCGTTAAAACCGAGTTCGGCCAGGAATTTCACTGCATCGAGGAAGAACCGGAAGAGACCCTCCCTGTCCCTCGTATTCCTGTGATCAAACTTTGCCAGGTCTTTCCATACAACTTTCTTGCCGTTTTCATCTGCGAAGGGATGGGCTATGCGGCCGTCCGGCTCCCTGGCAAACCATTCAGGATGCGACTTGATGAGAGTTGAATCTATCGAACAGTGGTTTATCACAAGGTCCACCATCGTCCTCAGTCCCAGCTTTCCGGCGGCCTTCGTCATGTCTTTCACCTGCTCTTTAGGGGACCTCTCACTTTTCTCATCCACCAACAGAGGGTTAAAACTGAAATAATCCTTTATGGAATAGATGCTTCCGGAAGAGCCGGGCATTTGAATAGGGTTCACGAAGATCCATGTGAAGCCCATTTCTGAAGCCCTTTCCAGATGCGTTTCCCATTCAGTGAACTTTCCGGCCAGCAGCGGAAATAGGTTATAGATGATCATTCCTTTACCCTTTTCCATATCAACCTCCTTTATGCCGCATGTTTTCAATATGATTTTCCGATTCCTCTGAAGGACCGAAAGCCAGGAGTTCATCCGCTCGGCATTTCCCTTGTCCTTCCAGTGGCTGAAAAGCCGGGAAGCGTTACCGAGGGGGAGCCTTCCTCCTCCCGGATGGATCTCCAGCGTGAAGGAGAGGAGATCGGGAGCAGTCGAATGTATGGCCTCTGTGATGATGCTTGAAAGGCCGGAAGGACCGAACATCGGATCAAGATAGCGTTTGCCTTTGTATTCAAATGGTACAGGGATTTTGTCCAGGAAACTCAGATGGTCGGATATCCCGAAGGGACTCGGGACCGATGCCGGGTGTGCGTCGTGCAGGTGGAGATGCAAGGGCTTCCCCAGACCGCCGACTTCCCGAATTACACGGAGGACCGTGTCCGGTGCGGAGGATACTGCGCTCTCGACATCTTCAATGACACCGGGCAGCTCCGGATTGTCCGCCTTGAGAGAAAATATATCCTTTCCCGGATGAGAGCGTGAATAGGTGTCCCTCGCCTGCCACAGTCCTATATGGCCCGAATCTACGCACGCACTCACATACTTCAGTTCCTGTATTTTCTTGAAGAGACCTGTAAACACTTCGGGCTCCAGACCGACGGCGTATTCTATAAACAGACAGAGACCTCCCCCGACTTTTTTCAGTCCGGATTCAAGCTCATGCAGGCAAGCCACATACTCGCCGGGTCGGGTGACGATTTCGACCTGATCGTGGATAACTATTCCAAAGATACGGCCGTTGTATCTTTCTGCAAATTCGATAATCAGTTTTCTGCTTCCTTCCTCGAACACGTTGATCCCGCGGTGCAGATGCACTGTCGCCGGAGTATCGGGAACAGGTTTGAACCCCAGGAGCCAGTCAAGTTCTGCAGTCGTCTCGGCATAAAACTCGGTTCCGAGTCCGGCCTCCTTAAACCTCAAACCCGCAAGCTGCAGAAGGGCGTCGTCTCCTTCAATCCTCTTCTGGAAAAGTGCAAGAATACGCGGAGAGGTCATTTCACACCCTGCTGCGGGCGGGATTGGACGAGATAGACAATATCTCCGGAAAAAAGTCCTTCGATATCCTGGGGGCCTCCCAGAACAGTCTCCACAAAAAGGCCGGTCGCCCCGAGGCGATTGCCGAGCCGGTTTCTGAAAGTTGCGTTTATCGAGAAGTCGATCAGTGAATAATCCACCGTCTTCCGCACGATTCCCCCTTTCTCGCGAGGCCACGCTGCGTCGCTGAAACTGGCAAAGGCGAGCATCCGAACCTTTCGCAAATCTCTGTCAAAAACCATCCGATAAGGACCTCCGGGGATTTCGGCTGAAGTGAGCGATTCGCCGAGGCCCGCCGCCAGTTCTATATAGATCTCAGCATGGTTCCGATTGGCCGGATTCACCGTATGCATGATAAAAGAAAGCTCCGGTACGACCATCTTCTGAATCAGCACCGCCATGGAGACTCTTTCGTGAGGGATTCCGGCGTTCTTCCTCTGCGTCACAGCACCGCTGTTCCAGAGGGACGCCCAGACCGTGAGGACCGCAAGGTTTACCCCTGAAGGAGCCACATTGGCAACGGAGTCATACACCCCCGCCCCGGAAATGCTTTCCCCGTCTTCACAGTTTGAACTCGAACGAACCATCAGTCTTTCATCCTCTCTGAAGAATTTCATAACGGCGGACGTGACTCTCTGCGGAACCTGAAGGTTGCCGACTATATCTTTGAGCCTTCTCGGAGCCCTGTTCAGATCATCCCCGGATAGTCCGTTCAGTTCGTTGACGAGAGATCTATATTCCTTTTCCATTGCGGGTGAAGAGGAAAGTGATTCTTCCATGATTCCGAAGGGCACCACAACCCCTGACGGCGTACTGAAGCCGCTCTCCTTGCGACCCGAGAATTCTTCAAGCCTTCTTGCCCCGAATGCCTTGTTGCCCCCCGTTGCCGGAGTGACCTGACCGAGAAGGAGCACACCCGGACGGGCAGACCGAGACGGCCGGAGGACCGCCGGACATTCAGCCCGTATCTTCGCATCCCGGTCATCTCCCTGCACGCCATTCCCTGCTTGAAGAATTCTGAGGTCGAATTTTTCCGCAGACACATCGAGCACGACATTCTTCCCCTCAAAGTCTCTTAATTCGGCAAAACGGTCCGGGTCATCACAGGACAGGAATACCAGCCTCCTCTGCCTGCTCCTTACAGCCAGGTGTGAGAGAAGTGGCGTTTCATGGGCAACAATAATGCCCTCCACCCGGGCAGGCACTTCCTCTTCACCTTCTATTTTGTCCAGGAGAGCAATTAGTGGTCCACCGGCAGCATTTGACAAATGGTACATATCCGGAGCCGCGATCAGCCGGCCCAGGACCTTTCCCGGCACGATGACTTCCCACGGTGGAAGCGTTGCAAGAGATCTGATTTTCTTTGAAAGTATGCTGACAAGCTTTGAGAGTTGAAAGACCGGATGTCTCCTGATATCAGATTCGGCAAATATTTTTATTGATCCCTCTGCCACACCGAGGAAACGACCAAGTCTCCCGACCCTTTCCGGAAAGAGGGCCAGTATTTTGCCGCAGTAAACTTCTGCGAGTCGCCGGCATCTGTCAACTGTTGCCTTGATACGCAGCAATTGATCCCTGTCTCTCCTGTCGAATCTTCCGGACCAGGCCTTTAATTCGGATTCCAGCGCCAGGCACTCTTCAGCATCAAAGCCGCTGAGACGCAGATTCCTGACCGTAAGGGTCAGGGAGTTCAGCATCGAAATCCACGGGATGTCTTTCTTCAGAGCGTCAAGGTGATTTATCAACCGGCTCAGAAGGACAAAGGAAAAATCCTCCAGTGCGATGTCTATCAATTGAAGTTCATGGCCTTCGGGACCGGTGTTCCCTCTGAGTTGATCGCTAAACCGGCTCCGCAGTTCGGTCAAAAGCCTGAAAACAGCTTGCACCTCTTCATATGTGTCCGCTTTCTTCCTGGACTTAAAAAAATCACGGATCAGAGCTCTTTCCGAAACATTACCTTTCTCCATAAATGCTTCGAGTTCTTCGTCCAGGGAGCGTGCATTGAAAAATTCCCTCAATTCCTCATGGAACCTCCTGAATTCCGCGACAAAGGCCGGTGGAAATGAAGCGGAAGCGTCCGGGTGCGGTTATCCGCTGAAGCAACGCTTCGGAGGTTACAAGGTCTTCGGGGCCCGCAGAGCGGTGCAGCTTGTTCTGGAGCGTGACTTTGATCTCCCTCTTCAGTTCCTGAGGGATATCGTTCCGGTGGGCTATGTCCCGTATGAGGGTCAGGGGTTCGGCCCTCATGAAGGCGCTGTCAAAGGATGGGAGCCACGGATATATTTTCCTGATGATGAAAATATTTTCCGGGTTAGCTATCTTTGACAAACGACCATATATCTTCTGTGATATCCTGGCGTGATTGGACGGACGGTAATGCCCGCCGTCCTCTCCGCATCGGATTTCTCCGGTGCCGATGAAACGCAGATAGATCGCGATATACACGAGTTGATCCAGGTCGGGGCTTCTTTCGTTCCCGATGAAATTCAGGACCCATTCAAGTCTCTTCCTCCAGCTGAGGAACTGCTCATTCGCTTTAACAATGCTCCCGGCAAAGTCATGGGTGCCTTCATCATACGATTCATGTGAACCGTCAAACATCTCAAGGATTCTGTTACGGGCTCTGTCGAGCAGGTCCGGAGGTTGCGGCCACTGTTCAAGAATAATAGTGCCGGAAAACTTTCGTTTCTTCATACGTTCTATTAGTCCTTTTATGCCCGCCGGGTCTTTTCCCGCCGGACCCGTAAAGATCGGCAGGTGGCTGTCATAGTCTCCATAGTTCTCATGCATGTGCAGATGGATAATCGGCACTTCCGGAGCGAGAAGATCGACATATTTGAGATAATCATTTCGCGTAAAGTCGCAGAGGTTGGCATGACCGATATCCAGACACATCCCGACTGAAGAGATGTGCGGGAAACGGACATCGGCGAGATACCTGAACAATTGATTGAAATCCTGAGGTCCTGCCGCCGGAGTATTTTCGATAGAAAGCTTCATGCCTGTCTGCGAAAGGTCTTCCGTCAGAGGTGTGATTGATCTGACAAAAGAATCTATCCCCTGATCAGGGTCGAAATGGATATTAAAAAGGACTGCACCCACTTCCCGCGCAAACTCAACATCCCTTTGAAAGACTTCGCTGCCTTTGGTTTTCAACGGTCCTGACTGTATCGAAGCATGGACCGAAAGGGATATATCTCTTTCAGATGCGGTTTTCCTGATAATTGAACGCGTCTCCGCCGGTATATCGTCCGCCGTCCAGCCTTCACCCGATTCCTTCTTGTCCGGCAGCCACTCAAAGGCATCGAAACCACGGGCCGCCGCATATTCGAAGGGCAGCAGCACGGGCAGGACAAGGAAAGAAGTCTGATTGCCGATTCGAATCCGGCCCCTTTCAGACATCCTCTATCCCCACCTGCGGACGCGTCTGTACCACAAAATATTGTCCCTTTGAGTATGCCCCTTCGATATCCTGAGGAGATTTCATGACATTTTCAATAGCTGTACCCACGCCCGCTATGCCAACGAGCAGGTCTTTCCGGAACCCCTCATCCCATACAAGGGAGTCGCGGGTGTAATCCAGAGAAACCTTGCGGGGCGGCGGCAGCACAAAACTATCGTAAAGACCGGCTCCGGCATAACCGGCAAGGTCTTCTCCGTTTGAATCGGAACGGAAGATAAGACCTCCTCCATAGAGTCCGGTGCTCTTGCTCGGAAAAGATAGAAGACGGGGTTCTTCTCTTGCTCCTTTACTGCAGGTAAAGCTGAGGGCTCTCCCGGGGTAATTCGCGGCCAGCGCTTCGCCCAGACCGGGGACGACTTCGGCATAGACTTCATCCTTTGCCGCTGTAAGAGGGTTGACTGTGTGGATCACAAAACTGTAATCAGCTTCGATGACCCTCTGAACGAGCACCGACATAAAAAGGGCATCGTGAGGGATGCCGTTGGCCTCCCGGCTCAGAAAGGCCCTGTCATTCCATTTTGAACTCCAGACATGCTTGATGCACATCCACGCCCCGTTCCAGTCTGAAGGCCACGTAAGTCCCGCTCCCTCCATGACTCTTCGGAGCGAGGTGAGCAGTTCGTCGGGCGCTGCGAGATCCAGGACGGTCTTCCGCAGTTCGTCAAGCTGTTCTGCCGGCACCTCTCCCTTTTCCGGCGCATTTTCTATTCGTTGTACGAGCCCGGTGTATGTTTCTGCTGTCTTCCTGTTCTGCTCTTCGGCAAGCACTTTTTCGAAGACTCCAAAGGGCAGTGCGACCGAGGAGGGAAAGCCGATCCATTCAGGCAACTTTCCATGAATATTTTTAAGTTTGTTCGATTTGTAGCCGACGTTCCGTTCACTGAAATCATCCATAGGCAAGGCATAAACCGTGAAACCGGCGACAGATACCGGAGCACGGACTCCGGGAGCGCGGGACTTCACAACGTCTGCTCCCTCATGACTCTCCTCAAAAACGACATCGTTGGTACTTTTCACACTCAGCCTTAGAAAACTGCCTTTGAGAGACTTCAACTTCGCGATCGTCTCTTCGTCATAACAGACAGCAAAAAGAACGCCGGCATTTCTCGCGCGGATTGCCAGATGGGATAAACTGTCGATAACGGAAGGCGTAATAATCGCTGTGATCCCCTGAGGGATTTCTTCGTCTCCCCCTATTCTATCGGCTATAAGGACCACAGGACGCTCAAAACTCTTGCCCTGAACTGACTTGAGAGCCTCCACAACTTTGACTTCCCCGGTGCCGCGTCCCCTGCCGATCACCTGCCAGTTACCAAGGTCGGCGTCCCTCCGCAGAATCGGATCAAGATAGCGGAGGACCATCGAGAGGGCGAATGCCGGCCTGCCGCGCAGCACCTCTTCGCTGAAAAGAGTAACCGTCCACGAATCGGCGTGAAAGGCCCCGCCAAGGACCTCTGCCTTAGGCTGGAGAAGCCGGTGATAATGGTCGACAAAAGAACCCAGTGCCCGCCTGGTACGGTCGAGAACGGCTTCGGCATGAAGTGCACCTTCTCTTCCAGGGTCTTCTATTCCCCTGAGACGTTTCCAATGGTCCAGGCAGTATCGGAACTCTTCGTCCCTGTTCGAGAGGCACAGATTTTGAAGTGTCAGCGTGAACAAATCCATTAATTGGTCGCGACCTGATCGGGCACCAAGGTCCTTTTCCACAGTCGCCCGCAAGGAATCCTCCAGTGCGATATCAACGAAGAGAAGGTCCCGCACCTGCGATGGCGCTCCCTCAAGCCGATCCGCCAGATGCCGGCGTGCCTCGGTTATCTTCTCTGAGAGTGAAATTACATTCCCTTCATCATTCCGGTGTGACCATATGAAATCCATGAGGCCGTGCATCTTAGCGTCAAAAAGGTACCTTGACGCCTGAATTGCCACGCCGAGGTCGGTGCCCGAATGTACCTCTTTGAGAATCCCCAGGAAATTCTCAAAATCGCGGATTAACGCGTCTTTCAGACCGGGGATAAAATCGGGATGTGACCTGATGGGACGTTCATAGCCCTCAAGTCTTTCCTTTGTCACTCCGCCCTCGCGAAGTCTCTCGTAGAACCGGTCAAGGTTTCCGTCACTCTTCAGAAATTCCAGATACGCCTGACAGATGACAACGTCGTCCGGCGTGGTGTTGTTATGCAGTTTCTGGTGCCACTCTTCCATGAAGTGGCCCGAGACTTCCTTTATATGATGACGGTGCATGATATTCAGAACTTCGTCACGCACTCGCTGCGCATTGCCTCCGCGGCCGAGGGTGGTCATTATCAACCTGATTATTTCACGTTCACCCTGTTCCCTCTCATACCGCTCTGCCAGTTTCAGAGTAAGACGGTCCATGGCATGTCCCAGCTCTCCGGGTTTTGTGTTGTAGTTCCGCTGCCAGTCCAGCTGCCGGAGATATGAGAACCGCAGCCATATGAAAATGAGCGCCATACCGTCCGGATTATTACTCCTGATCTCATCCAGCAGATCGTAACAGAGATCAAAACGGTGCATGAGTGTCCACGAATTCCGGCTCATTTCCTTTTCTATGATTTCGCCTGCGAGACGGTCAAGTTCAGGGTCGTCAAAGTACAGTGCGGATGACACTTCGCGGGTTCGCGGAATTTCAATCCGGTAATTCCGGCCACGGTTATTATCCCAGCGTCCTTCCGCCGGGAAGAAAAGGACAAATTCAAGCAGACTGAAATCTGAGGAGAGGTCAAGTTTAATAACGATCTCTCCATAACCGTCCCGGCGCGTGAAAGGAGTCTGGACAGCCGATTGGTCAAATGCCCTGCTGCCTTCAGGCCAGGCCGCCCCGGGGGGCGCCTGCCACGGCTCACGGGAATTACGACGAAGCCCCCAGTGCACCAGACAATCCTTTTGTTCCTCAACACGAAGTGCGACCTCGGCCTGATTGTCGAGGACTCTTTTTTCTACCTTAATCGCAATACCGCTTTCCGTAGTAATTGTGCCGCTATCTGTCATCTGTATTCCTGTTCATGGGAGGGTTCACCATTTTCAATCATATATATAGTATTTTGAGGCAAGTTAGCACTCCATGCCCCGGCCAGGAACAGAGTGCCCAGGGACCATATCCTGCTACACATTATACCTCTCCACAATTGACGATGCACGACGGACTGCGTCACAATCCGCACGCAAGACTATTTGCTTAGAATCGCTTTTTATGGTACTCTTCTCTTACGTTTAGAAGAGAAAGTTCTGTTCCGATTCTTTTTACCGGTGGGTACACCGTTCCTTTGATGAGATGGAAAGGGCATATTACCTCCTTGACAGGGCTATGGAGCAGCTCCCTGGAAAAACTGAATGACACAACCGGATGAGATCAGGAGACTGGCGGCAATAAAAAACGTCGTCGATACGGCTGAGCTTCTGCTGGCTTCCAGAGGGGACTTCGAGAAGACGATGAACCTTATCGTTGAGAGTGCGCTCGAAATTTCCGGTGCAAACAGGAGCTGCCTGATCATCAAGAATAAGAAAGATGAACTCGTGATCAAAACGGGCTTGCCCGCGCACGTCCATGGCATTGGTGAAAACATTACCCGGGATACGGGAGAGGCTTTTTTAAGGAAGGTGATGGGTGACGAATCCATTGTTTTGGTCACAAATCCTTCTGAGGACCGCCGCGTTGCGTATATGAAAGGGCTGGTGACAGCTCACAATATCTCTTCGATGTTGTTTTTGCCGCTCTTTTCGGAGGGTGAATCGATAGGGGTCCTGGTCTTTGACTGGGTCGAAGGCAGGAAAATTTCAAAGGACGTCATCGAAAACATAAAACTTCTCGGGCGCCTCGCCTCAACCGCCATAGGGATGGAATATAAAGGACGAAAAGACCAGGAGAGAATATTGCAGGACGAAAAATTGCGCGTCCTCGGTGAACACTCTTCACAGGTCGCCCACATAATCCGAAACAGTCTGCTTGTAATAGGAGGATTTTCGGGGAGGCTGCTGAAGAATTTATCGATAGAATCCAAATATGGAAGGTCTAAGTTCGACAGTCAGGTTCTGGATACCGTGCAGGAAGATATACAGACAATTGACAGTGAATCAAAGAAACTTGAACGGATAGTTAACGATATCCTGACTTTCACAACCTTTAAGAAACCGGCCCTGGAGTCTTACAGCATCAACAAGTTCCTTGAAGAAGAGCTGCCGCACATAGCCCCGACCGGCCCAAGGCCGGTATTGAGACTGAGCCGGCGTTTGAACGGGGTGAAGACTGCTTTCGACAGGAGCATGCTTTCGGTCTGCCTGGCGGACCTTGTCCGTTATTCTGTCGAGACGTCATCATCAAGAATCCTGATAAAGACAAAACTGAAGCCGAAGCAAAAAGAAGTGACGATCTCGGTTATTACGAACGGGAAGCCTATTCATCCGAATATGATGAAAGACATATTCTCTCCGTTCGTAACGACTGAAATAAACGGGAGCGGCCTGGGACTCGCAAATGTCCAATCCATTGTCACCAGGCATGGAGGCAGCATTTCTGTACTGAGCGGCGACACAACAGAGTTCAGGATCACCCTTCCCTTAACAAAGTATTGATTTGCATCTGCTTCACGAAGATGCGACCGTACTTCCCGTACCCGTCCTCCAGCTTAAGCAGCTTTCTCAGTTCCTCCGGTTTCATGACTTCCCTTTCGTTTGTTTCGATAAGGCTGTGCACACGCCGGATGAGATCGGAGTTGCGCGCCAATTTGGTACGCTTTGGGCCAAACCAGATGTTGTCTTCCAGACCGACTCTCACCCCGCCGCCTGTTGCGACTGCGATTGAGTTCATCGTGATCTGGTAATCACCGATTCCCCCCATACTCCAGAATGAATCCGGAGGCAGATCACGGATCATGACGCCCGCATGCAGCAGGTCAGCTTGTGCGCAGGCAATGTTGCCGAATATCAGATTAAAATAATGGGGAGGTCTGAGAAGGCCCTTTTTCTCGAGATACCTGGCATAGTTGATCATGCCCGCATCAAATGCTTCGAGTTCAGGCATTATATTCCGGTTGTTCATTTCGTTAAGGAGCGCCCGGATCATGTCAGGAGAGTTGATGCTGGCCTGTTTATTGAAATTCACCGAACTCAGGGTCAGACTGCCCATATCCGGTTTAACTTCCCCGTCGAGCGTTAACGGCCCGGCACGCTTTTCAAATTCGTTGACCTTCCGCCCGGTCAACGATACACATATTACCAGATCTTTGCGATATTTCCGGATCCCATCAATAATTTGAGCGTAGACTTCAGCACTGCTTGTCGGACGACCGGTCCCCGGATTTCTCGCATGTAGATGCACTATCGTAATGCCGATATCGGCAGCCTCAAGCACGTCATCGATGATCTCCCCGGCTGAAACCGGAACGAAGGGGGTCATATCCTTGGTCGGGATCATGCCCGTCGGAGTAAAATTAATTATACACTTCATCTTTGATCCTGATGAGGAACTTCCATTTAAGTAACCTCACATAGCGGATTTTACGCCTCTTCGGATTGAACCTGGCATGGACTCTCTGAGAAATAATATTGTCAGCTTTCACGGCGTTGCGCGATATTGTTATCCCCTTCTCCCGTAGAAACTCGAACCTTTTGAAATAGCAGTACTTCATAAGTCCCTTCCCCCGGAATTTTGGCAGCGTCAGAGTACCGCCGGTGCATGCTTCACCGTGTGAAAAGTCTACGGGGTACGGGACGCCGTCAAAGGTCTTCTTTGCCTCTTCAGTCAAAGCCACCCACCCCGCGTGAGCAAACTCCCCGCTGATGAAGATGCAGAAAGCAACCCCGCCCCTGTCAAGCGTCTGCCTTGCGGTAGGGAAATATTCCCGAAAATCCACGCCGCTCCGGGCCAACCCGTCGGCCTGCTGATTGGAAGAAACTATGTGAAAGTCAAAAGATTGAATTTTCGGCAAAAAGGCAGCCTCATCCCTTTCCTTGATGGTATGTTCATAAAGATAACAATTTGAAACGTGGAAAAGATAATTTCTGAAGAACTGAAAGACGTCGTTTTGCAATATCCCGAGTGAAGGAACAAGGCCCTCTTTCCGGAGTGCAGTAAACGCACGCTTTAAAGAATGCTTGGTCCGGGTAATTATCAATTAACGAATCGTCCTTATTCTATTCTTTCGGTTTGCTCACCGGCAAAAATCAATGTAATTTTATCACAGACCGTCTCAATTTATCCTGGTCAATTCCTATGTTTCACTCTCTGATCCTGAGCGTGTGTGACGGGTGCTTGGAACAACTATGTCTACCCCTGTCGGACCGCTTGTCCGTTGCATCCCTTTTCTGATATTCTTTCTGAAGATATACCGTTGGGGAGGAACTAATGAAATCAACATTGATAGCTGTATTTGTCTGCACGTTCATGACTTCTCTTGTTTCTGTCTGTTATGCAAAAGACCTGTGCTATGATTATATCGAAATGAAAAGATATGACGACGCCATTAAGGAATGTACAAGCCAGATAAAAGGGGAGACAGCGGTGGACGATATCGGCATAGCTTATACAAACCGCGGGCTGGCCTATGCGGGAAAAGGACAATACGACCAGGCGATTGATGATTACGGCGCGGCCATCAGGGCAAATCCAAAATATGAGAAGGCTTACTTTAATCGCGCGAATGCCTACTATACGAAAGGAAAATACAATGAGGCGGTCGATGATTACAATAAAGCCGTCGAACTGAATCCGAAGAATCCCTATCCCTATTACAACATGGCCTGTATCTATTCTATGAGAGCCTGTACGATGCTAAGAAAAAGTGTGGGAAACGGTTTCAAAGACTGGGAACTTATCAAAAAAGATAAAGACCTCGACAATATCCGCAATTCGTCCTGCTACAGGGAAATAATAAAAGGGAAGTAGCAGGAGAAGGTTCTCCTCTGAGGGCGAGGAAGAAAGCAGGGACATAAACCATCGAAAGAGACTGAGCGGCTGACGGAAAGCGGTTAACGGCTGTAAGGAGTGGCGGGACGCTGTGTATTACGTCGCAGGTTCTTCAGAGATGGTTGACGGTATCAGGGATATGCTGACAGGGATGGAGATCAAAGCGGAGCGAATACGGAAAGAGAAGTTCACGGGATATTGAGTCTGCGTTCATGGACAAGTACTAACCAAAAAAGCTTTTATTTTCAATGTATTATAAAATCAGACTTGCATTTTGCCGTAAAATCGGGTTTTATTTATATAGAAGACCGCAAGAAGAAGGCCGGAGAATTGCTCCTCCGGCCCAAAAAAAAGTGTGTACACGTAAAGGGAAACTTATTTCTTCTTTGCGGTCTTCTTCTTCGCTGTCTTCTTCGTCGCTGCTTTTTTCTTTACCGGCACCAGTCAATCACCTCCCTTCTTTTGCTTCAGGATAAACGTCCTCACTTCAACTTCATATATTAAGTCATATATGATTAATCATTTTTTGTCAATAAAAAAATCACTCTTTAGAACAATTGATGCATTTTTGTGAACGTCCCCTAAAGTGTGAAGCGTGATCCGCCTGAGGCGGAGTAAAGTGTGAAGCGTATATTTTTTATCTTTTCACGATTTACGCTTTACTGTTTACGATCTGTTTTTACGATCTATTATTTGAATCTGCGTACCGTTTAATGTAGAATAAAAAACCATGTCATGGTCATTCTCTTTTGAATTGCTTCCGGGCGAACAGATTCTTGACGATTCTTCAAAGGATCAAGATACATTGATAAAGCCCGTGTACTCGGTATTGCTGACCAATAAAAGAGTTGTTTTCCGCTTTGACGGCCTTGGAAGTCTTTTGAAAAAGTCGCTTTCGTATAATGACATTGAGAATGCAAGGTCGGTCAAGAGGCTCGGCATAAATTATCTGCAGATTGAAGCAGGCGGAAGAGAACATTTTTTCAATACTGCTGATCCCGAGATTTGGTCAAGAAAGATAATGACCATAAAAGAGAATCGTGCAGGGTCCTGAATTGGTTGTTCCTGTCAAAATTCCACAACGCAATTGACCAATAATCCCGGCGCCTGAAAAAGGAGAAGCTTGTCGTAGCGAAACAGGCTTCCGATCTTCACACCAGCTATTTTGGCCAGAGGGTGATCTTGCAATATCTGAAAGACAACGATATAGATGAGCACATCGAATTGATCGAAAAGCTTACGGGAAGCAGAGAGACGCGATGATAGCTGCAATACGACGGTACTTTCCTGAAGAAGCGGAATTTTTCAAGCGTAGATGAAGAAACCATATGGACCGGAATAAAGAGATTGGGCGAACTGCTGAAGACGATGATCTGATCGCATCAGCGACATGCGGTTCCGGATCTTCAAAGAAGATTTAGCCGGTCCGGCACGGATGCATTAAACGTTCTGGTTGAAAAATTCTTTGAATAAATTATTCGGCAATGGTCTGCTGAACAGAAACCCCTGTACTGCGTCACTCTCTTTTTCAGAGAGATATTCAAGTTGTTGCAAGGTTTCCACTCCTTCGGCAATCACATGTAAGTTCAGACTATGTCCGAGCGCAATGATCGCATGAATAATAGCTTTATCCTCCTGGTTTATGCTCAGGTCTCTCACAAACGATTGATCGATCTTCAGCGTATCAATGGGAAAGCTCTTGAGATAGTTTAGCGAGCAATAACCGGTGCCAAAGTCATCAATGGACAGCCGTATTCCCAAAGACTTCAATGCTTTCAGAGTAGTAACAGCAGTATCGGTTGTTTGCATGAGAATAGTCTCGGTGAGTTCCAATTCAAGATACTGTGGAGCGAGACCGCTTTCCTTAAGAACTTTACCCACCATCTTCACAAAGCTCTTCTGGCTGAATTGCACGCTTGATATATTGACGGTAATACGTATCGGCGGCAATCCGGCTCTTTGCCAGGCCTTATTTTGTTTACACGCGGCACGAAGAATCCATTCACCTATGGGTATGATCAAACCCGTCTCCTCAGCAGCCGGAATAAAAGTCATGGGCAGCATCATGCCCCTGTCCGGACGCATCCACCGAATCAACGCCTCAACGCCGATAATTTTTTTGGTCTTCGTATCTAATTGGGGCTGATAGTGTAATACAAACTCTCTTTTGTCGAGCGCTTTCCGAAGGTCATTTTCGAGATCAAGACGTTCAAGTGTCGTGATATTCATGGACTCTCTGTAAAATTGATAGTTGTTTCTTCCCTGGTCCTTGGCATGATACATCGCGGTATCTGCATGTTTTAATAATGTATCGACGTTATCACCGTCATCAGGGTAAACAGATATTCCGATGCTCGTTGTGATAAATACTTCATGAGATTCTATCGCAAACGGTTCATTGAACAAGACGAGAATACGTTGGGCTACTTTGGCCGCATCTTTGATGTGTCTTATTTCGGTGAGCATCACGGTAAATTCATCTCCTCCAAGCCGCGCGATAGTCATATCGCCCTGTTCGACTTCCAGACGGACAAGAGAGTCGCTGTTACGGATATAACCCTGAAGACGCTCGGCAACATTCAGCAGGAGTTTGTCTCCCTGATCATGACCTAATGTGTCATTGATTCTCTTGAAATTATCCAAATCAAGAAAAAGGATTGCAACTGTCCGGTTATACTGCTTTGCGGATGCAAGTGTCTGTTGTAAACGGTCTTTCAGCAGATGCCTGTTAGGCAGATTAGTGAGGGGATCATGATATGCCATATATGCGATTTGTTCTAATGCTCTCTTACGATCGGTTACGTCTCGAACAATTCCCTGGATCACTTCTTTCCCGCTTATTTGAAAGAGACTCGCCGAGACTTCAGCAGGAAATATTTCACCGCTTTTTTTCCTGAAATCTATCTCGAAATTGAGGAAGCCGTCCTCGACAACTTTTTCAAATGCTCTCTTCGATATGGTCAGGGTACCAGCCGGGTGAAGATCAGTAATTTTCATTGACAGTATCTCAGGCTTTGTATACTGAAACTGATCCAGGACTTTCTCATTTACATCAAGAATAGTTCCATCTAAATCATGTACGAAGATGGCATCGTTGGAATGCTGAAAAAGACTGCTATACTTTTCTTCACTTTCCAGCAAAGCCTTTTCAGCCCGTTTCCTTTCCGCAATATCTCTCACAATGGCCATATCGGCCGGTTTGCCCTCATATTCTATGCGCGACGCATTAACCTCAACGGGGATCGTTTTCCCATTTCTGGAGATTATCTCCATTTCGTATCTGCTGGGGACTTCTTCACCGGCCATTCTGCTTTTATATCTGTCTATAGCTTGTATCTTATATCTGGGTGAGATAAAGTCGATGAACGGCTTCCCAATCGTTTCTCCCATCGTATACTCGGTTATTTCCATCATTTTACCGTTCCCGTATTTCACTGCGCCGTCCTGAAGAATGACAATACCGTCATTACTGTTCTCAACAATGGTTGAATACTTTTTTTCACTCTCACTCAACGCTTCCCCGGCCTTCTGGATGTTTTCGATCATTTCATTCGTCACCGTTTTAAGGGCCTGCGAGATCTCCGTGCCGGACTTTTCACTTATTCTGGCATCGAGATCGCCTTTTGAAACTCTGTGCAAAACATCGAAATGCTCCGCAAGATCAATCGCAAACTCATGGGACTGCTGAACGATCTCGCCGATCTCCTGTGCAGTTGAATTTACCAGGAATTTCAAACGGCTGAGCAGTTCAATATTTGATTGCTCCGATATCCGCACAGAGGGATCGCCTGAGGCGATTCTCTTCAGTGCTTCAAATGTCTCGGACAATCCGATAGACAGATCCATGCCTGTAGTTTCCAGTTCGCGATCTCTCATTCCCAATTCCTGCCGGTACTCTTCAAATTGCCGGCCGAGAACCATCATGGTTTTTTTCATGGCCGGAATATCCATATTTGCCTTGAAAATTTTGCACTTCAGACACATTTCTGTCTTCTCAATAAATTTACCCTGAATTTCATTTCTGCAGTGCGTTCCTGAAATAAGCCAGCACCTGAGTGATTTTCTTGACTTTAATATAGGACAGTCACGTTCACGACACTGATAATATTCCCAGCATTTCAGCTTTGCCCTTCTCCCGGTCACACTATGTGTTACTGTCCCTGTTTGCTTTCTCATGGTTTAAGTAAATCGGGTAGTCTGCCTTGTTTCCAAATATAATAATTTATACTTTTGGCAACGCGCAAAATTATATCAGATTCTGAGGTGAATATTATAGGACAAAATCTCCGGCTCACGCACGGGTTTTACGAGTTCAAGCTTCTTGAATCCCATGTTCTTCAGCGCCCGCGGCAGCGCCAATGTTTCCGGGCTCGCCCGGCTCGACTAGTGTAGAGGAAATGTTTTCCTTCCGGGACTTCATAGACCCTTTTCCCTTCCGCACGGACATGGCTGTATTTTACTAAGAAATCCGGCTACAAAAATTAGGCAATAAGGGGATTTTGCTGTACAATATTAAAAAAAGCTGTCTGACCGTGGAATTTTTACGGGACTATGTTTGATAAAGATGGAAAATTATCCAGGCTAAAGGAGGATCGCAATGAGAAAGATATTGATTGCAATCGATGACTCGGAAGGTTCTTTTAAGGCGGTTGATTTCGTCGGCCGGCAATTCGCAGGAGTGGGCGATTTGGAGATTACCCTCCTGCATGTTATTCCCAATCTGCCCGCGCCGTTGTGGGATGACGGCCACATCCTGACGGAGGAAGAGAGAAACACAAGGAGCCAGGTTATCGACAAATGGCTGGCCAACCAGAAACTCAAACTCGAACCGATGTTCGCCAAGGCGACGGAAATACTCACGAAAAGAGGCGTTGACAAGGGCCGGATAGATACCAGGACGGTCGCCGATACCCTTGATGTGGCGGGAAGTATCCTGCACGAGGTGAAAGACGGAGATTACCAGATGCTCGCTATAGGGCGGCATGGTTACTCAAAGGCAGAGAGACTTATCATGGGAAGCGTTGCCACCGCCGTCATCAACCGGGGCGCCGGGATGGCAATCTGCGTGATTGAATAAAGAGTCATCAAGGCTGACTAATGGAGAAGTTTTTTCTCAATAGAGACGAGAGCTCATTACTGATCATAGACATTCAGGAAAAACTTGCGACAGTAATGAAAATGAAGGATGCTGTCGTCGGCAATTGCCTCCACCTCATTGAACTCTCAAAAATGCTTCACATACCGATCGTCGTCACCGAGCAGTATCCGAAGGGCCTCGGGCATACAGTAGAAGATCTCAGGAACGCCATCCCAGGGCATGAGCCTGTCGAGAAATTGACCTTCAGCTGCTGCGAAGAGCCGGCATTCATGAAGGAGGTGAAGGACCTTGACAGGAAAACGATTATACTTACCGGGATGGAGACACACATATGTGTCCTTCAGACCTGTATCGGGCTCCTTCATAACGGCTTCGATGTTCATCTGGTCAGGGATGCTGTCTGTTCGAGGACAAAGGAGAACTGGAAGACCGGCATTGAGTTCATGCGCGATGCGGGAGCTGTCATCACAAGCACGGAGACGGCTTTGTTCCAGTTATTGAACAGAGCGGGGACAGAAGAGTTCCGGACGATTTCAAAGAGGATCAGGTAGGATCATGAGCGGGGAATGGGTTGAGGTTCTCGTTACATATGATCCCGTGGAGGCGGAGATAGTGAAGGATCTGCTGGAAAGCGGCGGAATCCCGGCAGTACTGAGATCATCCAGGGTGACCCCTTATCCCGTAAATATCGGCAAGATGGGTGAGATCAGGGTCCTGGTAAAGAAAGAGGACAAAGAGACGGCAGAAGAAGTGATAAAGGGAAGCACCGGCCTTGATACCTCCGTATGAGCTTCTTTAGAACCCTTTTATGGCCGTGCGGGCAAGCTCTATGAGGTTCGCGGGGAAGACACCTATGAAAAGTACCGCCACGGTCGTCAATATGAGAGCAATGCCGTTCGTAAAAGATGTCGTAAGCTTGACCGTTTCCTTCGGCTCTCTCATGTACATATAAATAACGATCCTGAGATAGAAGTATGCGGATATCGCGCTGAAGATTACAGCGATCACAGCAAGCCATGTGTAGCCCGCATTTATGACGCTCATAAACAGGTATAATTTACCGATGAACCCTGCGGTAGGCGGAATGCCCGTGAGAGAGAACATGAATATGAGCATAAGCAGTGCCGCGAGGGGATGGTTCTTCGCAAGCCCTTCATAGTCGTATATGCTTTCTCCCTTGAAGCCCTCACTCCGGAGCATGATGATTACCGCAAATGCGCCGATGTTCATAAATGCATAGATCATCAGATAGTTCATCATGCTGGCAAGCCCTTCATTGTTCGCTGCAATGATACCGAGGAGTGCATAGCCTGCATGAGCGATCGATGAGTAAGCGAGCATTCTCTTGATATTGGTCTGGGACAATGCAACGATATTCCCGACCGCCATGGTGAGGATGCAAAGAGGAATCAGTATCGCGACCCAGTCCACCTTGACCGACACAAAAGCCACCATAAAGACCCTTCCGAGAACGGCAAAACCTGCCGCCTTCGGTCCGACCGACATAAAGGCTGTAATGGATGTCGGGGCTCCCTCATATACATCAGGCGCCCACATATGGAAAGGCGCTGCGGCAATCTTGAACCCGAATGAAACGATCAGGAGCATGACGGGAAGCAGGAGTGAGAAGTTGCCGGCAAGGCCTCTTTCGTTTATGAACGACGCGATCGCCCTCAGGTCGGTTGTACCGGTCAGGCCATAGATAAGTGATATCCCGTAGAGGAGGAATGCCGAAGAGAATGCGCCCAGCAGGAAATACTTCAACGCCGCCTCGTTCGATTTGATATCGTGCCTGATGAAGCCCGCCAGGACATACGTACTCAGGGCCATGAGCTCGAGGCCGAGATAAAGAACAATAAGGTCGCCGGCCGATGCCATGATCATCATGCCGATTGTAGAAAACAGTATGAGGGCGTAATATTCCCCGCGATTGACCTTTTCGACGGCGATATATTTCATCGATATGAGCACAGAGAAGAAGACGTTGATAAAAAATATGAGCTTGAAGAATGTGCTGTATCCGTCAGAGATAAACATGGTCCCGAAAGTTACGCCGTAAGAGTTCCGCAGGGTCAATGCCACCAATACCGCTCCCACCAGAGTGACGAGTCCGATAACCTCCTTTTTCCTTATCAAAAGGTCCAGGAGGAGAACGATCAATGCAAGGGCAGTCATCCTGAGTTCGGGCATCATGGGGTTGAGATCCGGAAGTTGCAAATTCATCTGACTACCTCCGCAATAGTTTTCGCAATATTCATTTCCTGCGTTCCGCCCGGCATGTTAAGCCTGTCAAGGAGATGCTGGACGGACGGATGCATAAAGCTGAGGAATGAATCAGGATAGACCCCTATCCATATCACAAGGAAAAGCAACGGGATAAGGGTAATTGTCTCCCTGATATCCATATCAGCGAGTCCGACAATCTTATTATTCGTCTCCATGAAGAAGACCCTCTGGTAAAGCCAGAGCATGTATCCCGCGCCGATAATGATCCCTGTGCACGCGAGCACGCCGGCCAGCTTGCTTGCGGTGAAACCGCCAAGGAGGATCAGGAATTCACCAACGAACCCGTTTGTCGCCGGAAGGCCGATTGCCGCAAGTGTGAATACCATGAAAAAGGCTGCATAAATGGGCATAACGGTCGCAAGTCCCCCGTAATCAGCTATCTTCCTGGTGTGTGTCCTGTCATAGACCACGCCGACCGAAAGGAAGAGTGCGCCGGTCACAACTCCGTGGTTGAGCATCTGGAGTATGCCGCCTTCAAGTCCCTGGATATTCAGTGCAAAGATTCCGAGCGTCACAAATCCCATATGGCTCACAGAACTGTAAGCGATGAGTCTCTTAAGGTCCGTCTGGGCAAGGCATATCACCGCACCGTAAATGATGGCGATCACGGAAAGCGCCATCATTATCGGGGTCATCGCCTTTGCGGCATCCGGGAAGAGAGGCAGAGAAAATCTCAGGAAGCCGTATGCGCCCATCTTGATAAGGACTGCGGCAAGGATAACGCTGCCCGCGGTGGGTGCTTCGGTGTGCGCGTCCGGAAGCCACGTGTGTACGGGCCACATCGGCACCTTAACGGCAAAAGCCGAGAAGAATGCCCAGAAAAGCCATAACTGCATTGTATAAGGATACGTCTTCGTCGTTAAATCAAGGATGTTAAAGGTCTTGCCCGCGTAAAGGTAGAGGACGATGATTCCAACAAGCATCAGCACGCTCCCTACTAATGTATAGAGGAAGAACTTTATCGCGGCATATATCCTGTTCGGTCCTCCCCATACTCCGATGATAAGGAACATCGGTATCAGCATCGCTTCCCAGAAGATATAGAAGAGGAAAAAGTCGAGCGAACAGAAGACACCTATCATAGAGGCCGTGGTAAGGAGTATCGATATGTAGAATTCCTTTACCTTTGTCTTTATCGAATTCCATGATATAAGGACACAGAGGATCGCCGTCAGGGTCGAGAGCAGGACGAACAATACGCTGATCCCGTCGACGCCGAGGAAATAATTGATATTCCATTCCGGTATCCAGCTCTGTTTCTCGACGAACTGCATCATGTGGGTCGACTTGTCAAACTCCGTAAATAACGATATCGAAAAGAGGAAAGCCGCAACGCTCGTTCCGAGGGCGATCCATTTTGTAAGCAGTTCCCAGTCTCTCCTGTTCAGAAGAATGAGAACGGCTCCGAGAACAGGCAGGAAGATAAGTGTGCTCAGAATCGGGAAGCTCAACTGATTCATGATTACCTGTTCCATGTTTCTCCTCTAAGAGTCATTGATTATCTTAACAACAGAACCAGTGCGATTATGAAAACGGCACCGGCGGCCATAATGATTCCATAATGCTGCGACAGACCGGTCTGGACTTTTCTCAGTTTCTGACTGAACTTGCCGATACCCCCCGGCACGCCATTAACAACACCCTCAATGATCTTTCCGTCGGTAATGCCGACAAGAATCTTACCGGCAATCCATAACGTCGGTCTTATTATTGTAAAGTTATAGAATTCGTCAACATAATACTTGTGGTAGAGGATCTTGTGTATAACCGAAAATGACTTTACAATTTTTTCCGGCAGGTCCGTTCTCCTGAGATAGAGGAATGCCGAGAGTCCCAGACCTATGAAGACTAACGCTGTCGAGAGACCCATCACACCCCATTCTTCGGCATGAGTGGCATGGAACTCGGGATGTCCGACCACCGGTTTCAAAAATTCGGCAAACTGCTCACCGCCGCCTAGCAGAGGGGGAATCCCCACCCATCCTGCGGCAATTGCGCCGACCGCAAGGAGCATCAAAGGTATGGTCATGACCCTGGGCGACTCATGAATGTGGTGTTCTCCGTGAGTGGCCCCATACGCGTCATGTTGATGCTCCCCATGTCCCCCGCGGTATTTACCGTGGAATGTCACAAAGATGAGTCTGAATGTATAAAATGGCGTGAAGAACGCTCCGGCAAGACCGAGGATCCATACAAATTTTCCAACGGACGAACCCGAGGCATATGCAGACCAGATAATCTCATCCTTGCTGAAGAACCCCGACAGTCCCGGAAATCCGCCTGCGCTCAATCCCGCGAACACAAAAACAGCGTAGGTTATCGGCATATATTTTCTGAGCCCACCCATCTCCCGGATATCATTTGTATGGACGGAGTGGATCACGCTGCCGGCAGCAAGGAACAGGAGAGCCTTAAAGAACGCGTGAGTATAAAGATGGAAAATACCCGCACTATAAGCGCCGACACCGCAGGCGAGAAACATATACCCCAAATGACTGCATGTAGAATAGGCGATGATCCTCTTTATATCGTTCTGGGTAATAGCAATCGTCGCAGCAAAGAACATCGTGAGAGCGCCGATGACGGCTACTACATTCATTGCCACCGGGGAGAGATTGAATATCGCGTTACACCTCGCCACCAGGAATACACCTGCGGTAACCATCGTCGCAGCATGGATCAAAGCGCTGACAGGAGTCGGACCTTCCATGGCATCCGGAAGCCAGACGTGAAGAGGGATCTGGGCCGATTTCCCGACCGCGCCGCAGAAAAGCAGGAGCGCGATAAGGGTCGGGAGGTCCACGTTCCACCCGAGGAAATTCACAGTCTTGCCGGCGATTCCGGCTACGTTCGCGAAAACGGGCACATAATGCAGTGTTCCGAAGGTGAGAAATATCATGAATACGCCGATGCCGAACCCGAAGTCCCCGAACCGGTTCACGATAAAAGCCTTCTTGCCCGCATCAGCAGCCGATTTCTTGTTGAAGTAATAGCCGATAAGGAAATATGAACAGAGGCCCACTCCTTCCCACCCGAAATAGAGCTGAAGGAAGTTATTCCCCATGACGAGCATGAGCATGCAGAAGGTAAAGAGACTCATATATGCGAAGAACCTGTAGTAGCCGTTATCTCCGTGCATATAGCCGACTGCGTAAATATGTATTAGGGTTGCACAGGTGGTTACAACGACCAGCATTACTGCAGTCAGGGGGTCGATAAGAAAGCCGACGGAGGCGTGGAATGTCCCCGACACGATCCATGTATAAAGGTCTTCGTTTATCACCTTCCCTGCCACAACCTGCGGAAGGACCCATGTTATCGTAATTATCCATGAGCCGAGTACTGCCAGGATAGACGGCCAGTGGGCCTTGTCGCGGATGACCTCTTTTCCGATAAGGATATTGATCAGAAACGCCGCAAGAGGCAGAAACGGTATTAAAAGATATAATTTCATGTCCTGTCCTCTAAGCCCCGGACTCTTAACTTTTCACTCTTCACGGGTATCATCCCTTCATCTCGTGCATTTCATCCACATGTGCAGTGGCCTTGTTCCTGAACAAGGCTATTACTATCGCAAGACCTATGGCAGCCTCGGACGCTGCGACGGCTATAACGAAGAACGCGAGTATCTGTCCCCTCAGATCCTGTATGTAGTGGCTGAAGGATATCAGGCTGATATTCACCGCATTCAGCATCAGCTCAATTGACATAAACATTATTATGATATTCCTTCTCGACAGGAAGCCGAATACCCCGATCGAGAAGACGACCATGCTGAGGATCATATACCAGCTCAATGGAACCATATGCGCTAGCCTTTAGCCCTCCTTTTCGCAAGGACTATGGCGCCCACAATCGCCACAAGAAGTATGAGTGACGCAATCTCAAACGGATAGAGATAGTCGGTATAGAGGAGCATTCCCAGAGCCTTGGCATTTGTCTCCTTCTTTATGAGGTCGATGGTATAGATGCCCGGGGGCGCCGCGACAAAAGATCTGGCCGACAGTATGACGACTGCCAAAAGACCGGCAGCAAAGGTAAAGCCCGTCGGCCATGCGCCGATGAACCTGTTTATTCTCATCTCCTCCCGGATATTCACAAGCAGAACGGCAAAGAGGAACAATACCAGTATGCCTCCGGCATAGACAATCACCTGCATCGCCGCCATAAATTCTGCGTTCAGGAAAAGATAGAGACTTGCGATGTGGAAAAACAGGAGAAGCATCCACAGGACGCTGTGGACAGGGTTCTTCATGGATATGACCAGTATTGAAAGGATTACGATAGCGCATGCGAAATATGCAAAGAATAACTGCTGGATCATTGCTTTTTCCCTCTGAAGACCGCCTGGCCCGGAGGAGTCCCGAGATCTTCAGACATAGGCCTCCAGAATTTTTTGAAATATTCTTCACCCTTTTTCCCGGGCATATATTTGTCCCAGTTCGATAAGAGTTTCTCCCTTGTCATGAGTAAATTCTCTTTCTTGTAATCCGAATATTCGTAATTCTCTGTCAGCACTACCGCGCCGTACGGGCAAACCTCCATACAGAAGCCGCAGTAGATACATCTCAATAATTCTATTTCATATCTTGTAACTTTCCCGCCTTCCCTGACCACGTGAATGCATCTTGACGGGCAGACCGCTACACAAAGGCCGCAGCCTGTGCATTTTGCTTGTCCCTCCCGGTTCTTCGCGAGGGCGTGCTGTCCCCTGAACCCCGGAGCTATATGACGCCTTTCCTTGGGATACTGGATAGTAACGGCGTGGGAGAACAGTCTCTTTAATGTCAGGGCCATGCCCTGGAATATTTCTATGAAGGTAAACCTTTTTACAATTTCCCTGACTGTCACTCTAGACTCCCTCCAAGGTCATAATAAAATCTTCACCAGGGCCGTCACCACAATGTTCGCGAGCGCTATCGGTATGAGTATTTTCCAGCCGATACCCATTAACTGGTCATACCTGTACCTCGGAACGGTTGCCCTGATCCAGTAATAGAAGAAGATAAAAGCATAAACTTTCACGAGGAACCATACTATCCCGGGCACTATCTTCAAAAATGGCAGCACCTTCAGTATATACCACGGCAGTGTCCATCCGCCCAGGAAACATACTGTGGCGAGAGAGGCCATGATAAACATCGCGATATATTCACCGAGGAAAAAGAGTGCGAACCTGAAGCCGCTGTACTCCGTGAAGTATCCCGCGACAAGTTCGCTTTCCGCCTCCGGCAGGTCAAAAGGTGTCCTGTTTGTCTCGGCAACAGCGGCAATGGTGAATACGACAAAGGCCACTATCTGGGGTATCGCGTATATCCCGAATACAGACGCCTGCTGCGCCTTCACGATATCGGTCAGGTTCAGAGAGCCCGACAGGATCATCACGCCGACAAGGCTGAGCCCCATCGCCACTTCATAGCTGATAACCTGCGCCGCGGACCTCAGCCCGCCGATGAATGCATATTTGGAATTGGAAGCCCAGCCTGATATGAATATGCCATAAACTCCGATGCCGGCTATGGCAAAGATGAACAAGAGGCCTATATTGATGTTTGCAATAACGAAATGGGATGTGAAGGGAATGACCGAAAGATTTACCATGGATGCAGCCATGAAGATGACAGGGGCAAGGAAAAATGCAACCTTGTCCGCTTCGGCGGGTATGATGTCTTCCTTGAAAAAGAGTTTCACCCCGTCGGCAATGGGCTGGAGCAGTCCGTGGGGACCGACCCTCATGGGCCCAAGCCTCACCTGCATATGCCCGATCACCTTGCGTTCAAAATATGTTGCATAAGCCACATGTAACAATCCAACCCCGAGGACAATCACGATCTTTATAATAATAATGAGTACCTCGATCCCGAAATTTACCGATGCGTGAACCAGATCGGGTGATATTACGTTCGCCATATTCATGACATTACCTGTCACATTCTCCAAGAACTATATCAATGGTCCCGATGACTGCAATAACGTCCGCAACCAGGTGCCCGACCGCGAGCCTCGGGATGCATCCGGCATGGATAAAAGACGGCGCCCTGACCCTCATCCTGTAAGGTTTCCCGGAGCCGTCGCTCACAAAATAAAAACCGAGTTCGCCCTTCGGCACTTCCGTGGCGACATAGATTTCTCCCTCGGGCACTTTCGGCCCTTTTTTCACAAATTCGAAGTGCCTCACCATATATTCAGCCGCTTTCGTGATCTCTTCCGGTATCGGCGCGGAGGCAAGTTCCTTAAGCTGTTCCTCGGTCATTGCCTTGCCGCCGGGTATCAGTTTCAGTGCCTTGAACTTGCAGGTAACAAAACAGTTTCCGCAGCGCAGACACATTTCCTGCTTGATAGTATGGGGCTTCTTCTTTTCGCCGAAGATGGCCCCTGCAGGACAGGCCCTCATACACATACCGCATCCTTTACAGACCTTTTCATCTATCACATATGCAAGAGCCTGGGTAGGATGTGTGATGGGCATCATCTTGTCTTTCGGCTGGAGGGTAAATTTCGGCGCGTCGGCCATTACCGGGCCGGGAGGCAATTTTTCGATGCACTGCCTGATTATATTATTTGACTGCCTGAATTCGAGCATCCTGCAGCGGTATCTGTCGTATGTGTCGCCTTCCGTTCCGATAGGCACATCGAATTCAACCTTGTCGTAGGCGTCATAAGGCATATGTTTTCTTATGTCATAGGGGACGCCCGAACCCCTCAGTGTGGGTCCTGTCATACCCCAGCTTACCGCTTCTTCCGCAGAGATTACACCGATGCCCTTGGTCCTCTGAAGCCATATCCTGTTCTGGTCAATCAGCGTCTCATATTCCAGGACCCTTGAAGGGAATTCCTCTGTAAACTTCCACAGACTGTCGAGAAATTGCTGAGGGACGTCGTTCCTCACACCGCCCACCCTCGGGTAGGTAACAGTGAGTCTTGCACCGCATATCATCTCATAGAGATCGAGGATCCACTCCCTCTCCCTGAAGCAGTAAAGGAATACAGTCATTGCACCTATGTCGAGCGCATGAGTCGCAAGCCAGAGCAGATGGTTCGCTATCCTCGACATCTCGCCGACTATCGTTCTGATGAACTTCGCCCTCTCGGGAGCTTCTATGCCGAAGAGCTTCTCGACGGCAACGCAATAGCCGATATTATTTGACATGGCAGAGACATAGTCCATCCTGTCCGTCAGGGGTAATGCCTGGTAGTAGCTCAGACTTTCGCCGAGTTTCTCGATCCCCCTGTGGAGATAACCGACATGGGGCGTAACCCTGACGATTGTTTCACCGTCTATATCAAGTACGAGCCTCAGAACACCGTGAGTAGCAGGGTGCTGCGGACCCATGTTTACATTTAGTTCTCTTGTCTCGAATATCTTCTCTGCTTCCCTCTGAATCATCTTATCCTTCCCATTCAAACTCTCTTAACTCTTTCGACCTCTTGAGCACCTCGGTAAATCCGGGCCAGTCATTTTCGAGCGCGGGACCCTGCAAGGGATAATCTTTTCTCAACGGGTTCCCTTCCCAGTCTTCAGGCAGAAGAATCCTTCTGAGATCGGGATGACCCGTAAATACTATGCCGAACATGTCAAAACATTCCCTCTCGTGCCAGTTTGCGCCGGCCCATAGGGGAACGACTGAATTTATCCTGGGATCGTTCTCAGGTACCTGCGCCCTGATGCGGATCCTGTGGCGATATCTCATTGAATAAAGGTTGTAGACAACCTCGAACCTGATTTCTTTCTTCTTTGTATAATCGACAGCGGTAAGGTCCTGGAGATGGTCTAAACTCAGAAGAGGATCATCATGAAGATATTTGCAGATCGGCACTATCTGGTCCCTTTTTACGATCACGGAGACCTGATCTCTGAATTCCGCGACATCAACGACCTGATCGGGGAATTGTCCTTTTATTTTTTCAGCGATGTCCTTCGGGTTCAGTCCTGCGGGGTGTATTGAAATCCTTACTTCCGTTACCGCCACGGGCTCCACCTCGCTTTTTCTTTCCTTATCTTTTCCTGGAGCAGCATCATGCCTTCGAGCAATGTTTCGGGTCTCGGGGGACAACCCGGCACATAGACGTCCACAGGCAGGAAAGAATCACACCCCTGGACCGTGCTGTATGTCCTGAAGACGCCGCCGGTGCACGCACAGCTTCCCATCGCGACCACGTACCTGGGCTCGGGGACCTGATCATACACCCTTCTCACCACAGGGGCCATCTTCTTTGTGACCGTCCCCGCAACGATTATACAATCGGATTGTCTGGGTGATCCCCTGAAGATGATGCCGAACCTGTCAAAGTCATAATGGGCAGCGCCTGTCGCCATCATCTCTATCGCGCAGCAGGCGAGTCCGAATGTCGTCGGCCAGATCGAGGATAATCTCCCCCAGTTGATGAGCTTGTCAAAGGAGGTGATGATTATATTCGGCGGCAATATCCTTGTATCTTCGTCAACCTGAATGAGCCCTATACTTGATGTGTCGATCAAATCTCTTACCTCACTTTAGTCCCATTGGAATGCCTCTTTCTTCCAGGCATAAAGGTAACCGACTAAAAGAATCGCAATGAAGATAACCATCTCTATAAAGGCATAAATCCCTATTTTATCGAAGACGATCGCCCACGGGTAAATGAATATTGCTTCAACGTCGAACACTACAAAGAGCATCGCGACTACGTAAAACCTCACGGAAAATCTGTAACGGGGTTCACCCGTCGGGGTCATGCCCGATTCGTAAGGCATGAGCTTTTCGTAATACGGCTTCTTCAGTCTGAAGATGTAACCTATCAGGATGGCGCCGAGGCCGAAAGCCGTTGCGATAATAATGAAGA
>CAVSHJ010000013.1:0-30740 GCA_963727725.1 Thermodesulfovibrionales bacterium
AACGGCGCAATCTGATATTTCAGCTTGCGACAGGGCGAAGCGGCGATTCCGGTATAATAACTGTATAGGAAACGGAGAAACAGTTATGGCAAAGTACACGGCAACAATCGACGAAGATGCACGACAGAGGATACAGGCATTACCGGGACGCATGAGTTCCTGGGCCTTCATGCGAAATGCGAGCACCATCTTTGTCGAGGAGCCTGAGAAAAATCCGGACCTCCGGACGGAGGACTTCAGCATCACCCACACCGCCCGGAAAGACACAGCGGATAAAAAGGGGAAATAAGGAATGAAACCATCCCCAAATATAACGAATGCCTCCCGGTATATTACCTCTGAAGGTCGAACGCATTTAAGCGAGGAACTCTCATATCTCTGGAAGGTGAAGCGCCCTCAGGTCACACAGGCAGTTGCCGAAGCCGCGGCCATGGGGGACCGTTCGGAGAACGCGGAGTATATTTACGGTAAGAAGCAGTTACGGCAGATCATTTACCACAGAGTCAGACAAAAAGACACTTCACCTATCTGCCGCGCATAAAGTTCATGCCGCCCGGAATCTGCGGCATCTGCATCTTCTGATACCCGGAGGGGACTTCAAAGATACTGTCCGACTGTGAGACCATCTTCACATTCCTGAACTCCTGAGTCCACGAACCGTCAACCGCCGCGCTCTTTATCGGAAAGTTTATGTCCGTAGCGAGCCATTGGTAGACCTGTTCCGTCCTATTTCCTGATCTATAAGTGATGAGATATTTCTTTGTCGGGTGGCTGTCTACCGTCTCGGCGCCAACCTGCTTCCTCTCGACCTCGCCTTCAAACTTGTTTTCGACCATCGGTTTTTTCTTCGGGTCGAAGGGCATTTCTATATACATCTTCTCAGAAGGCATTACATTCCAGACAACTTTCCTGTCCAGCCTGGTTATAACCATCATATCTTCGCGGGCCTTCATATCCATTCTGAACCTGTCAGCTTTATAATACATCCTGCCTGTAACCTTATCTCCTCCCTTATACGTCGTGATAGTGTCGGCAGAGAATTCAACCGCCAGAGCCGTGCCCGAGCACAAAAGCATGAACAAGAAAATGGCGGCAATCTTCTTTAACATCACACCCTCCTGTTTCCTGCAATCGTTAATGAGCACATTGCGTGTAAATTACACCAATTCTAATGTCACGGCATCATTTTGTCAATCGCACATGTCCTTGCCGTTTACGTATTAAGACTGAACCATTTTCATCAGATTTCCACGAGTTGTCGCACAATTGAATGAGCTCATTGCTAAATTGACTTTCTTGGAACCGATCCATCGAAGTCTCTATTCGTCATGCCCGAGGTCCTTAGTCGGGCATCCATGGTTTTGAACTTGGATTCCCGCCTAAGAACTGCGGGAATGACGACCAAACAATGTCTGCACTATTAAAGCGTCGCTTCACTTTGCCTTATGTCGGACCTTGTAATAGTAAAGAAAGCAGGGTTATTGTTAAAATAGAAAACCGGGTAAAAATTCGGCGGAGAATCGCATTATTTATATGGAGGAAAGAATGTATGAGACAAAAAAATGCAAATACTGCGGAAAAGACATAAATGTTAACTACATGGTTTGTCCCCTCTGCGGCGGCCATCTCAGGGACGATGTCCGGCCTGTCGCCCCTGAATGTCCCCGCTGCAAGGTCCCTCTCGAAATTCAGATCCATGACGGCGATGAATACGACCTTTGCCCGCAGTGCGGAGGGCTATGGCTGGTTGATCCGCGTCTTATTGTGTTAATATTGACAGTTCTGCAGCACAGGAGTTTATGGTCGCCTTATGGAGAATGGTAGAGAAGCGGGGGTTACCCGCCAAAGGCTGAAAAGGGTCTTATTTGTCTCATTCTCTGCAATTGTCCTTTGTCTTGTCATAGTCTTTTTGAGAGGCCCCTACATATCCAATATCCTCAGATCGGTCATTCTTCCGGAATTGGAGGACGCTTCCGGGCAGAAAGTCATGGCTGAGAAGATCTATATCAACCTTTTCCCCCTCTTTGTCGAGGCAAAAGGGCTGAAGGTAGTGGACGCAGACGGCAACAGTATACTTTCTGCGGGCAAGGTGAAAGGCTACGTCAACCTTACCGGCCTCTTGAGCAGGCAGATTGTCATCCGAAGGCTCGCGGTCAATGGACTGGATATGTCTGCAAATAGACAGAAAATCGAAGAGATAGTAAGGAACGTCAAGACGTATCTTGAAAAGGAGAAGAAGCCTGCTTTTAAGGTGAAGATTAAGGTAATCGATATCTCGAAAGGAAATGTTGCCCTCCGGGATGACGTGTCAAAGACCAGGGCAGAGATGAAAGGACTCTCGACCGAACTGATACTCGGGGAAAAACAGAGGATTAAAGCGGCATCGAAAGAGGTCAGGATTGAAAAAGAGGGATGGCCCAAGATGCTGTTTGATGTGGACGCATCGGCAATATTGAAGAACGATGCCATAGAAATAGAGCGCCTTGCTGTCGGTTCTTATGGGTCAAAGTTCAAGGCCGCAGGTTCTTATTCACGGGGAGGAGGCGGTCTGAAGACCCAGATAACCCTGCTTGTGGATTCTGTGAAGCGGATGTTTAACCTCGCCGGGAAAGGTGAGGGAAAACTTTCTGTAAAGGGCACAATAAATTTCGGAAGAGACAGCGGTCAAAGCCCTTCTGCAGGGGCCCGGAGCGAAGGTTTCAACTTTCAGAAATTGAAAGATATTTTCCTGGACCTGCAGATAAGCGGCAATTTCTATTTGCAGACATTAATGGAAGCACTCAGGGTGAAAGATAAACTGGAGGGATTGATAGACTTCCAGGGAGAAATAAAAGGCAGGCTCTCCGACATTGCCGGAAAAGGAAAGGCCACGTTGCGGAAAGGAAATCTTTTCGGTATTGATATAGATTTCCTCGCCTGTGACATCCTTTATAAAGATGGCGAGATGAAATTCGGGAACAGTCATGCGGTCTTATATAACGGTACGGCCCTGGCGAACGCCTCTATAAATCTGCCTGTGGTGAATTCTTATACCCTTAATGTGAAGTTCGGTTCCATAGACAGCGGAGCGGCACTGAAACTTATCGGATGGGAGCCGGAAATTCCGCACGGAAAAGTCGAAGGAGAACTTTCTTCATCCGGCAGTCAATTTAATCCCGACGGATGGTTTTCCTATAAGGCCCTCCGTCCGGAGCAAAGGGCTTTGATAAAAGGGGACAGGCCTGTCGACAACTTTCTCAACCGGATAAGGGATATAAAGGGAAATTATTCTTTAAAAAGCGGCATCGTTTCCCTGTCAAACCTGAAGTTGAATACCATGCTGTCGGGTGTCAGCGTGAACGGGACCGTCGATCTGACGCACAAGACGCTCCGCCTGAAGAGCAGGCTCAATTCTGAAAATATCTCCGATCTGACTTTGCCTTATTACAGAGAGGTAAAGGGACGCGGAGATTTTTCCGGAGAGATCACCGGTCCGTTCGACAATCCGAAGATGTCAGGCAGCGCAAGGGTCTCGGACATGGTTGTGGAAGGATATAGAGTGGACAGTCTCACTTCCGACTTCTCTTATGACAAGAAGTTGCTCGACATACATGAATCTGTTCTGAGGTCTTCCGGAGAAGAGAACAGCATGCGCGGCAGGATACTTTTTCCTCAGGCGAAGGAACTTTTTGATCTCGCAATGCCGGTTTATGACCTCAGCGTTTCACTCAGGAATGCCGACTTCGGAAAGGTTCTGCAGATATTCTACGAAGATATCGCAGCTGCGGGAAAGCTCAATGCGGACATAAAGATAGGGGGGAAGAACAAAGACCCGGACATCGCGGGAAAGGTCTCCGTCGAAAAGGGGTCGCTGTACAATATCCCTTTTGATTCGGCGACCGGGACTCTGGCTTATGTGAAGAAAGAGGTTTCACTGAAAAACCTGAAGATTATCAGAGGTAAGTCCACCCTGTATGCAGGGGGCAAGCTCGCTCCCGGCGGGAGATTTTCTTATACCGCCAGGTCGGACAAGATCTTCGTGAAGGACATCGGCGTCGACCAGATGCCCGGCGATGCAGTTTTCAGCCTGAAGTCAGAAGGGCACGGCACCTTCGAAAACCCCGCCATCGTAGCCAATGCAAAGGTTGCGAGTGGCACTTTCAAGGGCATTAATATGGGCGCAGGCGCCATAAGCGCTGTGGTTCGGAACAGGGATATCTCGGTGAATGCCGCCTTGTTCGATGAGAGGATGAAGCTGAAGGGGTCCGGGCATTTCGATAAGAGACTACCATGGAAAGCCGAACTGGTTATCGCGCCCGGCAGATACGATTCCATTGTCGGTTCTCTTCTCAAGGAAGTCCCGGAAGACCTGCAGTTCAGTCTTGAAGGGCGTGTCGAAATGGAGGGAGACAGGAACAATATTTCCGCATCGGCCGACATAAACCACCTGACTCTCTCGCTCTTCGGTCAGACATTTTCAAATGCTTCTCCGATCACTTTCCTCCTGAATAACAAAAAACTCTCCCTGGCGACATTCGCCGTCCGGAGCGGCGCCACTTCATTTAAGATTCAGGGTGGTTTGGAATTCGGCAAGGAATATGACCTCTCCGTTGAAGGGGGCTCTTCGCTCGCAGCTTTGAAGGTTCTATCGAAGAGAATAAGCTATCTGAGCGGAGATGCCAATTTTGTATTATCGGTCAGAGGGAAATGGGAGAAACCGGACATAAAAGGAAGGATGAACGTATCGAATGCATCCTTTGGTGTCAAGGATTATCCCGCCTATATCAGTTCGATAAACGGCAGCCTTTACACAGACGCAGACAAGATCGTTTTGCAGAAACTTTCGGGGAAAATCGGAGGCGGAGACCTGAATATATCGGGCGTTCTCTACCTTGCTGCATTTCATATAAAAAGGTTCTACCTCGAAGCCAACCTCGATAATATAACGACTACGGTTTCGAAGGATTTCCCGGTAGATTTTGATGGCAACCTTATCTACAGGGGAACTCCGGAGGCTCAAGGCATCACGGGCGACATAAAGATAAACCGGGCGAAATACAGACAAACAGTTGAATGGAGAAGCTGGCTCCTGACAGCAAAGGCTATAGAGAAACCCAAAGCAGAATTGTCTGCCCTTGAACGGACAGAGCTGAATATAAGGATTTCGGGAAGCGAGAATATCTCGATAGACAATAACGTTGCAAGGGCCCCCATACGCATCAGGGGCGATATGATACTGAAAGGTACAATAGCGAACCCCATCCTTTTCGGGAGACTGGAATCGACCGAGGGATATGCCTATTTCAGGAACAACGAATTCACGATAAAATATGCGAGCATTGATTTTGCGGACCCCAACAGAATAAAGCCGATCATAAGTCTCACGGCGGAAACTACCGTAAGAAGTTATACCATCACGATCGGTCTTGAAGGAGAGATGGACCATTTCACCCTTTCTCTGTCTTCCGACCCGCACCTCGAGGAGCCGGATATCCTTTCCCTTCTCGCTGGAGGACAGTTGGGGACTCAGACAAAAGGAGGACTTGAAGCCGGTATCGGCGCGGGAGCGGCAACGTCCTTTCTTACGGGTAAAGTCCAGGACGTCTTCGCGGAGAGGCTCAGGACGATAACAGGACTGGAAAGGTTTCAGGTTGAACCCTATGTCTCTTCCACCACCGGTACTGTGGGCACGAGAGTTGCCGTATCCAAAAGGCTTATCGGCGACAAACTGTTCGTAACTTATGCAAATCCGATAGGCACTACCGAAGCGCAGGTGATCAAGGTTGAATACCTGCTCGAAAAAAATATTTCCCTGATAGGCAACAGGGATGAAACGGGAAACCTGGGAGGTGATGTAAGGTTCAGGTTCGAGTTCAAATAGGATCTGTGAGAGAATCAGGCAATAGAAAATCCGTCCTGCTGATGAGAAAAGTTGCCATTCTTTTATCTTTTGCTTTACTTTTTACTTTTTACTCTTTACTCTTCACTGTTTCTGCAGCAGAAGCTGCGGTAGTGAGTGAGGTGGAAATAAAGGGTCTCCACTCCATAGGGAGGGACGAGCTTCTCTATCTCCTTGACATGAGAGCCGGCGATACGATAGATGCGGAAAGTGTGAAGCTGGGAATCAAAAGGGCTTTTCTCAAGGGTATATTTGAGGATATTTCGGTCCGGACTACAGGGGACGAAAAAGCGAAAGTGATCATCGATGTTAGGGAAAGAGATTTCATAAAAAATATCCGTATAGAAGGTGATTACGCCATTTCAAAGAAGACTATAAAGGAATTGTTTCTTCTCAAAGAGGACCGGATCCTGCCGTGTAATATTCTCGACAAGGCGGTAGAGGACCTCAAACCCAGGATAGCGGCGCTGGGATATCCCAATGCAGACATTCACGCCGAAATCGTAAAACTCAAGGAACCTTACAGGATAGACATACGCCTTCTTGTCAATACGGGTGAGCCTCTCCGTATCAAGAAAGTGCTCATCCCGGGCGCAGGCGAAGACATTAAAGACAAAATGAAATTAAACGAAGGGGATGTGTTCAACGAGTCCCTTCTCAAGAAAGACCTTGAGAGGATAAAGGCGTATTACAAACGCAACGACTACTTCAAGCCGGTCGTGGGCCCTTATTCCTTTGTCAAAGGCACACTTTCTGTCCCCGTCAATCCGGGGGAACGTCTCAAAATTTCCCTGAAGGGCAACGATAACGTTTCTGCAAAGTCCCTCATGAAAGAGATGCCTTTTTTTGAAGCCGAAGACTTCAACACCGATGTGGTGCAGGAGGCCATCCAGAGGATGCTGTCCGTTTATCACTCGCAGGGATACCCTTTTGCAGAGATTTCGCCTGCCATAGTTAAGAGTGATGACCTCATCATGCTCAACTTCTCCATATCAGAGGGAGTGCAGGTAAAGATAGATAAAATCTCCTTCACCGGTGCAGGTCTGCCGGAGAAAAGTCTCAAAGATATGATGGCCCTTAAAGAAGGGGACAAATATAACCCTGACATTATCGATGCCGACAGACAATCGCTGCAGGACTTTTATAATGCCCTCGGCTACCTCTCGGCGAAAGTCGATGAGTTCCAGACAACATACGAAAAAGATTCACATACTATGGACATTGCTGTCAGGATACATGAGGGGCCGAAGACAGTGATAGAGAGCGTGGATATTACCGGGACAAAACTCGTACCGGAATCCGAAATAAGGACGATAATAAGCATAAAGCCGGGGGATACCTATAATGAGGTAGATATCTATGATGCGCGTTACAGAGTCATGGAATTTTACACCACAAAGGGGTTTCCCGATGCAACTGTAATAGTAAAAAGGGACTTCACCGGTCACAAGGTCTTTCTCACTTTTCAGATAGATGAAGGAGCGCTGATCCATTTTGGAAAAGTGATAGTCACAGGAGATTACGATACCAGGTACGCGGTTGTAAAAAGGGAACTGCTTCAGCATGAAGGCAACCCCTTTGATTCGAGTATCCTCCCGAAAGAGAGACAGAAGCTGTATAAACTCGGTATCTTCTCAGGAGTCGATACGGAGGTACTTGACAGGTATGATGACAGGAAAGATGTCCTGATAAAGTTGCGCGAGGGGAACGCGGGCGCAATAGATCTGAGCGCGGGATACGGGGAATACGACAGGTACAGGGGAATACTCGATTTGAGTTACAAGAATTTCCAGGGCATGGGCAGGCAGGTCTCACTGAGGCTCGAGTTCAGCTCGCTTGATAAGCGCTACATCCTGCAGTTTTATGAACCGTGGTTCATGGGCATACAGCTTCCGTTCAGGGCCTTTTTACTCGGCGAGGCCAAGAAGGAAATAAACCTGGATAATCGTGAAACCCGCTACAAGCTGACAAGAAATACAATCTCTGCCGGATTCGAAAAAAAGATAAGTAATGCCTTGAAGGCGGCCCTCGACTACGAATTTTCTCTCGTGAACACTTATGATGTGAAACCCGATGTGGTGTTGAGCAGAGAGGACACCGGTACACTTATCATAAGCGGGTTGCGTTCCGGGATTATCTATGATACAAGAGACGACCCTTTCAATCCAAAGAGAGGTATTTTTTCCGGAGTCTCCGTAAAATTGACCTCACCGGTATTCTTGTCGGAGACGGATTTCATAAAATGCAACCTCTACGGGAACGCATACCACGAAATCACGAGCGGGCTCGTTCTTGCCGCGTCGTTGCGCGGCGGCTTTGCGCAGGGCTACTCGCAGACGAACGAACTTCCGATTGTTGAGCGGTTCTTCCTCGGCGGAGGCACCACGGTAAGAGGTTATGCCCAGGACACTCTCGGTCCGAAAGGGGCTGACGGCAACCCTATCGGCGGGAACGCTTTCCTCATGGAAAACCTTGAGCTGAGGACCTCGCTGGGCAAAGGGCTGGGGCTTGTCACCTTCCTTGACGGAGGCAATGTCTGGTTGAAGGCCGACGAGGTAAAACTTGCTGACCTGAAATTTACGACCGGGCTCGGCCTGAGGTATAACACGCCGGTCGGTCCCATCAGGGTTGACTACGGGGTCAAGCTCCGGAGGGAAACAGGGGAAAGCAAGGGAGAACTGCATTTCAGTATAGGCAATGCTTTTTGAAAAAGTGAGGAGTGAGAAGTGAAAAGTGAAAAGTTGAAAACCCGGAAAAGAAAATTATCAAGATCAAGGTTTTTTATGCCCGTTACTCATTACTCGTTACTCATCACCTGTTTACTGTTTTTTGCTCTTCACTCCGCCTTAGGCGGATCACTACACGCTGAGATCACTGACCGGGTCGTCGCTTTCGTCGACAATGATGCGATCACACTCAGTGACCTGGAGGCGAAATATGCGGAGACACTGAAGGTGACGCCGGCTATCACAAAGGAAGAGGTCCTGACCACGATGGTCAACAGGTTACTCCTTCTCAGTGAAGCGAGAAAGATGAGGCTCGAAGCGCCAACAGAGGATGCGTTGCTCAGGGAATATATTGACCTGAAGATCAGGTCCTTCATAAGGATAAAGGAAGAAGAGGTAACAGACTTTTATAAGAAACATATCGATGAATTCCAGGGCAAGGAACTTGATGACGTGAGGGATGATATCGAAAAGTATCTTACCGAAAAAGAGGTGAACGAACGCCTCAAATCCCACATCAATGAACTCAGGGGAAAATCCTGCGTGCAGATGCAATTGAAATAATTATTAATAATACTGGAATAAATTTTGGATTACTCGCTATAATGGTTCAATGGCCCTGAAACGTTCTGGGCGCTGGTAAACGAGACCTCTTCCCGGCAGTGCGCGAAATGCAGGAAAGCGGCAAGTGAAGAGTATCAATTTCGCAAAAGTCATGAAATCATCGTTCCGTATCCTTTACCTCGAAGACGACAGGGCTGACGTTGAACTTGTCCGGGCGAGACTTGAAGATGAGGGTTTTACCTGTGACATAATCCATGTCGAGACTCAGGCCGGCTTCGTTTCAGCCCTGAATAACGGCGGATTTGACGTTATCCTCGCAGACTACAGGCTTCCTTCCTTTGACGGGCTTACTGCACTAAGTATCGCGCGGGAGAAGACCCCCGAGGTGCCCTTCATATTCCTTTCCGGAACAATGGGAGAAGAACTGGCTATCGAGACACTCAAGAAAGGGGCAACCGACTATGTTCTGAAGCAGAGATTATCACGCCTCGGACCTGCGATACGCAGGGCTCTGGAGGAAGCGGAGGAACATCTTGAGCGCAGGAAGGCGGAAAAGGCACTTGCGCATCTGAGTCGTCAAAACGAATTAATCCTTAACTCGGCCGGCGAAGGTATTTTCGGGCTGGACTTGAACGGAAACCTTACGTTTGTTAACTCAGCCGCCGCTCAAATGCTTGGATACAGAGTCAGGGAGATCACAGGCAGACACGGCCATAAGGTCTGGCATCATTCAAGAGCAGACGGCAGTCCGTATCCGGAATCAGAGTGTCCCATTTGTGCTGCCTGTAAAGATGGTATCATTCGTCGCATGAAGAATGAAGTATTCTGGAAGAAGGACGGTACAAATTTCCCTGTTGCGTATACAAGTACCCCTATCCTGGAGGGCGGAAACCTCATCGGGTCTGTCGTAACCTTCAGTGATATCACCAAACGCAGGAAGGAAGAGGAAGAATTAAGGAAGCACCGCCAGCACCTTAGAAAGCTGGTGGAAGAACGATCGACTGAACTCAGAAATGCAAACGAACGGCTCCAGCAGCAGATTTTGGAACGTGTACGGATCGAAGAGAAATTGCGGCAGAGCAAGGAACTTTACCGGGCATTCATAAACTCAACTCCCGATATTGTATTTGTCAAAGACGAACAATTCCGCCACGTAATAGTCAATAGGGCTTTTCTTGAACATTTGGGTGTCAGGGAGGACCAGGTCATCGGCAAATCGGACTTCGAATTATTTCCCGTTTCTATCGCTGAAAAGTGCAGGCAGACGGATAAACAGGCACTGGAATCGGAAGATGTGGTGCTGAGCGAGGAAACAGAGGGAGACAGAGTCTTTGAGACTTACAAATTTCGAATAAATCTCGGAGATAACAAATTCGGCGTCGGCGGGCATATCAGAGACATAACTGATCGCAAACATCTGATCCTGGACTGAAGCGTCAGGCTCTTGCCCCTTTGCACCGAGAATCTCCCTCGCGAGCCGGATATCATCTTTGATCTGATTTTCGAGGCTTGTGACATTAGGGAAGGTCTTTTCGCTCCTGATCCTGTCGATAAAATAAATCCTTATATTTTCACCCAGAAGGTCACCACTAAAATCCAGCAGGTGCACCTCGTAACTCACCTGAGAATTACCGAATGTAGGGTTCTTTCCTATATTGGCGACACCGTCATAGACCGCGTCCTCCAGTCCGACTCTCACCGCGTACACTCCTTCCCTGGGAGCAATCTCAACAGGTGTTGTGATATTTGCGGTAGGCACATGCAAAATCTTTTGTCCCCGCCCTTTCCCCTTTATCACGGTCCCCTCTATTGAATATACCCTTCCGAGAAATTTCGAGACCTCACATACCGCACCTTTCTGCAGCAGGCTTCTGATAGAGCTGCTGCTCACGATCTGGCCGTGGACCTCTGCATTACGGACCGCTTTTACGCTGAAGCCGTATTTTTCTCCCCGCCGTCTCAAAAGGTCTACTGTGCCCCTTTTATTTTTGCCGAAGGTATAATTGGTTCCGACAATTATCTCCTTCACCTTTATTTTCTCTACGAGTATGTTTTCTATGAAGTCTTCAGGCGGCGTGCGGGAAAACTCTTTCGTAAAGTTTATATAAAGCAGCACGTCTATGCCCATTGACTCTATCAGTCTTTCTTTTTCCTCGGGTGTGATGAGCAGTTTCATATTCCTCTCGGGCGCGAGGACCTTCATTGGATGGGGGTCGAATGTCATCACCATCGATGTCCCCTTTATCTCTCCGGCCCTCTCCGTCACCATAGAGAGGATCTTCTTATGACCGATATGCATGCCGTCATAATTCCCTATCGTCAGTACGGTATTCGTATAACTCTTTTTCAGGAAATCAAGCCCTCTTATGATCTCCATTTTCGGCCTCTTGAGAGTTTTTCGTAAATCCTTCGCGCCTGCTCCGTCGTTTCCTGAAATGTACCGTTATTGTCGATCACGAAATCCGCTCTCTTCATCTTCTCCTTTATCGGAAGTTGCGATTTCAGTCTCGCGATTGCTTCCGGCCTCCTAATCCCCTGTTTTACGAGACGATATAAAGCAACTTCCTCTTCGGTATAAACGGTTATCGTCCTGTCAAACCTGTTTCCGTATTCCCTTTCAAAAAGCAAAGGCACCTCAATCACTACGACCTTCTCTGTCCCTTTCAGCCCCTCCGCCAGAGACTGCACCTTTTCGAATACAAGCGGATGAATGATGTTTTCAAGGGACTGTCTTAATGCATCATCCTCAAAAATGACCCGGGCAACTTTCTTCTTGCTCAAACGGCCATTTTTGTAAAAGACCCCATCCCCCAAAAGTCGCCTGATCCTCTTGAGGACGCCTTCCTCTTCAAGCACCGTCCGGACAATCTCATCTGAATCCCGTGTAACCGCGCCCAACTTCTCAAAAATGCGAAGAACCGTACTCTTCCCCATTCCGTAATTGCCTGTCAGGCCTGTAAGGAGCATGAACGATATTATACAACAACAGACTTCTATTATTATTCTGCGCGGATAGAAAGGTCACATGCTTTGAAGAAGCCGAGAGCTTAAGGGAGTACCACGCCGACCTTCTCGCCGACATTAATGCCGAAATCCGAAGAAGCATTGCCGCAGTTCACGAAAAGCTCGAGATAACCGAAGCTGTTTACCAGAGAGTAAAGCTCCTTGTCTTTCGCCTCGGAATAGTATTTTTTCAGAGGCGCCTCTCTGTCTTTTACTACTACTTTAAGCCCGTCACCAGGCTCACTGTCGCCGGAGACATTTATTTTCTGTCGGGGTATGTTAGTCATCAGATTCCCGAACCGGTCTATATATATAACCTCGCCCTCAACCATGTTACCTGAGGATGATATAAGGGCAGGTTCCTGCAGAATGACATAGTCAGAAATCGGATCTCCAAACCTTTCTATGTCTATGCCCTTCGACATCCATGCAGCTACCGGAGCGAATATATCCCTGCCGTGGAAGGTCGAACCCCTGCGTGGGAGAAAGTAATGTTCGGCCGTAATGTGGATAACGGTGAGACTTTCAGTCAGACGGTAAATGCGGGAAAAAACACCGTTATCCGGTCCTATAAAGTAGTGGTAATCCGTTGCCACAAGAAGAGGCCTCCGTACCGAACCGACACCCGGATCTACGACCGCAATATGTATTGTCTTATGGGGAAAAGACTCATAGCTCATTTCGAGTGTATAAGCCGCTTCCAGTATGCTCTGAGGGCTTATATTATGTGTGATATCGATTATTTTAACGGAAGGATTTATGGAAACTATAACGCCTTTCATGATGCCCACGAAAGGGTCCTTGTTCCCGAAGTCAGTTGTGAGGGTTATGAAGGGACGATCTTCCATTCACGCCACCGACTATATCCTTTACATCATTTATACCTTGTTTTTTCAAATATGTCACTATCCCTTCAATTATTTCCACCGTTGCGCCCGGGTTTAGAAAATTTCCCGTACCGACCTGGATAGCGCCTGCGCCGGCAAGCATGAACTCAACCGCGTCGTCGGCCTTCACAATGCCTCCTATGCCGATGACCGGAATCCTGACGGCCCGCGAGGTCTCCCAGACCATCCTCACGGCGATGGGTTTTATAGCGGGGCCGGACAGCCCTCCCGTGATATTTGCAAGCCTGGGTTTCCATGTTTCGGTGTCGATTGCCATGCCCGGAATCGTATTGATTAAGGATACGGCATCGCTTCCGCTATTTTCCGCAACCCGCGCCATATCGGCAATGTCTGTAACAGTGGGCGATAATTTTGTGATAATTACGGTTTTCTTCACTGTTTGTCTCACCTTTGCGACAAGTTTCTCGAGTGCCCTTCTGTCCGTGCCGAACATCATTCCCCCTTTTTTCACATTCGGGCAGGATACGTTCAGTTCGATACCGTCAACACCGGCCTTATCAAGTTCCCTCGAAAGCCTCACATACTCCTGGGTGGTATTGCCCAAAATATTAACTATGACCTTTGTATCAAATCTTTTAAGGAAAGGCAGCTTCTCTTTCAGGAATCTTTTCAGACCGACGTTCTGAAGACCGATGGCATTCAGCATCCCGCAAGGGGTCTCCCATATCCTTGGAGAAGGATTTCCGTCCATAGGCTCCAACGATATGCCCTTCACAACAACAGCGCCGAGGAGGTTCAGGTCTACAAACTCGGAATATTCCTCACCGTAACCAAACGTTCCCGATGCCGTCATAACCGGGTTTTTGAGTTTCAAACCGCCGATGTCAACAGTCAGATCCATAATTCCATAGCTAACAGGCTAGGCGGCTCACAAGCGGGCAAGCTTTTAGGATACTCAGGCCGCAAGCCAGCAGGCTGGCAAGCTGACAAGCTTTTGAAATCCTTAGCCGGTAAGCTGGCCGGCTTGATAGCTTGCAAGCTTTTAAGGCCTTCTTTTACCATACGATTTCCTCTATTGGAAAAACCGGGCCTTCCTTGCATACCCTCTTATAACCATGAATAGTCTTGACCGCACATCCAAGGCAAGCGCCAAATCCGCACGCCATATTCTCCTCCAGGGAGAGAAATCCTTTCATCCCTCTCTCCTTCGCGGTCTCCGACACTACTTTGAGCATAGGTTGCGGGCCACAGGCATAAATCAAAAAAGAGTCAAGAGATGAAGAATTTTCGGCAAGAAAAGCCTTTAAGATATCGGTGACCAGCCCCTCTTTTCCGAAAGAGCAATCGTCCGTGCACGTAATGAGCTCATGTCCGAGTTTTCCCAGTTCTTCGAGCATCATCAGATCATCCCTGCACCTGGCGCCGTATATTACAAATGACTTCCGTCCGGATTCTTCTGCGAGCGAAAAAAGGGATGCCATGCCTGTTCCGCCCGCAATGAGCAACGGCGTATACCCGCTCTGAGTTTCGGGATATCCGGTGCCGAGCGGTCCCATCATATTTATGATCCTCCCCTGCCTGAACTCCCTCATCAGTGATGTGCCCTTGCCTCTCACCGTGCAAAGGAACTGGAGAGTCTCCGGCGTTCTTCTCATATAACTGAAAGGTCTCTTCAACAGGGGGTCATATGAGTCACCGGCTTCTATCATATAGAATTGTCCGGGTCTGGGTTTAATTGCCGGCTCCAGGGTTTCGAAAGTGAGGAGGATGTTGTTGCTGTTTAAGGAGAGATTACCTGCTACCTTTGCCTTGAAGTATCTACTCAAAGCTGATCTCTAATATCTCGTACTCCAGTGTTCTCGCAGGTGCTTTAATGGTAACCACATCCCCCTTTTCTTTGTTCAGAAGGGCCCTCCCTACAGGAGAACTGATCGATATCCTTCCGTTCTTCGCATCCGCCTCGTCCTGTCCGACGAGCATGAAGGTCTTCTCTTCACTATTAGAAACGTCCATGACCTTCACCTTTGCCCCGAATGCAACCTTGTCCTGCGATATTTTTGAAGGGTCTATCACGTCCGCAAGGGCGATCTTGGTCTTTCAGGTCCTGAATCTTTCCCTCCAGGAAAGACTGTTTTTCTTTCGCGGCATGATATTCTGCGTTCTCGGAAAGATCGCCATGTGCCCTTGCCTCTGAAATATCCTTTATATTGTTAGGTCTCTCGACCTTGAGAAGCCTTTCAAGTTCTTCCTGAAGTTTCTGATACCCGGTGGGCGTAATCGGAACTCTCTTTAACAAATCATTCCCCTCCTTCAAATAAATTAATTTAACACTTTTACGCCAAATTTTTCTATATTAGATGTGATCAAGGGGATTACGAATCCCGTCAATAAAGGAGTGGAACATGCTTTTTTCGAAGATGCTTATACCGACACTGAGGGAAATACCCTCCGACGCAGAGGCCGCGAGTCATATACTCATGTTGAGGGCCGGCTATGTCAGGCAGCTTGCTGCAGGTCTCTACATCTATCTGCCCCTTGGCATCCGGGTGATGGAGAAGATCAACAGGATTCTCCGCGAAGAAATGAACGCGATCGGCGCCCAGGAGATTACCCTCCCTGTATTGCATCCGGCGGAGATATGGCAGGAAACGGGCAGGTGGTACGACATAGGAGACGAGATGTTCAGGTTGAAGGACCGGACGGGACGTGACATGTGCCTCGGCATGACCCATGAGGAGATCATGACGTGGCTTGCGGCGAGGGAGATACGCTCATACAGGGACCTGCCCCAGATATGGTATCAGATCCAGACAAAACTGAGGGACGAGGCAAGGCCGAAAAGCGGCATCCTCAGGACAAGAGAGTTTCTGATGAAGGACAGTTACAGTTTCGACGCCGATGACGCGGGTCTCGAAAAGAATTATCAACTGCACGCAGATGCATACAACAAGATCTTCTCACGTTGCGGCCTCAAATTCTATATGGTCGAGTCAGACCCCGGGATGATGGGAGGCGCAACCTCTCATGAATTCATGGCGCCAAGCCCGGCGGGCGAAGATGAAGTCGCGATCTGCGGTTCCTGCGGATATGCGGCGAATGTGGAGCTTGCCGTTTCGGTCCCTGTCAGGACGGAAACGAAAGACTGGAAGCTCGAAGAAGTCCACACACCCGAGAAACGTACGGTTGAAGAGGTCTCGCGTTTCCTGAAAACCGGGCCGGAATATTTTATTAAGAGCATACTACTCGTGAGCGATAATGGTCCGGTCCTCGCCCTTGTGAGAGGGGATCAGGAACTGCACGAGAAAAAGATCACGAAGGTTATCGGAAATTACAGACCCGCGCAAAAAACAGAGGTGAAAGAAATCCTCGGGATAGAAGCCGGCTTTATCGGACCTATGGACCGTGACATCAGGCTCATCGCCGATCTTTCCCTTCAGGAAGGGGTGTATGTCACCGGCGCCAATAAACCTCACTACCATGTCAGAGGGATAAGGCCCGGTAAGGACTTCAAAGCTGAGTGGTATGATATCCATGTCGCAAAACAGGGAGAACTCTGCCGGAAATGCAATGGCCCTCTCAAAGTAGAGAAGGTAATCGAGATAGGGAATATCTTCAAACTCGGCATAAAATATTCCGTGCCTTTGAAGGCATTATATCTCGATGAAAAAGGTCAGGAAAAACCGGTCATCATGGGGAGTTACGGCATAGGCCCCGCGAGGATTGCCGCGGCGGCGATCGAACAGAACCATGATAAAGACGGCATCATATGGCCGGGAAGTATAGCGCCCTTTGATATCGAAATCCTGCCTTTGAATGTGAAGGACGCCCTGACAACAGAGGTTGCCGATCGGCTCTACGGGGATTTAACAGGAAAAGGTTTTGATGTCCTGATGGACGACCGCGATGAAAGGGCGGGGGTAAAATTTAAGGATGCGGATTTGATAGGTATCCCCACTCAAATTATCCTTGGTGAAAGGAACCTCAAAGAGGGTCTGGTCGAGATTAAAGAAAGGAAAACCAAAGAGACAAGGAAAGTCAAAATCGAAGAGGTTCTAACAGTCCTACGATAATTGCCGGTATTACCGGAACCGGTCTTCACCTCTTTTTAAAAACCTTCTCCATTATCTCGGGAAACTTTGTTTTGAACTCGGGATGGATCCTGCCGAAGAACATCTTCAGTCCCTTTATCTCGTTTCTTAAATCACTTATCTCTTTCAGGTCCTTGCTCATTGCATCCAATTTCTCCGTGAGTGTCCCGATTTCCTTCTCAAGGAGTTTGATTTTTTCGTTCAGGGATGTTTCTTCTTTCAAGGGTCTCCTCCCGTCAATTTTTCAAATTATACCATAGTGTCGTACTTCAAACGCGCCTTTCTCTCTTTCCTCGATTTCTGCTTCCTTATCTTGTCCCTTTTGGCATCCTCGGGCGTCGCACGCCCGGTCATTCTCTCAATCTTCTCCGCAAGCTCGCGCCGCGCGAGAAAGCGGTTGATAGACTGGCTTCTGTCTTTCATACACTTGACTTCGACACCTGTAGGGATGTGCTTGAGATAGACACAGGTGGACGTCTTGTTCACATTCTGTCCCCCTTTTCCTGATGAACGGACGAATTTCTCCTCGATATCCTTCTCCCGGATGCCGAGATCTTCCATCCTTTCCCTCAGCCATCTGTTCTTTTCCTCGCTCACCGCAAAAGTGAGCATCGACCTCTTCCCCTTGTCGTCAAACTATAATATCACCGGTTTCCACTTATATTTTCCCTGAGTAGATATTATAATTAAACGAATGGAAGATATCCTGAAAATACTGCCCAACACCTTTATCCCGCTCTTTGTTGCGATGAACGCGTTTCTGATCATTCCCATATTCATCTCGATAACAAAGGACATGTCCGCTCCGAAGAAGCAGAAAGTCATAAGGGACTCCATACTTACCGCAGCAATTGTGAGCCTCTCATTCATGGCCCTGGGAGAGGCAATATTCAGAATACTGGGGATTACCGGCGATGATTTCAAGATCGCAGGTGGACTCCTGCTTCTCCTTCTGGCAATTCTTGACCTGACACAGCATATCGAACAGAGATTAAAACCGGATGTGAAAATGGGCGTTGTCCCTATCGGCGTGCCTTTAATTGTCGGCCCTGCCGTGCTCACCAACATCCTCCTGCTCGTAGACCATTACGGTGTTATTCCCACCGTTATCGCGCTGATGCTGAATCTCTTCATCGTCTGGATTTCTCTGAGAAATGCCGAACGGATCATAAGTGTTGTCGGAAAGGGCGGCATAGTCGGAATCGCAAAGGTGATGGCGCTTCTCCTTGCCGCTATCGGTATCATGATGATACGTCTCGGAGTCGAGGGCGTCATCAAACAAAGTTTGAAAGTCTGAATTGAGGAGGTATCATGTTAATCGGAATCATGTCTGACACCCATGACAATCTGGCTCTCGTTCGAAAGGCGATAGAACTCTTCAACCGAAAAAAGGTTGAATATGTGATCCATGCCGGGGATTACACCTCCCCTTTTACGCTGAAACTGTTCAAAGACCTCAGGTGTGAATATGTGGGGATATTCGGCAACAACGACGGCGACAAAGTCCTTCTCCTGGAGAGGGCGGAGGGACATATCCGCAACCAGCCGTACATGTTCACGCTGAACAATAAGAAGATTGTCGTAATGCATGAACATCAGGTGGCCGACGCTCTCGCCGACAGCGGCCACTTCGACCTCGTTGTCTATGGTCATACTCACAAACCGGATGTGAGGAAGATGAAAGATACACTGCTCGTCAATCCAGGCGAAGTCAGCGCCTATCTTTACGGCAAGTCAACGGTGGCGCTGGTGGATTTGGACAAGATGGAAGCAGAAATTATAGAGCTTCAGGCCTAGCACAGATTATTCATGAAATTGGTAACAACAACTGAGGATAGAGTATTTAAGCGGATTCTTTTGCCGATAGTCAAATACGGCATGTGAAAATAGAGAGGCAAAAGCCTCGCAGGGAGGAACGACCGAGAATGAGCGAGAATACTCTGTCCTCAGGGTCTATCAGAAAAATTTATGAATTATCCGGGCTAGCAAATGTGCTTGAGTTCATAGAGTGCCCTCTGGAGATGATTTGAGAAATGGAAGTGATGTCAGACATTTTGTCCTTTAATGAGCTATTTAGGAAAATTTAGTTTTAGGAATTTCTCTTTCTAATATCGCGTTATTCGGTAAAAGTCAACTTGTCTCGATACGGCCAACGGGTTCAGGTCCGCAGTCGCCTAATGCTCATGTTGGCCTCCGTCATGACCGGCATGACCCCCGGTGGTCATAGTATGTTCAAAGTGCATAAAATGTCGTGCAGGGACATTATGTGTAAGTATGGCGGCACAGAGAAGCACTCCCAGTATCATGATTGCCTCAACACGCGTCCGACGAAGAAACTTCATGGCAAATGCCGATTCATCCTGTCCATGCTGCGGAGGAGCAATGTATCGGAAGGTAAGAAGAAGGAGCAGCACAATCTTCGCGGAAAGCACTCTTCCATAAGGAGTCGTTACAAGCAATCCGAAAGCTTCCGACTTCAACCCAGGCATTGTAGAGGCCGGTTAGTACCAATAGGGACAACACCGGTCCGAATAAGACATAAAACCTGTCTGCAATACCGGCTACAATAGGATGTTGCCGGCTATCCCCGGCAATGAGAGAAGGGCGGAAAACGATTGCTATGGCTATGAGTGCGCCTCCCCAGAGTGAGGAGGCCATAAGATGAAACCAATCCGAAAGCTCCTGCAAACTCAGGTCACCGAAGTCTGCAGCATGGCTCGTGGCGCTTCGTGAAAAGGCGATGGCAGCAGATGCGCAAAGCAAAAGACGGCAACTAAAGCGGGAATTCAGATGCCGCCTGCCGACAAACCATATTATCAAAGCCAGTCCGAGTCCTCCCGACCGAACAAGCCCGATCCTACCATAGTGTGTCTTGAACAAGACGGTGGGCAGTACAGGAGGATCTGCTGTAATGCCAAGACCGCTCATCTCCATGGTCCGCTGTATAAAATTGCTGATGCTGCTGATAACCAGCGCAATCAGACAGAGCATGAGCAGTCGCCGGAGACTGCCTGACAAAGGGCGGAGAGGCTTCTTCATCAGCCCTTGAGTGCGCCAGTCCAAAAAAGGCATAGGGCAACACCGACCAGGGTGGACAATGCCGTAAGATCTATAAATGTTATGATGCTATGCAGAACCATTTGGATCATGCTGCTTACCTCATTTGATTACGAATGTGATAATCTCCCATGGTCCGGTGCCCGTCCCTCGCCACGACGTTCCAAAATACGCGATAGGTGCCTGCCGGCAGCGGCGGCAGGCTGACTTCAAGCAACGTTGCATTGGATGGGTTTACGCGTCCATTCCCTTTGTCTATTTTTTTCCCGCTTGCGTCTTGAACAGCAATCGTGCTGAATACAGGTTCCAGATCACCATCGAACCAGATACGGACATCAGATGGGGAACCGGAAACCGTCGCGCCCACTTTCGGGTCTGAATGATCAGGGAACGCGTGTCCCTGAGACACTCCCGGAAACGCAAGCAGGAACAAAAGAAAAAAGAGCGAGACCATCATCCTCAGTTTCAAGATTTGCATCGTATTCTCAGTGAAAAATCGGCCCCCCTATGCTCTTGGGGAAAAGGTCATCAATAAACAAATGAATCAGACCGAGAATGCCAACGCTTTTCCCTGAGTTCGAGTTGATCGGGATTTCCGCAGCGACGCCAAACTCCATAAACTTGCCGGCCCAGACGATTCCCGGATTGACCGTTCCTGTCGTCTGTCCTTTATTGTCCCGGCTGAGGTTGGTCTGCATGGGGAACTCCGTCACAATGATCATACGGTTAAACGGAACGCCGAGCCCGATGTCTTTCACGAACGATCTGGAGGTACATCAGACTGTATTGAACGGTAAAGGCCCAGTTCAAAACGGTCGGATTATGTTCTATCCCTGCGTCTGTGACATTCTTGCTCCGCGTCGGGAAACTCGGTCCGACGACTCCGGTGATCGCAAATGGCCTCAGGAAATTAACCGATTCAGGCAGGTCGCCTAAGCCCTTTCCGAAGAAGAAGGCCGGAGTAATGGTCGAAAAGGATTCCGACACCTGGTGCGCTCCGGTTCCGCCAATATCGATATCCGTGCCGATCAGAGAGAATCAGTTCATGCTCCTCGTTCGTGAGAAACTGCCATTTCGCTCCGACGCCGAGATTGTCCCAGCCGTTTGCCGAGCCGTCGTCTGAGCCCAGGTGCAGGTATGCCTCATGAAATTCCAGCCCGAAGTTAGGTAAGATGCGTTTGGAATAGTCGATATCGATTTGCGTTAATTTGTTAGGTTCGTCTCCGGGTTGTTTGATACGGTTTATAAGGACCGAAAACTCATCGGAAATAAATGGGTCATCGACCTGAAAGGTGGTAGGGAAAAATCTCTTACCGGCAAACCCGTGAGCAGATGAATACACCGGCGTCAGCAGAATTAATGACAGGCTGAGACTGAAAAAAAACCGCAACCATTCTGTGGATGTTCTGCATCCAAATAAAGTTCTGTCCATTGTCACCCCCTATCGATCCGATTCTCTTTACTATCACAATCTTATTGAGCAAATTGTAACAGTGAATAAGGAGAAGCGAGTGTTGCGGCTCTAACCCGGACTAATGAAGAACTAATTAAACCTTCCTGACGCCTTCGCGCGCTATCGCGATCTTTCCGGTCCTGACAAACTCCTTGATCCCCACGGGTTTCAGGAGCTCAATAATCGCCTCTATCTTCTTCTCGTCACCCGTAATCTCTATCGTATACGTCTTCTGGCTCGAGTCCACAATCCTTCCCCTGAATATCTCTGCAATCCTCAGGACCTCTGCCTTGTCTTCCTGCCTGGGCGATACCTTTATCAGGACCATCTCTCTCTCGACGTGGTCCAGCTCCGTCATGTCGATCACCTTTACCACATCGATGAGCTTGTTAAGCTGCTTTGTTATCTGTTCTATGATCTGGTCGTCGCCGCTCGTCACAATGGTCATTGTTGACATCAGCGGGTCTATCGTCTCCCCGACGGAGAGGCTTTCTATGTTATATCCCCTGCCGCTGAAAAGTCCCGAGATCCTCGAAAGCACCCCGAACTTGTTCTCGACAAGCAATGAAATTGTATGCCTCATTATTTCACCGCCTTCAGCTTCTTCTCAGTCTTGTCTTTCACTTCTTCGAACAACATATGATCTATCGGTGCTCCCGCAGGAACCATCGGATATACCTTCTCTTTCCAGTGGACAACAAAATCCATGAACACCGTCTTCTTTATCTTGAATGCCTCTTTCAGCACCGGCACGACCTCACTCGGCTTCGTCGCCCTTAATCCGACGGCGCCGTATGCCTCCGCCACCTTGACAAAATCAGGTACCACCTCAAGATGCGTGTACGAATATCTTTCGTTGTAAAATAACTCCTGCCACTGCCTTACCATACCCAGATAGTGGTTGTTCAGTATCGCGACCTTCACAGGGAGCTTATTTATGACCGCAGTTGCGAGTTCCTGGATATTCATCTGTATGCTTCCGTCTCCCGCTATGTCAATCACCAGTTTGTTCGGATGAGCAATCTGCGCACCTATGGCAGCGGGAAACCCGTATCCCATTGTGCCGAGCCCGCCCGATGTCAGCCACATCCTCGGCTTATCGAATTTGTAGAACTGGGCGGACCACATCTGGTTCTGGCCGACTTCAGTCGAGATTATCGCATCGCCTTTGGTAAGTTCATAGATTTTTTCTACGACATACTGCGGTTTTATTACCTCATCGCTGTAAGTATATGTCAGAGGCCTCTCCTGCTTCCACGCGTCTATCTGTCTGATCCACGCCTTGCGGACTTCTTCCCACTGCTCTTTGACCTCTTCCTTTAACGCCTTATTCAGTACCGTGAGAACCCTCTTCACATCGCCTACAATAGGGACATCCACGCGCACGTTCTTCCTTATTGACGTCGGGTCGATATCTATATGGATTACTTTTGCGTGGGGCGCAAAGGCATCCAGTTTGCCGGTGACCCTGTCATCAAAGCGCATGCCTACTGCAATGAGAAGGTCTGAATCCTGTATCGCCTTGTTCGCGTAATATGTGCCGTGCATGCCCGGCATACCGAGAGAAAGCTCATGGCTGCCCGGGAACGCCCCCAGTCCCATTAAAGTCATCGTAACCGGGATGTTGGCAAATTCGGCAAGTTCTTTCAGTTCCTTTGAAGCTCCGGAAAGTATCACTCCTCCGCCCGCGACGATAAGGGCCTTCTTTGACTTCGCGATCAACTGTGCCGCCTGGCTTATCATCCATTTATTGCCTTCCAGTGTCGGGTTATAGCTCCTGATCTTTATATCCGGCCATATGAACTCCGCCTTTGACGAGGTCACGTCCTTCGGGAGGTCTATCAGCACAGGTCCGGGCCGGCCGGTTGTAGCGATAAGAAACGCCTCTCTCACGATCCTCGACAGGTCTCTCACATCCTTGGCGAGAAAATTGTACTTTGTGCAGGGCCTTGAAATCCCGACTATATCGGCTTCCTGAAAGGCATCGTTCCCTATAAGCATCGTGGGAACCTGTCCCGAAAAAACCACCAGCGGAATTGAATCCATCGAGGCTGTGGCAATACCCGTAATGGTATTTGTGGCTCCCGGTCCCGAGGTCACAAGCACTACACCCGGTTTACCCGTTGAGCGTGCATAGCCGTCGGCAGCATGGACCGCTCCCTGCTCGTGCCTTGTGAGAATTAACTGAATGTCCTTGTCATCGTATAACAGGTCAAATATATTGAGGATGACGCCTCCGGGATACCCGAAGATGTGCTTCACGCCTTCTCTCTTGAGACTCTCAATTAATATTTCTGCTCCGGAAATCTTCATAAACCCTTCCTGCTCCTTTAAAAAGAATACGTAATTTTACCATAAAATAGCCCAAAAAATGCATTTGAGTGGGAAGCATGCAGCACATGTGCATCAAAACCTCTCCGATGCAGGATTTGCAGTATGTATAACAGTCAACGGCTAATATCAAAATAGGCAGGATGCGGATGAATAACCGCCTACAAAGGAGCTGCCGGAGTGCTTTTGCTCCACACATGCCTGCATGAGAAAGACTGAAATGCATTTTGTATAAACACGGAATGTCACTCTTTGACAAAACAGGTGAGGTGGCCGTCCGTGTAGAAAATGGAGAACTGTCCGTCGAGGAATTTTGAGAGACAGTCGGCCACGCTGAAGACTATAAGGCGTCTTCTTCATCCTGCCGAGTTTACGGGCAATGGCCTCATAAACCTCTTTCCCCCCCTCGATGGGCTTAGCCGGCAGATAGGTGTAAATAAAATCAGCTGTCTCGATCGACGCATTCACAATGTCGTCGTGGACCCATTCCACACAATCGGCGCTGATACCGAGCGCCCGCTGGAAGATCCGGCCGACACGAATCATTTCGGATGAAATCTCGACCTGAATCGTTTTTCGGTGCGGACAAAGGCGCTGTAACAACAATCCCTGAAGTCCGTTTCCCGCGCCAAGGTCAGCGACTACTGAACCCGGCCTCACGAACTCCACCGCCCGGATGAGCGGCGAAAGACCGCCCGGATGGCACGAATATCCTCTTCTTTTTGCGAGCAGTGTCTTCTCATATGAAGAATATGCGGAGCCCGCTCCGTGCAGTTGTTCATACAATTTGAGGAGCGCTCTCTCGATCAAGGAAAGATCCCCCCCTTTCAGGGCACGACTGAGATTTTCTCCGTAACGGTCCGCACCCGGCGATTCCGCCTGAACAGTTGCATTAGTCACGAGTGTCAGCAGAGATTCCGTAATAACCGAGAGCTGTTTTTCCTGACTTTTATTTCGAGAAGATCCATATGCAAGTGGCTTCGATTATCGTAACAAAATGATTAACGGCGGATCGTGTTTATGCAGGATATACATCCTCTGCGCCGTCATTCTCGCGATCTCAGGCAGGAATCCATTTTCAGCTAAGAATGGATGCCCGCTACGATTTCGGGTATGACGAATAAACACGAGTATCTAAGAAAGCCAATTCAATCTAAGCCGGTTATGTCATTAGCAGGCGTTCACTTTTGATTTTCTGAAATGATCGTACAAAAAAACCCTTGAAGAATCTATGCAAAAGATTTAATATCTTAGTGAAATTCGGCTTTCAATATCTTTTAATTCTCTTATCATTATCAGTCGGAAAGGCGCCTTAGAGACTTGCATCTGATGAATGAAAGGAGGTGATCTCAGTGAAGGTTATCAAAACTTTTCTCCTATCTGTGGTCTCTGTAATTGTTGTCGCTTCGATAGCCCTTGCAGCCGGAGAGAAAAAAACCGGACCGGTTCCATCTGCACTGCCTGTTGCGGCGAAGGTACAACAAATTACAGGTGAAGTCAGAGCAGTTAATTATAACGCAATGTCAATTACCGTGGCCAGGAAATGCAAGGACAAAGTCCTGGAAGCTGTGGTGGCTGTTGATAATAAAACAAAGATTTCAATGGACAACGGGAAGGGGACTTTCGACGATATAAAGACGGGCGATAGAGTTGTCGTCAAGTATACCGAGGTGAGGGGGAGGAACATGGCACAATATATTTCTATCAAACCATCCAAACCGGCATCCGGGGAAAAAGAGACAGAGACAAAGGGTAAACCGGCAAAGAAGTAATAAACCGAATCGAGCGATAAGCGCTTCAATCGCCCGGTTTACCTGTCATTGTGAGCATCTGGAAGGTGCGGCAATCTCCTCGAAAAAGCTGAGATTGCTTCATTTCACTCGCGATAACAATCTTTATCGCTGGATTTGGGAATGACTCTTTCAAAAAAGAGGGCACTGCTTTTCAGTGCCCTCTTTTTATGCGAAGTATCGAGAAACATTGCCCCACTGTCCGAAGCGGAGCAGGTCAGGAATTAATGCTCTGACTCATATTCAGGATGTTCGTACATGATAGCCATCCTGTTCACAATCCATCGATAGGCGAGTATCAGCATCGTGACTACTCCGATGGTCAGTGAAATCTCAGACCATTTCGGGTAATATCTCAGTGAAGCAGGGATATCCCAGTTATATGCAATAACCGATACGTTAAGCCGGTTCAGGATAACGCCGATTACGGTTATGAAACCCGTGAACCGCACGAGTTTGGCGTTTCCGTTCCGCGCGGCTGACACAAAGAGAAAAACCGGCAGAAGAACAAAACCGAGAAGTTCGACTAAAAACCAGTATCCATAGGGAGTGTTCAGAAGCTCCCATTGGTCGCCGTCGGCCAGAACGAGCAGTCTTCAGTATAAAGTAGATGAACATGGCAGATGCCGCCCCTTTGCCGAGACCGATAGTAAGCCTGTCAAAGTCTTCGTGACCAAAGCTCGCCGGGACCTGGTGCTTGAAGAGACGGTGCGTGATACTGCTTTCCACAATCACCATGCCAATACCCGCAAAGACGGCTGACAGAAGGAAAAACACGGGCAGAAGCGATGAATACCATAAGGGATGCAGCTTGCCGGGCGCAAGGAGATATAAGCCTCCGAGCGCGGACTGATGGCCGCCGGCTATTATTACTCCGAAAATAGTCGCCCAGATAGCCAGTTTATTAAAGAACTGACGGAGGTTCCTCAGATTCAACCATTCAAACAATGCCGGGCTCCACTCAATAAGACAGATATTGATGTAAAGGAAGAAGTGCCAGCCTATCAGGAACAGGATAGAGGTAAATCCCCACGAACCCAGTAACAGATAAGGCATGCGATAGTAACGGCCAAGGTCGAATAGAAGCGCAAACACCGCAAAGATGTAACCCAGAAGGCTTGAAAGGATCGCGGGCCGGACAAAATGATGATACTGTTTCATCCCGAAGAGGTGCACTGCCGTGCCCAGAGTAAGACCCGGCGCAGCAAGAGCGATTCCGACAAGTATGTCAAATCCTATCCATAACCCCCACGGATACTCATCCGAGAGATGTGTCGCGGCGCCAAGTCCGAAGAAGAGTCGCCAGATCATTACCGCAACTGCCAGAGCGACAATTGCGCCGGCGATCAGATTGGGAACCGTAAAAAGGCTTATAATATAATCTCTCGGGGTCATCCCGAGAAATATCTTTTCTCTCACCCAGGAATTAATGTTTTTCGCCATGGCCTTCTCCCTTCTGCTCAGTGGATGTTTCATGGCTCTCTTTTGATTTCTTGCGAGCCTTTGATATCATGTAATAGGCGCCGAAGACAAGAGGCCAGGCGCCGATAATTTCAAACATCTTGACCCCGAAGAGATATCCCTTGCTGAGTTTGGGTATCGAAGTTGCGGAGAGGTTTGTCTTGAAGCCAATCTGATCGAACGGGACGGAAGAAAGATACATCCAGCTCGTACCGCCGACTTCGTGCTCCCCGTATACGTGATCGACATATTTATCGGGGTTATCCGCAATCCGTTTATGGGCAAGATTTATCAGTTCGCTCCTCTTTCCGAATCTCATCACCTCAGCCGGACAGATCTGAACGCAAGCTGGAAGGCTGCCCTTGGTGATTCTGTCAAAGCAGAACGTACATTTCGTAATCTGAGGATTAAGGGGTTCATTATATTCATAAGCAGGGAACGTCAAAAGGACAGGCGACCATGCAATAACGGCATCCGACGCAAAGGCCCTGGCCATACAGGACGGGCCCCATTTTCGTCTTCCTGTAAGCATCGACAAAGCAGGACGACAGGCATCCCGGGTCCTCGCAATGCATGCACTGCCTTTTTACATATATAGGTGTCCCGTCTTTGGGACTGATGAAACGGTTCACAACCGTAAAGTTCTCCGCATGCATTCTTCTCACATTATCGAAAACAGAATTCTTCTCATTCACTGAAGCTTCAAACTCTCCTATGGGCCGGTTGGGATTCTTGTTCCACTCGTTACACGCCCATTCGCACCTTCTGCACCCGATACAAGCGGTCGTGTCGACGAGCACGCCGTAGCGCTCTTCACTCACAGGCGGCTCCTTTTTAAGCCACAGGTCCCAGTTTTTTTCGTTTGCAGTATTGGATGCATGGGCTGTCGCGCTTTTGCCAAATATGGCAGTGCCTGTAATCGCTGCTACTCGCCCTAAGAAATTTCTCCTGCTAATTCCCATAGATTAGCCTCCGTGCCGATTATTATCTCTTTGTGCTCAGAACGTAATAGAAAAAAATGAATACGAACATAGCCAGAACCGCTATCGCGTATTCAAGGCCTTTCGAACTGAACAGTTGTTCAAATATATAGATATGAATCATTTAATCTCCTTCCCCTTCTAACGGGTCTAAAGCTCCCCGGGTTTCGGAATTACATATGCCGGCCGCACGGCTTTTTCTTCATGACATTCTTTGCATTTCTTCGGTTTTTCAAGCTTCATCTTTTCATGGCAACTGATACACTGACGGTGATAGGCCGCGAGCAGGCGCGGCCTGTTCAGATGCACAGGATCAAACGATTTCGAATGACAGTTCCTGCACAGAGGCGGTGTATTTTTCTTCGCTTCAGCTTCCGCCCGGCTCTGATGATGACATCCTTCACAGATGGTCTGCATCTTCGCATGGAAATAAGTCGCCATCTTGCTGTCATTTGATATCTTAACCAGCTTTTGAAGCATCTTGAAATGCGGCAGCTTGGCGGGTTTGAACTCATATTCAAGAGACTTTACCTCAACCTCTTTCTTGACTTTTTCTCTCTCAAGTTCTCTCTCAAGATCAGAAATAGAGAGTTTCTGCGGGCTGGACAGACCTTCCTTTTTCCCCGTATGACAGCGCGTACAGCTGTCTTTCCTCGGACCGTCTGACTCCAGGTTCATCGGTCGTATCGCATGATGACAGCCGGCGCAATCCTTTTCCTTCTGCTTGAGCGCATGGCAGCCTGCGCAGCTCTCTTCAGAAGAGATATCATGATAGGCGTTTGAAGCATTAACCCACTTCCCGTCAGCGTTCCCCATCAGGTCATGACATTCTTTGCAGGCGTTTAATGTCTCGTGATGGCAGACCCGGCATGTCTTGGAACTCTTTTCATGAGCCTTATGATCAAACGAGACCCCCTTCAATTTCGCATTTTCGATATCTATGAAAGGTTTATCCGGCTGACAGGCATCAGGGCGAGGCACCTTTTCAAGCTCCGCGACCGTTCTGTATTTTCCGGTATGACATTTATCGCACACAATAGGGCCTTCCTTTTTCTTACCTGTAGGATCCGGTTTCTCTGTCCGGGTAAGATAGAGGTGACAGTTCAGGCATCTTATGTGGGAAACTCTGCTTATGTTGAAATCTTTCTTCCTGGTAATCCGCGTCGCAGCAGCCAACACAGGACCTGTCTTCTTCGTGATATCGTGGCAGTAATAGCACGACCACTCTTTTCCTCTTTCGTAGACTAATTCTTCATTAAAGATATGATGACAACGCTGACATGTCTCTTTAATATTTCTTTCTTTCAGTTTTTTGTCATGAATATCATGAAGCTGATAATCAAATTCAAATACCGGATGATCGGGCTTTGCATTTCGGAGTTTCTCGAGATGACAATCCGCACAGATGACGGGACCTGCCTTCTTCTTTTCCATTCTCTTCTCTTTATGACAGGTAATACATTCGTCATGGTAGGCGAGCATCACCGAGTCTTTACCTTTGCCCTTTACTTTCTTGGGAAAATTAAACAGGATAAGGTCCTTTTCCTTGTCCGAACAGGATGGCATGTCGTACATGTTTCCGTCTCTTTCTTGCCCTCTTCCTTTTTCAGCGCCTCGACATGCTTCTGATGGTCAAAAATTACCTGTGGCCGCTCCAGGGGACCGAAGATTTCGGTATGAGCGATCGCTATCTTATTATCTGTTTTAGGGGCAGGTCCGGCAGGCTTGCTTTCAACAGCTTTTTTTTCCTTTGCAGGACTCTCTACAGAATAGACTCCGCGCAATCCGCTGACAATTAAGAACAGAAAACATGCACATAATACGAAGAACAATAACTTTTTAGTCATAACGGTATCCCTTCCTGGGTTATTGTCATACTTTTAAATGCTCAGGAATTTCCATCGTCGCAAGCAATATTTCATCAAAAAACATGTTCTTTACCCCGAGATTCCAATATTTGATTACGTCTTTTATACCGGTGCTACAGTTATGGCATGGGGTGATTACAGATCTTTGCACCTGTTGCCTTAATCTGTTCAGCCTTAACTCTGTTTCCTCTGGCCTTGTGGGCGGCCCAATTGGACAGCGCGGCCAGCCCGCCGCCTGCATTACAGCAATAATTATGCTCCCGGTTCGGCGTCATCTCTCTGAAATCCTCACATGTTGCATTGACGAAGTATCTGAATTTCTCCGCTGCCCCTGCCCTCCGTATAATGTTACAGGGGTCCTGGAGAGTGACAGGCTCTTTAATCTTTTTGCTTGATCTATCTTTATCCTTCCACTCTTGAGAAGCTCATAGTAAAATTCACCGGTCTGCATCACTTCAAACGGCAGTTCTTTGTATCCCAGCATCGGCGGCGCCACATAACTTGTGGCAAAACGTGGATGCCCTCACTCAGTCAACATCATTGTTTTAATTCGCAGTCGGGCTGCATTCTCGTAAAGTCCCCGCACAATCCTCTGCATTGTCACAAAGTCACGGACAAACATGGACATGCTGCTGCTGTCCCAGGTATCTTTTCCGGGCACTGTCCAGTCTACCCCTGCAGCAAGCATGATCT
>CAVSHJ010000014.1:0-51946 GCA_963727725.1 Thermodesulfovibrionales bacterium
TGAATTTGTCTATAGACTATTATAGTTCAGCCCTTGCCTGAAGTCAGGCCAAATGTCCGGGCAATGGCCATATCTGACTTCCTGAACAGACAGCTTTGACATCCTCCATGTATCTGATAAACTTGATAATAATATCTTGAGGAGGTGTCTCATGGCAAATCCATTTGTTCACATCGAGTTGCACACGAAAGACGTTGACAAGTCGAAAAAGTTCTATACGAGCATGTTCGACTGGAAACTGGAAGAATTCCCGGCAATGGACTACACAATAATCAACGTCGGGGAAGGAACGGGTGGAGGGATGATGAAGAACCCTATGCCCGGCGATCCCGATAACTGGCTGCCGTACATTATGGTTGACGATGTGGCCGCGTCAACGAAAAAAGCGAAGTCGCTTGGGGCTGCTATTGCCAGGAATGTCACGGAGGTTACGGACATGGGGTGGTTCAGTGTGATTATAGATCCGACCGGCGCGGCCTTTGGACTCTGGCAGCCGAAAACAAAGCGGTAGTGCCGGATTACAGATCACCGAGCGTTGAATTGCATGCGTCAATGTTGTCCATCCGTATTCGCACCGAAAAGACACAATTCGAAATCAAGAGGTTGACTCTATGATAAAGAACTCGCTCACTATAACGGATCACTTAATCGGCAAGACTGCTCTTGTTACTGGTGCGAGTAGCGGAATCGCATGTGTTTGCGGACCTACTGTACTCTCTCTTCAGTGGTAGTATATAGCCATCCGGAGCCATAATTACTCCCGAGCCTGTTCCGGATTCCGGATCCGAGCGGGCGATGAATAGAAGCTTTGCAATAAAGATAATCTGAGTCTATAATGAGGAAATAACGGGGCAATATGGAAAAGACAAAATATTGTCTATGTTGCGATGAGCAGGTTCCATTCGGCGTTATCGAAAGGCAGGGCAAGAGAGAAGAAAGGTGTATCTACTGCGGATTTGTACTTGATATCCGGAAGGCCAGGCCTCTCGGAAGAAATATCGAAAAAGGACATGCTCTGATAGCAGACGATTCAAAGTATACAAGAAAGATGATTAAAGAAATTCTGCAGGAGAGAAATTATTCGGGGCATATCGAGTCTTTTGAAAACGGAGCTGAACTCGTGTCAGCTTATGCAAGACTTCTGTCTGAGAAAAAAAGTGTTGATGTCGCAATAATAGATTTGAACATGCCGGTGATGGATGGCATGAAAGCTGCCATGACGCTGAGAACTCTCGAAGCTCAAAAAGATGTCAGCAATGTTCCAATTGTTTTTTTCTCGGGAATGAAAGCAGATGAAGACCTCAAAAGGATGTTAGAAGAACTTGCCCCTGCCGTCTATCTGAATAAATCCACCGATCCCGATCCAGACAAGCTTGCAAAGCGGATTGAAGAACTTGTCAGCTTTATTTTGTCCGCACAGGAGAGCAAGTAATCCGTATCCGCAGATTGTAAAATAGGTGGCTTGACTTTCATAGAGCCATACAGCATACCCTGCAATTGCCGCAAAACTTGCGAAGGACGAAAAGTGATGGCTTACAGAAGAATTGTTTAACTGCATCTTCTGCTCTTTTGAGTGGTGACAACAGACTGCGGAAAAAACAAGGGCTTGTGCTGGGCAGTGACCATCCGTTTATAATAGAAAAGACCATATGGACCATCAAGGGGGGAACAAATGAAAAAAGGTGCACTCATCTTCTTTCTCTGTCTTCTGATTTCAGCTGGGTTCGGGTGTCAGAAAAGCAGTGATTCAACGGTTAAGGTAGGCCTGATTGCGGAGTTGACAGGCGATATTCCAGCGGTCGGCGCATCATGCAAGAATGCCGCCGAACTCGCGGCAAAAGAGATAAACGATGCAGGCGGGATCACTGTCTCCGGGAAAAATTACAAGGTCGAACTCTTCATACAGGACAGTGCAGCCAAGCCGGACCAGGCCGCAGCAGCAGCCCAGAAATTGATTACGCAGAATGACGTGATCGCGATTATAGGTCCAAACGCCAGCAGCAATGCGATCCCTGCGTCCGAGATCGCGGAGACTTCGAAGACCGTGTTGATTACCCCGTGGTCTACCAATCCCAAAACCACGCAGGACTCCAGGACGGGGGAACCAAAAAATTATGTGTTCAGGGCATGCTTTACCGACGTCTTCGAGGGCTATATTCTGGGGAAGTTTGCCGCGCGGAACCTCGGGGTCAAGCGGGCCGCGATACTCTTTGACGTGGCCTCAGAGGTCCTCAAGAGCCAGTCGGAACTCTTCAAGAACAGCTTCGAGAAAAACGGCGGTGCCGTGGTGGCCTACGAGACCTACACCACGGGAGATAAGGATTTTTCCGCCCAGCTCACGAAGATCAAGAATGCATCACCCCAGATCGTCTTTCTCCCGAGCTATTATACCGATGTCCCGCTGCAGGTCCAGCAGGCCCATCGCCTGGGGGTCAATGTCCCCTTTCTGGGAAGCGACGCCTGGAGTAACGAGGAACTTATAAAGATGTGCGGAGGCGAGTGCGAGGGGTTCTATTTCTGTAACCACTATTCGCCCGATACAAAAAATCCCGCCACAAGAAAATTCATCGAGACGTATACGGCAAAATACGGAAAGATCCCTGATGACGTAGCCGCCTTAACGTACGACGCCTTCGGCCTTCTCCGGCAGGCCATCGTAAACTCCGGCACGCTCGACCGCCAGGCGGTGCGCGATTCCCTTGCGAAAATAACAGAATATAGGGGAATAACAGGAGAGATGCGTTTTCTGCCCGGATCAAGAGACCCCATTAAGGGCGGCGTGATCATGCAGATCAAGAACGGGAAATTCTCATGGTTCGCAGATGTCAATCCGTGAGGCCTTCCTCGCGATTCTGTTTTAAATCTGTAACCGAGGGCGGGGTTTGATTTACGTACTGCAGCAGGCGCTGAACGCCCTTCAATTGGGCAGCATCTATGCGCTCATCGCCCTCGGGTACACCATGGTCTACGGCATCCTCACGATGATCAACTTTGCCCACGGCGATTTCTTTATGGTCGGGGCGTTTCTCTGTTTTGTCGCGGCCGCTTTTCTCGGTCTCCCGTTTGTCCCTGCACTCCTCCTTTCGATGGCAGGGGTCGCGCTCCTGGGCGTGCTCGTGGAAAGGGTCGCCTACAAACCGCTGCGCCACGCGCCGCGCGTCTCTGCGATCATCACCGCGCTGGGAGTGGGGATATTCCTCGAGAATTTTGTACTCGCGCTCAGTCCATATCCAAAACACATCCCTCCGATCATGACAAACACAAACTGGACGATCGGCGGGGTCACGGTTTCGTCGCTCCAGATTATCATTATCTGTCTATCGATTGTCCTTATGGCTGTGCTGGATTACGTCGTGCAGCGGACAAAGGTCGGCATGGCGATGCGCGCAATCTCCTGGGACAAGGATATCGTGCCCCTCATGGGTGTCCCGATAAATACCGTTATTTCGGTGACCTTTGCGATCGGCAGTGGTCTGGGCGGCGCAGCGGGCGTAATGTACGGGATGGCCTATCCCGTGATCGATCCCTACATGGGCATCATCGTGGGCTGGAAAGCATTCATATCCGCGGTCATCGGCGGCATAGGGAATATCCGGGGCGCGATGATCGGGGCATATATCCTGGGTTCGGTGGAAATCCTCGTCGCTGCATACCTGCCCTCTACGTATCGCGACCTTATCGCTTTTGGCCTGCTGCTCTGCCTGTTGATTGTGGAGGCCTCACGGGATACTGGGGAAACCGAGGAGTTCAGAAGGTGTGATGAAGTGAACCGGCAGATCTCAGACGGAGACCGCACCGCGGAACCGGGGAACCCCTTTCGGAAAAGAGGCTATGTGGCGGCGCTTCTCCTGATCGGCGGGCTCTTCCTGTCCTTTTCCATAACCCGGTACACTTTGCTCGACCAATATCTCCAGCTCATCCTTATGTACATCGGGATCAACATCATACTCGCGCTCAGCCTGAACCTGGTGAACGGCTACATGGGCGAGTTTTCGGTGGGGCACGCGGGATTCATGTCGATCGGCGCCTATGTCGCCTCGCTCATCACGGTAAAGGCCTTTTCCGTTGTGCCGTCAATCTTGTTGTTCCCCTCGGCATTGATCGCCGGAGGGTTGAGCGCCGCACTGTGCGGCATGATCGTCTCTATCCCTTCATTCCGGATACGGGGCGATTACCTCGCCATCGTCACCCTCGCGTTCAACATGATCGTGAAATCCGCGCTCGAAAACATCGATGCGGTCGGCGGTGCGAGAGGGTTTCTCGGCATGGAACGGCTCACTACACTCCCGTGGGTCTTCTTCTGGACTTTCCTCACCGTGTGGATAATAAGAAATTTCATCTATTCGAACTATGGGAGAGGGATGCTCTCGATCCGGGAGGACGAGACCGCCGGCGCGCTCATGGGTGTGAACACCCGTGAGGTGAAGGTACTCGCCTTTACCATCTCCTCTTTTTTTGCAGGGATCGCGGGAGGACTCTTCGCCCATCTCCTCCAGTATATCAACCCCCGTATGTTCGATATCCTGAAATCAACGGATATCCTGATTATGGTCTATCTCGGAGGAATCGGCTCGATCGCCGGTTCTATTCTCGGCGCGACCGTCTATACACTTCTCCTTGAGATTTTGAGGCCCCTTGAAGTGTGGCGCATGGTCCTGATGCCGCTGCTCCTGATATTCGTAATGCTTTTCCGGCCAAAGGGCATTATGGGCATGCGGGAGCTTCCGTGGATAATTCCGTGGAGCGAACGTCCTTTGAATATCAGGCACTGGCAACGAGAGCGCGGACGATGACACTCCTTAAGGCAAGCAATGTGACACACTTTTTCGGAGGACTATGTGCTGTGTCCGACTTCAGCATCGAGATAGCGCCCCATGAACTCGTCGGCATTATCGGACCGAACGGAGCGGGCAAGACCACGGTTTTCAATATCATAACCGGGGTGTACCGGGCAGCAAGCGGAAGCATCCTGTTTGACGGCACGGAGATCACCGGAAAGACCGCACACGGGATCACCGGTACAGGCATCGCGCGGACATTCCAGAACATAAGGCTTTTTAATGAGCTTTCGGTGCTTGACAATATACGCGTCGCCCATTACGGCAGAGCAAACTATACGCCTCTCGAAGCGATATTCCATATCGGCCGTCACAAGAAAGAGGAGCAGCGGATAATCGATCACTCTATGGACTTGTTGTCCTACTTCAAAATGGACAATCTGGCCTTGGAACTGTCAAGGAACCTGCCGTATGGGATGAAGCGCAGGCTCGAGATCGTGAGGGCCCTCGCCACAGGGCCGAAACTGCTGCTGCTCGATGAACCGGCAGCCGGAATGAACCCCAGGGAGATCGATGAACTTATGGATTTTATCCGCTGGATACGGGAGGAATTTCATCTCGCGGTTCTGCTGATAGAACATCAGATGCGTCTGGTGATGAACCTGTGTCAGCGGTTGCTGGTGCTGGATTTCGGGGTCACCATAGCCCAGGGGGCGCCCGATGAAATACAGCACCACCCGTTGGTTCTGGAAGCCTATCTCGGGCAAAAGAAACCGTTATGAACGCAAGAGAGAATCTCCTGGAAGTGAAGAACCTTTCGGTATCGTACGGGAACATCAAAGCGGTGAGAGAAATTTCATTCACCGTGCGGGAAGGGGAACTTGTTGCCTTAATCGGTGCAAACGGCTCGGGCAAGACATCGATACTCAGAGCGATATCGGGGATGGCGCCTTTCACGGGAACTATTACCTACCACGGTCGGAATTTGGCCAACGTGCACGCTCATAAGATCGTCTCCCTCGGCATAGCCCATGTACCGGAGGGCCGCGGCATATTCGGAAACCTCACGGTCCTTGAAAATCTCAGACTCGCCACGTGGCAGAGCAAGGACAAGGATGAGACCGCGAAAAGGTTCGAATACGTTTTCAACCTGTTCCCCCGCCTGAAAGAGCGTCTGAAACAGCCGGGAGGGACTCTCTCAGGGGGTGAGCAGCAGATGCTGGCCGTTGCACGGGCGCTGATGAGCCGGACACAGATGATGCTTTTGGACGAGCCCTCGATGGGCCTCTCTCCCAAGTTGGCGCAGGAGATATTTCAGATGCTCGGTGAGATAAGCAGAGAAGGCATGACCATACTTCTCGTGGAGCAGAACGCCAATATGGCACTTCAGCTTGCATCGCGGGGATATGTGCTTGAGGCAGGCAGCATAATCTTGGCGGGGACAGGCCGGGAATTGGTAGACAACCCCATTGTCAGAACGGCATATCTGGGTACGGGCTCCGGCGCCCGCAGCTCATGATGAATCAAATTGTCATCAAAAAATCTTCTTTACGCGGCCCACCTCGCCGTCTTCAAGGCGAACTTTGATTCCATGCGGATGGGCCGGTGACTTGGTCAAAATGTCTTTCACAATCCCCTCAGTAAGTTTCCCGGTGCGCTGGTCCTTCTTCAATACAATCGAAACACGAAGACCCGGCCTTATATCACACCGTCTCGTTCCATTCATGGTTTGCCCTGCCGCCATTCAAGTTCGGAGGTTACGAAGCCGGAAGTAACGAAGTTCATTCGGTGCGCCTTCCAGATTCTTGCACTTCATAGCCCACTGATGTCACCACAAAGGCGTCTGTACCGTGTGGTCTGCTCACCAAAACTTCTTCACCCTCGGTCCTGCGCAACAACGCCTTTGCCATTGGAGAATCAATGCTGATAAACCCCCTTTTGGGATCGAATTCGTCCGGACCGACGATGCGATACCGGAACAGATTCCCGGCGGAATCTTCAAGCTCTACCCAGGCGCCGAAAAATATTTTCGTAGTATCACCAGGCGGCCTGTCCACGACAATCAATTCGTTCAACCTCTTTGTGAGAAACCGAATACGGGAATCGATCTGCCTTAACTGCTTCTTACCGTAAATATACTCCGCGTTCTCCGAACGGTCCCCCATAGCCGCGGCCTCGGCAACTGCCTGTGTGACCTGAGGGCGCTTCACCTTCCAGAGATATGAGAGTTCCTCGCTTAAATGCGCTCGGCCCTCAGGGGTAATATACCGGGAGGCATTCGCTTTATTACCGTATGGTCGCATGTCTTATTTCCTGTACAGTTATTATACCGGAATCGTCGTTTCGCCCGTCGCAAGGTGAAATATTGGATTTGCGCTGTACAGCTGTTATGTGGCGCTATCACATAACAGCTGATAATAAACACCTCGGGCTCAATGTTTTACGGGAGAGTTACCGAGAGAAACCAGGCTAAATGCATATCCGCAAGCCTGACCCCATGGAGTCCCGCATGGGGTCCCGAAAGGCGAGTGTGAAACAGGACGTTATTGAATCAACTTATGAGATGTCCTATCCTCTGAAATCTGGGAAGATCCTTCAGATCGCTCCACGACCAATAGATGATAAAAGCCTTACCCTCTATGTCTTTCAGGTCTACATACCCCCAGTATCTGCTGTCATAGCTGCGGTCCCTGTTATCTCCCATGACAAAAACTTTGTTATCCGGGACGACATACGGACCGAAGTTGTCTCTGTTAATCAGAAATGAATTGTCGGTATACTGGACGTACGGCTCGACCAGAGGTTTTCCGTTGACGAATAACTGCTTGTTCCTTTCCTCGACTACATCTCCTGCGACCGCGATGACTCTCTTTATGAAATCCTTGCTCGGGTCTCTGGGGTAGCGGAAGATGATAATGTCTCCTCTTTTGGGTTTTTCGAAGACAAGGATCTTTTCATCCGTGAACGGTATTCTTTCGCCATAAATAAATTTGTTTGCAAGGAGGTGGTCTCCTACAAGCAGCGTCGGTATCATTGAGCCCGAGGGAATCTTATAGGCCTGGACAATCGTGGATCTGATTACGAATGCGAAAATGAACGCCGTGACTATCGCCTTCGTGTATTCCCATATCGCATTACGTTTCATCCCTGGTTTCCTTTTGGTAGTCTCTTTATCTCAGCCGGCCAAACGCAAGGTTTAGCAGAACGAAGGCCGTCAGCCGCCGCCACTGAATCCGGAAGACGGTCCGACGGATGAACCTCCCGGGTCAGCAGGGTTGGAACAATTGAAGGTCGAAAAGTTCTTCTTCACTTCACTGGAGCCGCATTGAGGACAGAGGATTTCTTCTTCCTCCGCGCCGGGCCATTGAAGGCGGGCAAAAATCTCGTTGCACCTGGTGCATGTATATTCATAGATTGGCATTGCTTACTCCCTTACAATTTATGTTTTTTTATTTCTTTATTTTACCTATTGACGGCCTGGAAGTCAACCGCGCGCCGGTTTTGCAGGATGAAAAGTCCTATTTACCGAGAGCCTTGAGCACTTCTTTGGCCAAATCCATGTCCGGCAATGCGCCGGTGACACTTTCCTTTTCATTGATGATGATCTTTGGCACTCCCTGAACATTATATTTTACCGCCAGATGGGGAAATTCAGCCAGTTCCACCATATCACCTGTGATATTATCGTTTGCCATGGCAAAGCGATGCACGGCGCCTACCGCAGCGGCACAATAGGGGCATGTCGGCGAAATCATCACCTGTATATGTACCGGCTGGTCAACCTTTGACAGTTCATCCAGTACCTCTTTTGACAGCCCCGGGTCACGACGGCTGATCATAATGATGTCCTGGATCAAAGTCGTGAATTCATACCCTGCAGGCGTCCCATAAAAACGGATACCATAATCCCTGTCTCCGATAAGGATGGTAGCCGGGATTCCGCTCACTCCATATTTCTTCACAAGGGCGTCATCCTTTACGAAGTCATAGACTTCAAGAGAAATCTTCTGTGAAAGCGCGGAGACTTCTTCAAGGATTTGCCTCGTAGTCTGGCAAAAACCGCATTCGAATTCCTGCGTAAACACGACAACCTTCACATCCTGAAGCAGGGACTCGAACAGCTTCATTAATTTTTCCCTGTCTTTTTCTGCAAGTACCCCCATGGCTTTCCTCTCTATATTTGTGACTTCTCGATAAGATAATCGTAGGCGGACAGGGCCGCCTTTGCCCCTTCCCCGGCAGAAATAATTATCTGCTTGTGCGGGACATCGGTTACGTCTCCTGCGCCAAAGAGGCCCGGAACGTCCGTACGGCAATAACAGTCCACAACGACTTCGTCACGCTCATTCAATCCGACCAGTTTCTTCACAGGATCCGAGTTCGGCAGAAGACCGATTTCCACAAAGAGCCCATTCGCGTTCTATCCTCTTTTCTTCCCCTGCCCTGCGGTCCCGGATTGCCACCGCCTCAAGCCTGTCCTTTCCCTCGACACGAACGATTTCATGATAATCCAGAAACCGGACTTTCGCGAACTTCCTGACCCTCTGCTGAAGGGCCTCATCCGCCTGCCACCCGCTGAGAAAGTTTACAACAACGGCCTCGGCGTTGAGCCTCAAAAGGTCAAGGGCCGTGGTGAAGGCGGAGTTGCCTCCTCCCACAATCACGACTTTCTTATCTTTGTAGAGGGGGGCATCACAGGTTGCGCAGTAAGCGACGCCTTTTCCAACCAGTTCCTTCTCACCGGGAACGGTAAGGGGACGATGACGCTTGCCGGTCGCAAAGATGACCGTGTGTCCGAAAAAGGATGTCCCGTCTTCCAGGAGAATTTCAAAGGTATCCTCTTTCCTCTTAACTTCCGCAATGGAAATATCCATGCTTACGGGGATATCGAAGCTTCTCGTATGTTCCTTGAATTTGGCGACGAGATCGCCTGCTCTTATGCTCGGGAAGCCCAGATAGTTTTCGACTTCGGCCGTCTCGTTCATCTGGCCGCCGAAATCCAGAGTGATCACGGCAAGGTTGATCATCTTTCTCGCCGCATAAACAACCGCGCTCATAGCAGCAGGTCCGCCTCCCAAAATGAGCATATCGTAAACGGTATTATGATCGGGTTTCCTGAGTGGAGAGATTGACGATATGTCCAGGATAACTCCTGGTAATTCCATTGTCTGCCGAATCTCCTGCTAAACTTGTTTTATGATGCTCCCGAGTTTCTCTCTGAATTTTCGGGGATGAGTCCCTTCCCAGTAAATCTTACCACAATTGTCACATCTGAGGAAGGTATCGAAATTAAGGGATACGAATTCGGGTACTGAATCTTTCACCTCCGTCTTATCAGCGACCACAGTGAGTTGGCCGTTGCATTCAACGCACCTGCCGGGGAGGCCGGACTCTTTCAGGTCCAGGGAATCTATTACTTCGATGAGCTGGCTGTAAGAGTCATTTGCATCTATCAGGAGATAATCCCTGACGGCCTTTATTTTTACGAGGCGGGTGTCCCTTGTGAGGATCAACCTGTTCTGTTCTATTGCGATCCTGATCAGCCGGCTGTCGCTTATATCACGATAATAGAGAGTGTCGAAACCTAAAAACCTGAGCCATCTGGCGAGTCTGCCGAGCATCGCATCGGCGATGAACCTCGGGTTGTGTGCGGCGTGAGACGTAAAGGTGTTTTTTTTCTCCTCACGTCTCACGCCTTAAGAATTACTCTGTGGTTGCCGGTTCAGGAAGCGAAGGCTCAAATTCCCTTTTCACAAAGGTGTTCCTGTATCTGGGCATCCCGGTGCCTGCCGGAATTATCCTTCCCATGATGACATTTTCTTTAAGCCCCCTCAGCTCGTCCACTGCGCCGCTGATCGCGGCCTCTGTGAGGACCCTTGTCGTTTCCTGGAATGATGCAGCGGATACAAAACTGTCTGTTGTTAAAGAGGCCTTCGTTATGCCGAGCAAAAGGGGTTTGCCCTGTGCGGGCCTGCCGCCCTGTGCCTTGATTTTTGCGTTTTCTTCCTGAAAGATTTTTCTGTCTACCTGCTCGCTTATCAGGAAATTCGTATCGCCGGGGTCTTCCACCCTGACTTTCTTCATCATCTGCCTTACGATAACTTCTATGTGCTTGTCGTTTATTGTGACACCCTGCAGCCTGTAAACCTTCTGGACCTCGTCAACAAGATATCTCTGGAGTTCCTGGGGGCCGAGAATATCAAGGATATTGTGGGGATTTACCGCCCCGTCCATAAGGGGCTCTCCCGCCCTTACCCAATCGCCTTCATGAACACCCACATGCTTTCCTTTCGGAATAAGATACTCCCTGGTCTCATCTCCTCCCTTTACGACAACAACGCGCATGCCTTTATGTGCGCCTCTGAACTCGACCATACCGTCTATTTCCGTGACTATTGCCTGTTCCTTCGGACGTCTCGCCTCAAAAAGCTCTGCAACCCTCGGCAGGCCGCCGGTAATATCTTTTGTCTTTGTCGTCTCCCTCGGTATCTTGGCAAGTATGTCTCCCGGATAAACGATATCGCCCCTGTCGACAAGGATATGAGCACCGGACGGCAGGAGATATCTTGCCAGGACGGTTGTCCCCGGGATCTTGAGTGTCACCCTGCCGTGTTCGTCCTTGATCGAGATCCTCGGTCTCATGTTGGCAGGATAGTCGATGATGACTTTATGAGAAAGGCCTGTCACCTCGTCAACTTCTTCCTTTACCGTTACCCCTTCGATCATGTCGCCATGCGCTATCTTGCCGCCAAGTTCCGTAAGTATAGGCGTGGAGTAAGGGTCCCATTCGACCAGCTTTTGACCTATCTCAACCTTTTGACCGTTATTGACCATGAGTTTGGCGCCGTAGACGACCGAATACTTTTCTTTTTCTCTTCCCTTTGCGTCGACAACTGCTATGCTCCCGTTCCTGTTCATGACAACCAGAAGGCCTTCGCGGTTCTTGACGGTGCTTATATTTATGAATTTTATTGTACCGGAATTTTTCGCCCCGAGTATCGTCTGTTCCACAACCTTGGAGGCGGCGCCGCCGATGTGGAAGGTTCTCATCGTAAGCTGGGTGCCGGGCTCTCCAATCGACTGTGCAGCGATTATCCCGACTGATTCACCTTTTTCAACCGCTTCACTCCTTCCAAGGTCCCTTCCATAACACCTTGTACAAACTCCAAATTTTGACTCACATGTGAGCACGGACCGGATCTTGACCCTGTCGATACCCTCTTCGATAATCTTCTGCGTTATTTCCTCATCTATTTCCTGATTCCGCTTCACAATGATTTCCTTGGTTATAGGGGCCTTAACGTCCTCAACCGCGGTTCTGCCGAGAAGGCGCTCTTCCAGGGGTTGAATTATCTCTCCGCCTTCGACCAGGGATGTTACGGTTATGCCGTCTGTTGTGCCGCAATCATCCTCGGCTATTATGACGTCCTGGGCAACATCGACCAGTCTTCTCGTCAGATATCCCGAGTTGGCGGTCTTTAAGGCTGTATCGGCAAGTCCTTTCCTTGCGCCATGAGTCGAAATAAAATATTGGAGCGGCGTCAGCCCTTCCCTGAAGTTTGCGGTGATCGGCGTCTCTATGATCTCACCGGAAGGTTTGGCCATCAACCCTCTCATGCCGGCAAGCTGACGTATCTGGGCGGTGCTTCCCCTTGCACCTGAATCAGCCATCATGAAAATACTGTTGAAAGATCTCCTCTCCTTCATCTCCTCTTCGGAAAAAGTCTTTTCGTCTTCCGCCCCGAGTTCCTTCATCATCTCGTCTGCAATCTTCTCGGTCACGTTCGCCCATATATCGATTACCTTGTTATAGCGCTCACCATGGGTTATAAGTCCGTCAGCATACTGCTTCTGAACTTCAATGACTTCCTGCTCGGCGTTTCTGATAAGCCCGGCTTTCGTCGTAGGGATATGCATATCAGACATGGAGATCGAAACTCCGGATTTTGTGGCATATTTAAAACCGAGCGTTTCGAGATTGTCCAGGAAGACGACGGCGTCGCGCTTACCCGATCTCTTGTATATGTGTTCGATCAATTTGCCGAGTTCCTTCTTCGTCATATCCTTGTTGATCATCGAAAAGGGGATACCCTTGGGCAATATCTCACTGAAGAGAATTCTTCCCGTAGTAGACTCAACAAACATGCCGTCCATTCTCACTTTGATTTTCGCATGTTCATCGAGAATACCCCCGTCATAGGCAACCCTTACATCCTCACAGTCGGCAAATAGTTTCCCTTCACCTTTCGCGCCTTTTCGTTCTTTCATGAGGTAATAGATCCCGAGGACCATATCCTGGGTCGGAACGACGATCGGTTTTCCGTTCGCGGGAGACATGATGTTATTAACAGACATCATGAGCACTCTCGCCTCGATCTGGGCCTCTATCGACAGAGGGACATGGACAGCCATCTGGTCGCCGTCAAAGTCCGCATTAAAAGCGGTACAGACGAGAGGGTGCAACTTAATGGCTTTTCCCTCGACCAGGATAGGATCAAATGCCTGGATCCCGAGTCTGTGTAATGTCGGTGCGCGGTTCAGAAGGACAGGGTGCTCTCCTATCACCTCTTCCAGGGCGTCCCATACTTCCGGGCTCTCTTTTTCGACAAGTTTTTTTGCCGCCTTTATCGTTGTTGCATAACCCCTCTCTTCGAGCTTATTGAAGATGAAAGGCTTGAATAGTTCCAGAGCCATTCTCTTGGGGAGGCCGCATTGATGAAGCTTGAGCTCGGGACCGACCACGATAACAGACCTCCCTGAATAGTCAACGCGTTTTCCCAGGAGGTTCTGCCTGAACCTGCCCTGCTTACCCTTTATCATATCGCTCAGGGACTTAAGAGGTCTCTTCGTTGTAGTTTTTAAGACCCTGCTCCTTCTGCCGTTATCAAAAAGGGCGTCAACAGCCTCCTGAAGCATCCTCTTTTCGTTCTTTATTATGACGCTGGGAGCTTTGAGCTCCATGAGTCTCTTGAGTCTGTTGTTCCTGTTTATAACTCTTCTGTAAAGGTCGTTCAGGTCGGAAGTTGCGAACCGCCCGCCCTCTAAGGGCACCAGGGGTCTCAGGTCAGGCGGTAAAACCGGTATTACGTCCATAATCATCCAGTCAGGTTTGTTACCGGACTTCCTGAATGCATCAACGACCTTCAGTCTCTTTGTGAGTTTCTTCTTTACGCCTATTGAAGCAGCTTCACTGATCTTTGCCTTCAATTCCGCATAGAGCGCCTCCAGCTCAACTCTCCGCAGGAGCTCCCTTATTGCCTCGGCGCCCATACCCGCCTTAAATCTCTGGCTATACTCCGCCGTCTTCTTCTTGTATTCATCTTCATTTAAGATCTCTTTGTCCTTCAGGGGGGTATCGCCCGGGTCGATGATCACATAACTTTCGAAATAAAGGACTTTCTCGAGTTGCCTCATCGTCATGTCGAGCAGCGTGCCGATCCTGCTCGGCAGTCCCTTCAAAAACCATATGTGCGCAACAGGGGTAGCAAGCTCAATATGTCCAAGCCGCTCACGCCTCACTTTGGACTGTATTACCTCGACACCGCATTTATCGCATACGACACCCCTGTGCTTCATGCGCTTGTACTTCCCGCATATGCATTCCCAATCCTTTATCGGCCCAAAAATCTTGGCACAAAAAAGGCCGTCTCTCTCGGGTTTGAAAGTGCGGTAATTTATCGTTTCAGGCTTTTTCACTTCACCGTAAGACCACTCTCTGATCTTTTCGGGTGAGGCAAGCCTTATCCTCACGGCCTCAAAATCCGTAGGATCCTTTGGCCTCTGAAAAATTGCATAGATGTCTTCTGTCAAGCTACTCCCCCTTACCCTTTTTCTCCAGAAGTTCAACATCAAGTCCAAGACTCTGGAGCTCTTTAATTAATACATGGAAGGATTCCGGAACCCCCGGTTCAAGGGTTGCATCACCTTTCACAATTGCTTCGTACATGCGGGCTCTGCCGGAGACATCGTCACTCTTCACGGTCAGAAACTCCTGAAGAGTATAAGCAGCTCCGTAAGCCTCGAGTGCCCAAACCTCCATTTCGCCGAGTCTCTGGCCGCCGAACTGAGCCTTACCTCCGAGGGGCTGCTGTGTGACAAGCGAATAAGGACCGATAGAGCGGGCGTGTATCTTGTCATCAACCAGATGATGGAGTTTCATCATATACATGTGCCCGACCGTTACCGGCTTGTCAAACGCCTCGCCTGTTTTTCCGTCAAAAAGTGTTATCTGGCCGGTGGTCGGAAGCTTCGCCTTTTTCAGGAGGTCCTTTATCTCGGACTCTTTTGCACCTTCAAACACCGGAGTTGCAACAAAAAGTCCGAGGGCCCTTGCAGCCCATCCCAGATGTGTTTCGAGCACCTGGCCCACGTTCATCCTGGACGGGACTCCGAGCGGATTAAGGACGATATCCACGGCTGCGCCGTCAGGAAGATACGGCATATCCTCTTCAGGAAGGACCATTGCGACTACGCCCTTGTTGCCATGACGGCCCGCCATTTTGTCGCCTATCTGGAGTTTTCGCTTCATGGCGATATACGCCTTGACGACCTTATTGACTCCCGGCGGCAGTTCATCTCCTTTTTTCAACCGGGCGATCATTTCGTCATATCTTGATTCAAGATAGCGGAGATACTGGTTCACTTCATTGTTGACAGATTCTATCTTTTCGCGTACGCTGTCCTCGACCTTGATACGTATAAGGTGCTCATCTTTTACTCTTTCGAGATGCTTTTCGGAAAGCTTCTTCCCTTTCGGACATATTACTTCTTTCGTCCTGGAATCTTTAACATCCTCAGAAACAGCGTGTCCCGCAAGGAGTTCCCTCAGCTTCCTGAACTTCTCGTCCTTGGTTATTCTCACCTCTTCTTCGAGGTCCCGCTGCAGTCTCTGAATGTCTTCTTCCTCTATGCTTTTTGCTCTTTCGTCTTTTTCGGTGCCTTTTCTGGAGAATATTCTCACGTCGACGACCGTTCCCTCAATCCCGGGAGGCACATAGAGGCAGCTCTCTTTGACTTCTTCCGCTTTTTCCCCGAAGATCGCCCTCAGGAGTTTTTCTTCCGGCGTGAGTTGCGTTTCACCTTTGGGTGTAACTTTGCCTACAAGAATGTCACCCGGCTTCACTTCTGCACCCATCCTGATTATTCCGCTTTCATCAAGGTCCTTGAGGGCTTCTTCTCCCACATTCGGGATATCGCGGGTTATCTCCTCCGGACCGAGCTTCGTTTCTCTCGCCTCCACTCCAAATTCTTCTATGTGCACGGATGTATACACATCTTCTTTTACAAGTCTCTCGCTGATCAGGATTGCGTCTTCAAAGTTATACCCGCCCCACGGCATGAAAGCCACGAGGACGTTTTTCCCCAGGGCGAGCTCTCCACCATCGGTACACGACCCATCAGCAAGCATATCGCCCGCAGCAACAACGTCACCGATTGTCACCATAGATTTCTGGTTGATGCATGTGGCCTGGTTTGATCTCTGGAATTTTACGAGATTATATATGTCAACGCCCCCCCTGTCTTCCGAAGTCCTCACAACAATCCTCGAAGCGTCAACGCTTTCGACAACTCCTCCCCTTTTTGCAAGCACGAGCGCGCCGGAGTCTCTTGCCGCAACATTCTCCACGCCGGTACCCACAATAGGGGCTTCCGGCTGCAGCAGCGGCACGGCCTGTCTCTGCATATTCGAACCCATCAACGCCCTGTTTGCATCGTCATTTTCCAGGAACGGTATGAGAGAAGCGGAGACACCGACAATCTGTTTGGGAGATACGTCCATATATTCTACTTCCTGCGGAGACACCATCTTGAAGTCTCCGCCAACTCTTGCAGAAACAGCTTCCCCGGCCAAATTTCCTTTTTCATCCAGCGGTGAGGTCGCCTCTGCGATAATGTAATTTTCCCCGTCTATCGCCGACAGGTAGTCTATGTTCTTTGTAACCTTGCCGTTTACAACCTTCCTGTAGGGGACTTCGATAAAGCCGAAGTCGTTCACCCTCGCATAAGACGCGAGAGAGGTTATGAGACCGATGTTCGGTCCCTCCGGCGTTTCTATCGGGCATATCCTTCCATAATGGGTGGGATGTACGTCTCTCACCTCAAAACCTGCCCTTTCCCGGGTAAGACCTCCCGGGCCGAGAGCGGAAAGTCTTCTCTTGTGCGTAATCTCGGACAATGGGTTTGTCTGGTCCATGAACTGGCTCAACTGGCTCGAACCAAAAAACTCTTTCAGGGCGGCCATCACAGGTTTCGCATTGATCAAATCGTGCGGCATGGCCGTCTCGAGTTCCGTGAGGGTCATCTTCTCTTTTATTGTCCTTTCCATCCTGACAAGACCTATTCTGAACTGGTTTTCCAGGAGCTCTCCAACCCTTCTGACTCTCCTGTTTCCGAGATGGTCTATGTCATCAACTTCTCCTTTCCCCGTTCTGAGATTGAAAAGGTATCTGACGATCTCAACGATGTCATTGTCTGTCAGTACCCGTGTTTCGAGAGGGATATTGATATTAAGCCTCTTATTCAGTTTTAAACGACCAACAGGCGAAAGGTCGTACCTTTTCGGATCAAAAAACAGACCGTTAAAAAGGTCTCTTGCGGCCGACAGCGTAGGCGGCTCACCAGGTCTGAGTTTCTTGTATATCTCAATAAGCGCCTCTTCCTGCGTGCTGACCTTATCGGTCAGGAGCGTGTCCCTCAGAGAAGAAAGGTAGTGGACATTATCTATGAAAAGGAGGCTTAACGAATCAATCTTGAGAGAAAGAATCCTGTTGAGGGCATCTTCAGAAATGATCTCGTTCCCCTCAAGAATTACCTCTCCGGTTGAAGGGTCAATAATGTCTTTGAGGGTTATCCGCCCAAGGAGTTCTTCCCTCGTCATGGGGATTGTCTTGATTCCCGATGCCTCCATCTTCCTGATCGCGCCCCGTGTAATCTTGCTTCCTTCTTTTACTATAAGTTCCTTGCTGTCGGGCGCCACAATATTGATGGCGGACTTCAGGCCCGCGAGGACTTCGCTTACCGCACGCGTAAACTTGCTTCCACTTACTGTTATCGCTTCTATTGGATAAAAGATCTTGAGAAGATCCTCATTTGAATAACCCAATGCTTTCAGGACGATCGTCGCAGGAAGCTTTCTCCTCCTGTCGATCCTCACGTAGAGGATATCTTTCGTATCAAACTCAAAATCGAGCCATGAACCCCGCGAAGGAATAACCCTTGCAGAATAGAGAAGTCTCCCGCTCACATGTGTTTTTCCCTTGTCATGGCTGAAAAATACCCCCGGCGAGCGATGAAGCTGACTGACAACGACACGTTCAGTACCATTTATAACGAAGGTACCTGTGTCGGTCATCAATGGCATCTCACCGATGTAAACGTCTTCTTCCCTTGATTCCTTTAACCTCTTGCTTCCTTTCAGTTCCAGCTCCCAGAGGTTAAGTTTCACCTTTATCTTCAGCGGAGCAGCGTAGGTAATCCCCTTCTGTAAACAATCTCTAATGTCAAACTTCGGTTCCCCTAAGGCATACCCTAAGAACTCTATAGAAGCTGTTTCATTGTAGTCCAGTATAGGGAATACACTGGAGAATGCAGCCTGTAATCCGGATTCTTCTCTTTTATCAACCGGAATATCCCTCTGTAAAAACTTCTCATAGGACCTCTTCTGTATCTCTATGAGGTTCGGTATTTCCAGAATTGGGGGAACCTTCCCGAAGTTCTGTCTTTTTCTGAGAACCCTTGCCATACATCTCCTTTTTATTTAATTTCTACTGTTGCGCCCTGTTCTACGAGCTTTGCCTTTATAGAGTCCGCTTCCTCTTTCGAAACGCCGGTCTTTACGGGTTTTGGTGCTCCGTCAACAAGGTCTTTCGCTTCCTTGAGTCCGAGTGAGGTGAGCTCTCTCACTACCTTGATGACCTGGATCTTCTTTTCGCCGGCTGCGGAGAGAATAACATCAAAACTTGTCTTTTCCTCGACTTCAGGCGCAGCTGCGCCTCCGCCGGCTCCCGGCATAGCGGCAATTGCAACCGGCGCCGCAGCAGTTACACCGTATCTCTCCTCGAACTCTTTTATGAACTTTGACATATCGAGGATGGTCATGTTGTCAATAAACTCGAAAACCTCATCTTTTGTAACAGCCATTTTAAAATCCTCCTTTTCTATTAAGTTGAGAGTTAAAAGTTATGAGTTAAGAGTTATGGAAACTTCCACTTCTAACTTTCAACTATTAACTTTCTTATTTTTTATTGCTTCCAAGACGTATACGAACTTGCTTAGTGTAGCATTGAGTCCAAATGCCAGCTTACTGAGAGGCGCCTTGAATCCCGCCGCAACTATGGAAAGTAAAACATTCCTTGACGGTAAGGCAGCAACGGCCTTTAACTCACCTGCTGCACACAGTGTACCCTCAATAAGACCAACGCCGACTTTGAGCTTATCGTTCTTCTTCGAGTACTCAAGTACCTTCTTAACCGTCGTGACGGGATCGTCATAGCTGATGGCTATTCCTACAGGACCCTTGAAAGAGTCTTTGCCAAGAGAAACAGAAGTGCCTTCCGAAGCAATCTTGGCAAGGGTATTCTTGACTACCCTATATTCGAAGTTTCCCTCCCTAAGAAGGCGTCTCAGTTCTGAAAGTTCCGCAACAGTCATACCCCTGTAATCAGTAAAGATGACCGCCTTTGCCCTCTGAAAGTCGTCTCTCAGGTCCTTTATGACCTGTTCCTTTTCTGTTCTGTTCAGCTTATACCCCCTTTCCCAGGGACGCAATGTCAACAGCTATCCCTGGCCCCAAAGTTGAGGAGACTGATATCTTTTTAAGATACTTGCCTTTACTTGTTGCCGGTTTTGCCTTCATTATTGAATTGATGACTGTCCTGGCATTTTCAATGAGTTTCTCTGCGCCGAATGAAGCTTTGCCGATGGGGACATGAACGATCCCTGCTTTTTCAGCTTTATATTCCACCTTGCCCGCTTTTATCTCTTTCACTGTCTTTGCTATGTCGAAGGTCACGGTGCCAAGTTTCGGGTTCGGCATAAGTCCACGGGGACCGAGTATCTTGCCCAATTTGCTCACAAGACCCATCACGTCAGGCGTCGCAACTGACTTGTCAAAGTCAAGCCAGCCCTTGTTTATCTTATCGATAAAATCCTCTGCGCCGACAAAGTCTGCGCCTGCTTCCAGCGCTTCTTTTTCCTTTTCGCCCTTAGCGAAAACAAGGACCCTCACCTTCTTGCCTATGCCATGGGGCAGGACAACGGTACCCCTCACCATCTGTTCGGACTTTCTCGGATCTACGCCAAGGTTTATCGCCAGGTCAACCGTTTCATCAAATTTGGCAAAAGAAGACTCCTTTACAAGCTTCACCGCATCTTCAAGCGAATACTCCTTACCTATTTCGATCTTCTCTTTCACTGTTGTTAACTTTTTCCCCATGTTTACCTCTTACTCAGTTATTTCTGTTATTTCTATGCCCATGCTTCTCGCAGTACCTTTTATGATATTCTCTGCCTGTTCAAGAGAAAAGGCATTCAGATCGGGAAGCTTTTTCCGGGCTATTTCTGTTACCTGTGCCCGCGTAACCTTTCCCACCTTTTCCTTGTTCGGAGAACTCGACCCCTTTATAATGCCCGCTGCCTTCTTCAGAAGTTCTGAAGCCGGAGGCGTTTTTGTTATAAATGTGAAAGATCTGTCGGCATAAACGGTCAATACCACGGGTATTATCGTATCTCCCAGCGCCTGGGTCTGAGCGTTAAACGCTTTGCAGAACTCCATGATATTTACTCCGTGCGGACCGAGTGCCGGTCCCACAGGCGGAGCAGGATTCGCTTTTCCCGCAGGTATCTGAAGCTTGACCTGGGCAATTATTTCCTTCTTAGCCATATAACCCCCTTATGCAATTCAAAATGATCAATTAACAATGCAAAATGCAAAATCACAATCCACAATTGATAATTGCAATTGATAATTTTGCATTGTTATGCTTTTTCCACCTGAAAGAAGTTAAGCTCGACAGGTGTCTGTCTGCCGAATATGCTGACCATAACGCCGAGCCTGCCGTGGTCCAGGTCCACGTCATCCACGGTACCAATGAAATTCGTGAAGGGCCCGTCAATGATCCTCACGCTTTCTCCTTTCTGGAATTGGGTCTTGACCTGCGGTACCGGCCCTTTCTCGATCTGCTGGACGATCACCGTGACCTCTTCTTCGGAAAGGGCTACGGGTTTTGCTCCGCCCACGAAGCCGGTTACACGCGGAGTGCTTCTGACGAGATGCCATGTCTCATCGTCCAATTCCATCTCAACCAGGATATAACCGGGATAAAATTTCTTGTCGCTCTCTTTCTTTTTCCCTCCCCTTAATTCGATTACCCTTTCCGTTGGGATGAGTATCCTTGAAATCTTATCCGTCAGATTCTGTTTATCAATCTTTTCTTCCAGAGCAAGCTTTACCTTTTCTTCGAAACCCGAATAAGTGTGTACTACATACCAGTTCTTTTCCATAATTTATCTCAGGGTCATCCCCACCAATTTTGTGAGGCTGAGGTCCACGATTCCCAGAAATATTGAGATAATCACAACTGTTATTATCACAACCCATGTGGAACCGATAAGTTCATCTTTTGTAGGGAATACGACTTTCTTTGTCTCGATCTTCACTTCGCGAAAAAATTCCTTAATCTTATCTAGCATTGAAGTTCACCATGTGTATTTCCTGTATTTCCTTCATTGTCTATCACTCATCCCCAATGACTTATAAAGTGGCAGGCCAGGAGGGATTTGAACCCCCAACCCTCGGATTTGGAGTCCGATGCTCTAGCCGTTAGAGCTACTGGCCTATGCCTTCGTCTCCTTATGTACCGTATGCCTCCGGCAATGTCTACAGTATTTCTTTAACTGAAGTTTTTCGGTTGTATTTTTCTTATTCTTCATACTGGAATAATTCCTGTTTTTGCACTCTGTGCACTGAAATAAAATAATATCTCTCATGACGTTTACTCCAGGACCTCGGTCACGACACCGGCGCCTACTGTCCTGCCGCCCTCTCTTATGGCGAACCGTAACTCCTTCTCCATCGCAATGGCGGCGATCAACTCCACCACCAGGCTGACGTTGTCACCCGGCATTACCATCTCCACTCCCTCGGGCAACTGCGCCACTCCCGTTACGTCCGTCGTCCTGAAATAAAACTGCGGCCTGTATCCCTTGAAAAACGGTGTGTGCCTGCCGCCTTCCTCTTTCGTCAGCACGTACACTTCCGTCTTGAACTTCGTGTGGGGCGTGATGCTGCCGGGCTTCGCCAATACCTGCCCCCTCTCCACTTCTTCCTTCCCTATGCCCCTCAACAGAACCCCGATGTTGTCTCCTGCCCTGCCTTCGTCCAGAAGCTTCCTGAACATCTCCACTCCCGTGGCCACTGTCTTCCTTGTCTCACCAAGACCCACTATCTCTACCTCTTCACCTACCTTTACGACTCCCCTCTCCACTCTCCCTGTCACTACCGTACCGCGCCCTGATATCGTGAAAACGTCCTCTATAGGCATTAAAAAAGGCTTGTCTATCGGCCTGTCAGGTGTCGGTATATAACTGTCTACCGCATCCATCAGCTCCCATATGCTCTTGTACTCCTCCGCCGTAGTGTCCGTGCTCGTGCTGTTCATCGCCTTTAACGCACTGCCCCTGATCACCGGTATCTTGTCCCCCGGAAATTGGTATTTAGTCAACAGTTCCCTCACCTCAAGCTCCACTAAATCCAGAAGCTCCGGGTCATCCACCATATCTATCTTGTTCATGTATACCACTATGTACGGCACTCCAACCTGCCTCGCAAGCAGAATGTGCTCCCTCGTCTGCGGCATCGGTCCGTCAGCCGCCGATACTACTAAAATAGCTCCGTCCATCTGCGCCGCACCTGTGATCATGTTCTTTATATAATCCGCATGCCCCGGACAGTCTACATGCGCATAATGCCTCTTGTCCGTCTCATACTCTACATGCGCCGTCGCTATCGTTATCCCCCTCGCCTTCTCCTCCGGCGCGTTGTCGATGCTGTCAAATGACCTGAACTGCGCCTGTCCCTTCATCGCCAGTACCTTCGTCACCGCCGATGTCAGTGTCGTCTTCCCATGGTCTACATGCCCTATCGTCCCTATGTTCGCATGAGGCTTTACCCTCTCAAATTTAGCCTTTGCCATATTTCCTCCTTTTTTTGGTAAGCAGTGATCAGTGAACGGCTGCAGTTCTCCGCCGACAAAATACTGTCAACAATTCACTCATCACTGCTCGCCGCGCTTATAAAGCCCATGACCGGAATTGAACCGGTGACCTCATCCTTACCAAGGATGTGCTCTACCGACTGAGCTACATGGGCGCAAAAACCATGACGCGTAATCCGTAATTCGTGATGAGTAACATTCATTCTTCTCGCCGCTCACGCTTCACCCATCACTCTTCACGTTCTTTGGAGCGGGAAACGGGATTCGAACCCGCGACCCTCAGCTTGGAAGGCTGACGCTCTACCACTGAGCTACTCCCGCACACAAAAAAGTTAAAAGTGAAAAGTTATAAATTAAAAGTTTCTGATAATCTTTGTTCGTTTTAAACTTTTAACTCTTAACTTTTAACTCCAAACTTTGTTTTACAAAGTTTGAATGGTGGAGAGGGGAGGATTCGAACCTCCGAAGGCTGCGCCGGCAGATTTACAGTCTGCTCCCTTTGGCCGCTCGGGAACCTCTCCCTGGAGCCACCGAAGGGAATCGAACCCCCGACCCGCTGATTACAAATCAGCTGCTCTGCCAGCTGAGCTACGGTGGCTTCATAGTCTCCCTCAGTTATAAAAAGAACAGAAAAAGGCAACACTAACCCCTTTTTGTTAGAATCTCAATTTAACAATTTTTGTCATAAAAAGGTCAATGATAAAAAATAGGAGAATAAGTCATATTTTTAAGGAATTTTTCTATTTTTCTAATTATTTCGATATCTTTGCCGAATTATCTCAAAAGCAAGTATGCCAGTTGCAACAGACACATTAAGTGAGTTTATCTTGCCCTGCATCGGGATCTTAACCAGGATATCACACAGGGTTGCAATGGTCTTCCTCAGCCCTTTCCCCTCGGAGCCGATCACGAGCGCCAACGGTACGTTGAAGTCGGTATCCCATAAACAGTCCCTTGCCCCCGCCTCGGCGCCAACTATAGTTATTCCCCTTTCCTTCATTTCGCACATTGCGTGCTTTATATTCGGCGTCATCGAAACAGGGACGTATTCGCTCGCACCCGCAGAGACTTTCGATACCCCGGAACTAAGGGTCACGGACCTGTGAGATTGGATGACCACACCATGAATACCTGCGGCATCTGCGACCCTCAGCATGGCGCCGAAGTTTCTCGGGTCTTCAATACAGTCCATGACCAAAAAGAACGGGATATGGTTCTTCTTGCGGGGGATGTCAAGTAACTCATCGAGGGGCATATAATCTTTCGATGAGACCTCTGCTGCAACTCCCTGATGCCCCTTCGGGAAAGAACGATCAAAAAAAATCGGGTCCAGAATCTTCACGGGTATTCTTTTCTCCTCTGTCTCCCTTCTTATTTCGGAAATCTTGTCACGCCTGCCGGAAGACACGAAGATGCACTTAATGAATCTTCCCGCCCTTATTGCCTCTAGTACGGGATTCAGGCCGTAAATCCATTCACTATCCGATCTTGACTTTCCAGTCAGTTCTGTCTTTCTTGTCTTCAAGGATGATCCCTTTTTCTTCAAGTTCTTTCCGGACAGCATCCGCCAAATGCCAGTCCTTTCTCTGCCTTGCGTCCTGGCGTTCTCTGATTTTCCCGATGATTTCTTTTTCAGAAAGCCCGATGTTTCTTGTTTCCATTAATGATAAATACCATTCGTAGGGTGTCCTGTTGAACATATTGAGGATATCGCCCGCTTCTGAGAGAACTTCTCCTGCCTTCAGGAGGAGGTCTTTATCTTCCGAGCCTGACGGCCCGTTATCAAGGAATCTGTTTAATTCCCGTATGAGTTCGAAGATATGTCCGAACGCAAGGGCGGTGTTGAAATCATCATCCATGGCCTCTTCGAATTTCTCTTTAAAAGAGGAAAGTACCTCGCGGAACATTTTTGCTGTTTCTGAGGCTTCCTTGCTCGCGCTATACTCTCTTCCGAGGAAATCGTTCATCCTGACGATTGTTGTATAGTACCTGTCTACGGAACTCTCGGCTTCACGTAATTGCTCGTCGGAAAATTCTATCGGACTCCTGTAATGCGTCGAAAGCAGGAAAAACCTTACTACTTCCGGATCAAACTTGTCCAGGACTTCCCTGATGGTAAAGAAATTGCCGAGCGATTTGGACATCTTTTCTTTATCGATGGTGATGAATCCGTTGTGCACCCAATACCTCACAAAAGGTTTCCCCGTAAACGCCTCTGATTGCGCAATTTCGTTTTCATGATGGGGGAAAAGCAGGTCGGCGCCTCCTCCGTGGATATCGAAGCTCTCTCCGAGGTATTTGATAGACATAGCCGTACATTCAATATGCCAGCCCGGCCTCCCGGCTCCCCACGGACTTGCCCAGGAGGGTTCACCCTCCTTTGATTTCTTCCACAAGGCGAAATCCAGCGGGTTCTTCTTTCTCTCATCCACCTCGACTCTTGCTCCTGCCATCACTTCTTCCTTATCCCTTTTTGAGAGTTTTCCGTATCCGGAAAATTTATCCACCGCAAAATACACGCTGCCGTAAGACTCATACGCAAAGCCTTTTTCTATAAGACCGTCGATAATGTTCACTATCTCCGCAATATGTTCTGTTGCCTTTGGTTCAACATCTGCCCTCCGGACCCCGAGTCTGTCCATATCCCTGTAATACTCATCGGTATATTTCTTTGCAACCGCATCCCACGGGATACCTTCCTGCCTTGCCCGGTTGATTATCTTGTCATCTATGTCGGTAAAATTTCTGACATAAGTAACATCGAATCCCTTATATCTAAAGTATCTCCTTATTACATCAAATACGATCGCACTCCGGGCATGTCCTATATGGCAGTAATCATAGACAGTTACCCCGCACGCGTATATCCCGACCTTGTGAGGAACAAGGGGAATGAATTCTTCTTTCCTGCCGGCGAGAGTGTTATAGATCTTCATCTCTATGTCTTTGTTCCGAAAAGAATTTCGGTACACTGATTATACAACAACTCCCGGTAGTTGAGAGTTGAAAAATTATGAGCCCGGGGGTCATTAAAATTTCTTTTCATTTTGACTCCTTAGCTCAGTTTAAACCGGGCCCGGGCAGAAAACTTTGTGTTATCATATGAAGCAATGGACGAATTCAAAATCGAGACCCAGGACCTGAAGAGAATGATCGCGGACTACATGGAATGCGGCTGTCTCGATAACATCATCGACATGTTCAAACATGATGAAAGCCTTTATGAATACGTAGGGTACCTGATGACGGATGAAAGGATGAGAGTAAGGATAGGTGTCACCGCACTCATAGAGACATTAAGGGAAGATTCAGAAAATGTGGGGAAGGCTGTTCCCTATATTGTTCCTGTTCTGAAAGACGAGAATCCGGTCATGAGGGGAGATGCCGCATATCTGCTCGGTATAATCGGAGATAAAGGTGCAGTCCCCCATCTTGAGAAAATGTTAAACGATAAAGACAGAAACGTCAGTCTTATTGCAAAAGAAGCGATAGATGATATAAAGTCAAACCCCAGATCCGCTTGATTCTACGCCACTATTTTATTACTTGACAAATGGTTTGTTTATCCTACATAGTTAGGTTGCGTCTAGGTTAAGGGCTTTTTAAGGCCAGTTCAGGAACGTAAAAGGAGGAAGGATGAGTAAGAGGCTTTATGTGGGAAACATCTCCTTCAAGGCGACGGAGGATGATGTGAGAGACCTGTTCTCTCAAACGGGTGAAGTTGTGTCTGTCAAGCTTATTAAGGATGCAGCTACAGGCAGACTGAGAGGGTTCGGTTTTGTGGAGATGGCTTCGGATGAAGACGCGCAGAAGGCCATCACGAAGTTTAACGGTAATCCCTTCATGGATAGAAACATTATTGTGAACGAGGCAAAACCGCAGGAAAGGCAGGAGAGGGGAGGACGATCCAGGGAGAGAAGTTTTGGCGCCCGGGGGGGAAGAAGATAAGCTTTCCGATATAGTCTTATCCAACCAGTCCGCCTAAGGCGGATCAGGATTTCTTAAGAAGCATCGAGCCAATTGAAAGGCCAAGTTCTTCAGAAACCACGTCACATTTGGACTGGAAAAGGAAGAAGATTTTCTTTCCAGCTCCTGTGAGGGTTTCAAAGTTGCCCTGACCTTTGCTGATGACTAATTGAGCATCTGTGAACTTCTGCCGGAATGACGGGGATGCCCAATCTAGGATTGTGCCCACGGCTTCCGAACCATTGTCGATCACTTCGCAAACATTTGTGATGCCTGATTCTTCAGCATCCGCCCGGGTAGAGTCATTAATTACAGGTGAGCCTTTCACAACTGCCTTTACTCTCTTACCGCTGGAGACAAGAACCTCTATGAGAAGTCTGTCAAAGACAATCTCTCCTGCGTTATCGGTCAGGTAGAGGATTTCATCGGCTGTTGAAAGCAGGGGAAACAATCCAGGTGCACCCTCATCTTATCCGCGGGAGCCCTTCAGTCTTTTTGCCTTTACTATAACTTCCTCGGCCAGTTTCTTCCTGAGGTCCTTCAGCCTCCTGGCAATCTTCGGGTCTTTCCTCGCGATGATCTGGGCTGAAAGGATTGCAGCGTTTCTTGCGCCCGCCTTTCCTATTGCCATAGCAGCAACCGGCACGCCGGGCGGCATCTGAACTGTGGAAAGAAGAGAATCCAGGCCGCCAAGGGGAGACGAATTTATCGGCACTCCGATTACAGGCACGATCGTATGGGCTGCAAGCACTCCCGCCAGATGGGCGGCCATACCCGCTCCTGCAATAATCGCCTCGATACCTTTGTCTTCAGCCTGAGAAGCAAGTTTCGCCGCTCGTTCAGGCGTCCTGTGTGCAGAAGCAACAGTTATCTCGTACGGAATCTGAAGTTTCTTGAGCATCTCCTCTGCGCCTTCCATGACAGGAAGGTCGGAATCGCTTCCGATGACAATCAATACCTGCGGTTTCATATCTGCTCCCTGGATAACAAAATATTTCCGATATTTTTACTATAATACATTCCGTCGAAATGTATCTTTCCCAGTGCGGTATATACCCTTGTCGTTGCGTCTTCTATGTCAGATCCTGTGGACGTTATGCTGAAAATCCTGCTGCCCGGGACAAATCCATCCCCATGAGCGAAAGATGCATGCTCGTAAAATATAACGACATCCTCCATCGATTTTATTTTTTCAAGACCGTCCATCAGGTCTCTCTGATAATCCGGAGGTTGTCCTTCAGAGTAAACAACGACGCAGACCGAAGCCTTCCGCCTCCATGCGATGACTGCATCAGACAACCTTTCTTCTGTGACTGCCGACACCAAATCCATAAGATCTGTCTTGAGTCTCGGCAGGACGGTCTGTGCATCCAGGCTTCCAAGACAGCAATCTAATTCGAAGATGTAGGCTTTCTCTTTGTCAACTATCAGGTCTGCAGAGATGAAGCCTTTGTATTTTATGCCCTCTGCATTAAATGCCTTTAATAAGGGGTTCATTATCTTTTCCAGCAGATATGCCTCGAAGCCGTCTTTGAGGAACGGCGCCGGACTGCAAGAACCTGCTACCGCTGTGGCCGGCACTGTTGTGTTATCTAATTTATTCCGGTGAATATGCAGGCTGGTGAGCGGCATAATGGTTTTGCCGTCGGTCAAGGCCAAAAAAGACATCCTCTCGCCCCTGAGGTTTTCTTCGATAATTGCCTGTCTGCCTGCATCACCAAAAGATCTGTCTTTCATAATGACTTTGAGGATGTCTGTCGCTTCCTGGACGGTCGAAGCCGTGAAAATACCGTCTTCGGAATACCCGGCCGTCTTTATGACTACAGGAGCGCCTTTTAACCTGATATGGTCCTGTGCGTGCAGATACGACGTAAAGACCCTATATTCGGCCGTCGGAAGGCGATGGAGCCTCAGGAGGTTTTTTGTGAAGACCCGGCTTGACCTTATCTGTGATGCTGTCCTGTCGGGGCCCAATATCTTGCAGCCTTCTCTCTCGAATGCATTTACGATACCTCCTGCCAGAAATTTCTCGGAGCAGACAATTGTGAGGTCAATCCATTCGGATTTTACAAAATCGATGAGCGCGCTGAAGTCGCTCGGACTAAAGTCGACGCATTCGGCTATCTCGGCCATGCCGGCATTACCGGGAGAACAATAGATCTCGTTAATGTGTTTGCTGCCGGACATCTTCCATGCAATCGCATGTTCCCTTCCTCCGCTGCCGATAACGAGTACCTTCACAATCCACCCGGATAGAGACTCTGAATCATTTTTCCCCCGTTACCTTCATAAGATAGCCGGCAATAATAGTATCGTACCTGGAAGTATGCTTGAAGACCTTCTTGGCAAGTTCTAACCTTGTCTTATAACTCAAATCTCCATCCAGGCTCTTCATTTCGTGAATGATCATCTCGTAGTCGGACGGATCAACAATCACGGCGACATCCTGAAAGTTTTTTGATGCAGAACGCAGCATCGCCGGACCGCCTATGTCGATATTCTCTATCGCCTCTGCAAAAGTAACGCCCGGTTTCGAAATCGTCTCTTCGAAAGGGTAGAGGTTTACCACAACCATATCGATAGTATCGATGCCGTACTTTCTTATCTCCTCCATGTCTCTTGGATTATCCCTTCTTGAGAGCAGTCCACCGTGAATCCTGGGATGAAGGGTTTTCACCCTTCCGTCAAGCATCTCCGGCGAACCCGTGTGATCTGACACGTCTTTCACGGGGATGCCTGCACCCCTTAAGGTTTTTGCGGTCCCTCCTGTTGAGAGTATCTCGATTCCCATTGCATGAAGTTCCCTTGCGAACTCCACAATACCTTTCTTATTCGAGACGCTGATCAGCGCCCTCTTGATCTTCGGCATAATCCCTCCTTTTTTAAATAATAGGAATCTTAAAATTGAATTTACATAAATCAGAAAATCTCCCCCTTGCCCCTTCCGCTTGAGGCGGACCAAAGAGGGGTTTAAATCCTCCCTTTGGAAAAGGGAGGTCAGGAGGGATTTTATAAATATGAAGGAAATATCTCCTTTAACTGAACAGCCTTTGTTTATTATGCTTTGGTTATTGGTTATTTCTTTATATATCCCTTCTCCATCATGCTGGTATACGTACCGTCTCCTATTATTACATGGTCGAGAACTTTTATGCCTACTATCTCACCGACATCCGCGAGCCGTTCCGTTATCGCTATATCTTCACGGCTCGGGCTTGGATCGCCGCTCGGATGGTTGTGAACGAATATAACGGAAGCGGCCGATTCCCTGATCGCCTCCCTGAATGCTTCCCGCGGGTGAATCAGGGAGTTGGTGAGAGTCCCTTCGGAGATGCGGCAATCCTTGAACATCCTGTTTTTTGCATCCAGCAGTGCAGAGCGGAATACCTCTCTCTTCCGATTGTCAAAAAACTGCCGGTAGTGGAGATACACATCTCTTCCCGACGAAAAGACGGGACACTTTTCGCGGGTTTCGCCGAGGAGCCTTTTGCCGAGTTCAAAGGCGGCCATCAGCTGTGCGGCCTTGGCATTCCCCACCCCTTTGAACGACGCAAGCTCGTTCACAGATGCACTCCCGATCTTCCTCAAATTCCCGAACGAGTTCAGGATCTCCATTGCGAGGCCAACAGCAGTCTTGCCCCCTGCTCCCGTGCGAAGCATTATGGCAAGGAGCTGTGCATCCGACAGACTACCGGCGCCATATTTAAGAAGTCTTTCTCTCGGCCTCTCTCCTTCAGGCCATTGCTTGATGCTCTGGTATTCCATGAACGCGAAATTTTAGCATCTGTAACAGTTGTTGGTAAAGTGGATTATATTGACGCTTTTCTTCGTGTGGTAAGATGGAGTAAAATATTTTACATGGCATAGCAAGATGTAAGGAGTGTGCATCTTGCATGAATGAGAACCAGGAGGAAGAAGTGACGGTTAAAGAGAATTGCAGGTATTGCAGGAACATGGCGGGATTTACTCTCGTTGAACTTATCGTCGTGATGGTTATTCTCGGCATGCTCGCAGCGCTCGTCTTTCCAAAATTGCTTCCGAAAGTCGGGAAGGGAAGACAGTCTGCCGCGAAAACGCAGATAGAGCTGCTCGGCCAGGCCCTTGATCAGTTCAGGCTTGATACGGGCAGATACCCCACTACGGCGGAAGGGTTAGGCGCCCTTCTTGTGGACCCCGGCTTACCGGGATGGGACGGCCCCTATCTGAAAAAGGGAGTGCCGAACGATCCATGGGGCAGACCTTATCACTACGAGTCGCCGGGAACCCATAGCGGAGATTATGACATTGTCTCTTTCGGATCTGACGGTGCACCCGGCGGAGAAGGCGAAGCCAAAGATCTCAATAGCTGGGAATAAATAATATCGTCCGATAAAGGTGACATAATTTGTCAATTGATACCTTTATCGGACACGTCTGTCAGGCCACCATTTGAGTCCCGAAATCGGGACTGTCTTGAAACCTATTGATTATCTTTTACTTTTTATCAATTTCCTGTATAGTATAACCGTTTATTATCGAGCAGTATTTTTGGCATGGAGATTGCTTTATCTTTGTAATGGAAAAATTGAAGGAGGTGATGCTTGTTAGAATCGGTTAGCTGTGAAGAAGTGGAATATGGTCATGGAAAATGGCCGAACTCAAAAAATGAGAAAAGGAGGAGATTAAATTGTTTAATACGATTCAGAAGATGAAAGGAAACGAAGAAAAAGGTTTTACCCTGATTGAATTGCTGATAGTCGTGGCAATCATCGGTATCCTTGCTGCAATCGCAATACCGGGCTATATCGGCATGCAGGAAAGGGCAGAAAAGGCGCAATCCAGAGGACTGCTTCATCTGCAGAGCCTGAAATAACAGCCTGGATAGTGTCTGCAAAGAAATCAAATGACCAAATATGAAGTTGATTCAACCTGGGACGGTAAGGTTGATAGCAGTGATAAGAGAATGCAGATCTTGCCAGTGATGGCGTGGATACGGATTTTGTTGCCGCAAGGGCGAATGAAAAATCTCCCTGGGGCGGCACGCTCTGGGTCAAGGGCTGTCCAGGCGCAAAAGGAGCAGATATGCCTCAAGCAAAATGGCACTGCGAAACGATATCACCAACGTGGAAATGTCCGTCTATGACGGCGGCGGTGGCCTGATGTATCAGCAAGATTATTTCCGCCGATTAACTTGTGGAAGATGATATCTATCAAAGGGCGGGATTTCTTCCCGCCTTTTTTTTGAAGATGAGAGAACGAGCGGTGAATAACAAAACCTTAAGATCTTCCCGCAGCGGCTTCACCCTGATTGAATTGCTGATCGTTGTGGCAATAATCGGTGATCCTGCAGCAATTGCAATTCCCGGCTATATCGGCTTGCAGGAGAGAGCCAGAAAAGGCTGCGATCCTGAGGACTGCCTCTTCAGCAGAGCTCAGAATGATTGCCTGGATAGTGTCTGCAAGGAAATCAAATGGCCAGAGAGAAATTGATTCAACCTGGGATGGCATGAGTTAATTCCAGCGATAAGGACAATGCGACGCTTGCTTCTGACGGTGTAGATGTAGATTTTGTTGCCGCAAGGGCGAATGAGAGATCTCCTGGGGCGGAACACTCTGGGCAAGGGCTGTCCCGGCGCGAGGGGGCAGATATGCCTTAGGCAAAATGGAAGCGGAAACAATATAACCAACGTGGAAATGTCTGTCTATGACGGCAGGAGTAATCTGCTTTTATATACAAAGGTTCTTTCTGACAGATAATCTGGAAACCCTGATCCTCGCGGTACGACATCTTCTTCTTTGTGCTATATTAAAATCTATTATTGAAATAATGAGTCTTTAATCTTTTCCACCGAATCGTAGTAAAAATCATTTGATCTACGGTGAAAACAGATGTGGCTATACTAACATTTTCGTAACAGAAGACAAATGGGCCTTCTTTTACTGCTGACGAGTTTTCTCTTTTTTCTTATTGCCCTTTGCCCGACAGTCTATGTGGGGGACAGTGGTCTTTTCGCCTCAGCCTCTTTCTCACTGGGCTCCGCGCATCCTCCTGGGTATCCTCTTTATATAATCCTTGGTAAGCTTTTTACATTCATCCCTTTCGGTAATGTCGCTTTTAAGGTGAACCTTGTGAATTCTTTTTTCGGTGCGCTCACGTGTCTGATGGTCTTTAAGACATCCATGGAATTGACAGAAAATAGATATGCGTCATGGGCATCTGCTCTGATATGTGGAATATCCCCAATCTTTTTTATTACCTCATTAAATGCAAAGGGAGTTTATACACTGAACAGTTTTTTCTCGATGGTCCTATTTTATCTCGGTATAAGATTATTGCATGGAAGAAATTTTACGACAAATTCCCTGCTCGGCTTTTTCATCGTAGGCCTAGGCATGGGAAACCACCATACCATAGCTCTCATGGGTCTCGTTTTCTTATTGCCGGTAGCGGTGAGGTGGAAGGATATAACGGTGAAATGGATTCTTTTGTGTGTAATTTCTTTTTCTGCCGGATTCTCGTGAATCTGCTTCTTTATTTCAGGGCTATTGCCATGGAGCGCCACGGAGGGCTGATCCTTTATTCATACGTGACCAGATGGAAGGATTTCTTAAGGATTTTTTTAAGACAGGACTATAAAAGCGCTGGAACTACCAGTGCCGTTTCCACCCTGCTGCATTTCGGCAGCGCATGGTTTTACGGATTAAGAAACAGTCTATATTATATTGCGTTTTATAGCACGAGACCGGTTCTGCCATTTCTTCTTCTGGGGTTAATAGGACTGAGAAAGAAAAAAATCATTTTATTCTTTTTCATCTTTTCTTTCATCGTATGGTTTGGGCTTCTCGGCAAGATGGTCTTTCCAAGTCCGGAATCAAAAACAGAGGATATTCAGACAGTGTCTGTTTATTTTTTGCCTGTTATACCTATATTGTACAGCCTCACCGCAATCGGTTTTGACAGTATCATTGCTTTTGTAAAGAAAAGAACGTGGAAGATGATTCCAAAAGTTGTGCCTTATGCTGTTGCGATGTTGCCTTTTGTATTGTTGCCTTATTCCATGAAATCGTTCAGCCAGTACAACAATTTCATTGCTTATGATTACGGACATGACATGCTTTCCGTTTTGCCGCTGAAAAGCATGTTCTTAGCCCTATAACGATAACCCGATATTCATTACGTTTTACATGAAGACGGTTGAAAGGCTTAGAGAGGATTTATTGGTAATGAATACCGGCAGTAAGAAAGACATATATGACCTTGAGAGTTCCCCTCCATGGAAATACTCAGAACTTTATCCTGATTTCTATAAGAGTCAAAAGAGCTCAATAAAAGACATAACCGGCAGATTTGCACTTCAGGAGAAGACTCTTTGCAAATACGCCGACAGATCTTAACGAAGGATGTTTCAAAATCTTATTTCTATTACCCTTATATTTTTTCTGTAGCATTATGGCCGAAGTCAGTTCCTATGGAGGACTTCAAGAACGACGTCAGGAGCAGATTTAAGGCAAATTTTGGAAAAATAAATTATGAGAGAGCGCTGGACCTGCCGTATTCAGTTGACTTCCTGGTGAGAGAGGTCCAGATTAATTACGGTTTTAGTACTATGATTTATGCAGATTTTCTCAAGAGAGACGGCGAAGAAAGACTGGGGAACGAATTTTATGAAAAAGCTTTTGAGATGGGACCTCCTGAAGGGTTTTTGTGGCCTTATGTTAATTTTCTTTTGGAGGATGGGAGAGAAAAAGAGGCATTTGCCTTTGATCAGCAAACTCAGGAAAGCGGGAGGGACATACGGAGGATTCGGAAAGCTCCTCGGAACAGGAAGGCTATCTCGGTAATAAGTGAGAAGACTAAGCAATCGCTTGATGATTGGATGAATCGCGACATTCGCCATTCCTGATTATTCCCATATGCTCTTCTGTCTGTTCCTTCCGAAAAATTTTTCATCTTAGATATTGTTATAATTACTGAATGACTGAGACTGTTCATTCTTCTCTGAAAACCGCTGTCAAAGGTACTTCTCTGATTTTTCTCGGGATGGTTTCGAGCGTTCTCCTCTGGTTTCTCACGAAGATATTCATCATCAGATACACGACAAAGGAAGAATTCGGTCTGTATTCCCTCCTGGTTGCTATCGTCGGTATCTTTTCGGCTATATCAACCCTCGGGCTTCAGGAAGGTGTCGCGCGGTATATCGCTGTATTTACCGGAGAAGGCAAGAAAGACGAAGCAAAGGGGATAGCCGGTGATGCAATAGTCATCGCTTCACTGTCGAGTCTGTGTGTTTTTTTTCTGCTGCTTTCCTTTTCAGGAATCCTTTCCAAATACATTTTTTATAAACCGGAGCTCCAGGTTCCGTTGAAGGTAATTTCTTTCCTTATCCCTTTTTCAGTCATGGTGAGCGTTATGAGCGGCATGCTGAGAGGCCGCAATATCTTCAATTTAAGAGTCTATGCGGACGTAGGACAGCCTCTGTTTTTTCTTGTGTTCCTCGGCATATTCTTTCTCGTCGGGTTTTCTTTTATCAGCATTATATATGCCTATGTGCTTTCAATGGTTATAGTTTTCTTTATCGCAGGATACTACACGCTCAGGAAAGTTGAACTTAGTCTCTTTTCCCTGAGATTTTGGGCGAGGAAAAAAGAACTTTTGAAGTTCTCTCTCCCTGTGCTTGCCGTTTCTCTGTTAGGGGTGGTTCTCGGCTGGACTGATACGCTCATGCTGGGAAGATATACAAAAGCAGCATCTGTCGGCATCTATAATGTAAGTATATCTCTTGCGAAGTTGCTCACCTTTCCGCTCAGCGCTATCTCATTTGTGTTTATGCCGATAGCCGGGGAGATGTATGCAAGGAAGCAGAGCGCCGAACTGGGCAGAACATATCAGGTTCTCACAAAATGGATGTTTTCTGCAACGTTTCCCATTTCTTTTCATCCTCTTTTTTTTCCCAGAGATGACCATTACTTATTTATTCGGAGAGCGTTTTATTGATGCATCTATTCCCCTGAGGATTCTTGCTATCTGTTTTCTATTTAATACCTTTATGGGGGCAAATGGAATATTGTTAGTAGCGATGGGAATGTCAAGAGTTGTTATGAATGTCTCGTTTTTTGGTGTCATTTTGAATATCGTGCTGAATTATATATTGATAAAACAATTGGGCTATGGTGTAAACGGTGCATCTGTCTCCACTCTTGTTTCTTATGTAGCACTGAATATAATCAATTTCTTTGTTTCTTTACCGAGAAAGCAAAATTCATCCTCTGACTTTGAAATACATCAAGCCCGTGATAGGTGCCGGCATTATTGGGTTGAGTATATACGCTCTGGCAAAGAACCTGCCACTATATCTTTGGATGCTCCCCGTCTATCTTATGCTGTTTATTTTGCTATATTTCCTAAGTCTCTTGTTCACAAAGAGCATAGAAAATGAAGATATTCAGTTACTCGAAGGCGTTTGTGGAAAGCTTGGATTCGAATCAAAGTCACTTGTTAATTATTTAAAAAAATTTGAATAGAGGAGAGAGAATGTTTTCCACCATTAAAGGAAAAAACATGGATTGTTTCACATTAAGCCTGCTGAATGAAATATTAAAAGATCTTTATACATATGAAAATAATAACACAGACTTTGAGAGGCTTGGATGTCCTCCCAAAAGTTTTCACCCAAATGCATCTTAAAAAAATTGAAAGATAGCATCAAAGGCAAAATAATCAACACCATACTGAAAAACCGAAGCATATTAGTTGCAGATTTCATAAAAAATAATAAAGATGACTTTTTTATCCTTTTTGGCAGACTAACAACATTGTTTGATTTATTAGCAGATTCGAATTCGAAACAATTATTGATTAAGATATTAGCTTTTAGAGCTTTAGGTAAGGAACATGTGAAGTTGCCAGTCAATACACCTGAATACTGGGAGCAAAGAAAGTCTGCATATTCTCTAATTGAAGGGACGGAAACTATTCATATAAAGTTTATGAATTGGAAACTAAGGCGTTTTAGATTGAATAAAATAAATTATCAAATACAGATTTATTTGGTTCCGATGGCTGTTACAGCAAGGTTTATGCTGAAAAATTATGAATACAGAAGTGATAGAATATTAATTAAGGCGCAAGATGGAGACTTTGTGATAGATGCTGGTGGTTGGGTGGGAGACAGTGCTCTTTATTTCGCTCATGAAGTGGGGATGAATGGAAAAATTTTTTCTTTTGAATTTGTGCCAGAAAGTTTGGAGATTTTTGCAAAAAATCTTAACCTTAATCCCCATCTTAAAAAAAGGATAGAAATCGTTAAACAACCTTTATGGGATAAATCTCATATGCCTCTATCATTTACAAATAATGGACCGGGCACAAAGGTGTCGCAAGATGAAACTTCTAAATCAGATGACATAATCTGGACAATATCTATCGATGATTATGTTGAAGAGAATGGTATCAATAGAATCGATTTTATAAAAATGGATATAGAAGGGGCAGAACTTCAGGCACTTAAAGGAGCCGAAAAGACTATTAAGAAATATAAGCCTAAATTGGCCATTTCTCTCTATCACAATTTGTCTGATTTTGTTACAATTCCGGAATTTCTGCAATCACTACAGGAAGATTATGAATTTTACTTGGGACATTATACAATACACGCAGAAGAGACTGTTTTATTTGCACAATCAAAGACACGTTAATAATAATCCATAAATGGTGAAGGTATGTTAATGAAAAAAATTGTCAGAAGGTTTGTGAAAAGGCTTATGACTGAAAAAACAAATATGATTAGTCATGTATTTGAGTCCTATAAAATGAAATCCTTCGCTGATTTGGGTGGAATATGGGGCGTCGATGGAGGCTATACCTTTTACACTTTGAAGAAATTTAACATAGAAAAAGCCTTTTTGGTAGATACAAAAATTTCAGATCGGGTGATGAACAAGAAAAAAAACTTTCATCAGTTGAATCTTATAAATGATAATTTTGGATCTTCTGATGTTGCCCGTCAAATCGGGCAGGTAGACGTCATTTTTTTATTTGACGTATTGCTTCATCAAGTATCTCCTGATTGGGATGAAATAATCAAGATATATGCAAATAATACGAAGTGTTTTATCGTATATAATCAGCAATTCCAGGGTGAAAAGACTGTTAGGCTTCTTGACCTTGGGCAGGAAGAGTACTTCAAAAATGTACCCCACAAGAAGGAAGAAGAACCCTACGAGTGGCTTTTTGAAAAGATGTATCAGATACATCCTCAACATAAGAGGATTTATAGGGATATCCATAATGTGTGGCAATGGGGAATAACAGATAATGACCTTATTGGAGTTATGAAAAGCAACGGATTTCAAATGGTGTATTTCAGGAACGAGGGGCAATGGGGCAAACTCAAAAATTTTGAAGGACATGCATTCATTTTTAAAAAATGAATCGTGAATTTGAAATCCATTATTTGAAATAGAGACCGTTGATCTTTATATTGTCAGGGTGGAAAAAGAAACTGATTTTCTAATGTGAGAGTTTATATGATGTCACTACTCCATGTCTTGATTTAAATGACTTCTCGGGGAGTCACATTGATAAGATTTTAATGAAGAACTGCAGGGATAATAGTTAATAAATTGAGTGGTTATTCACATTCTCTTTATGCAGAATCATTAAGGGAATTTGGCGCTCCGCGCTATTTGCCGCAATGTTCAGGCTGGATATTGGAACGCCGTATATCGGACTCACCTTATATGGATGCAATGAGTTGTTATCCTTTGTTTTCATGTCTTGCCTGGCGAAATTTACATATGGATCTGGATGCATTAAAAAATATTGTAAGCCTCACAGTTGTTACTGACCCTTTCGGAGATTATGACAAGGATTATTTGTCCCATTGTTTTAAGGATCTTATTGTCCCTTTCAAGGAGCACTTTATTATCGATCTTGCTCGTAATCCCCGTGACTTTATTTCAAGTCATCACCAAAGGTACGCTGAAAGGGCATTGCGCGAAGTTTCTGTAGGGGAATCCCTCCAGCCAAGAAGAAATCTTGATGAATGGATAAATCTTTATGCTAATTTAGTCAGCAAACGCAACATTAAGGGAATTCCGGCATTTTCAAGAAAAGCCTTCGAAATACAACTAATTGTTCCCGGAATAACAGCTTTTAGAGCAATCTACAAAGGTAATACGGTTGGTATGCTGTTATGGTATATTGAAGGAGAAGTTGGCTATTATCACCTGGGAGCGTACAGCGACCTAGGGTATCATTTGTATGCTTCATTTGGATTGTTTTGGTTCGCGATTCAATATTTTTCAACCATGGGATTAAAATGGCTTCTTCTGGGAGCCGGAGCCGGTATTAAGAGCTATGCTGAGGATGGCTTAACCAGGTTTAAAAAGGGCTGGGCTACCGGCAGTCGGACAGCATATTTATGCGGAAGAATCTTTGATCAGGAGAAGTATCACGAAATCTCAAAAAAAGGGGGGATTGCTTATTCAGACTATTTCCCTGCTTATCGAAAGGATGAATTCAGTCAATAGGTTGAAGAAATGGAATGATTAAATGGGGTTTGAACGAAAAATAGAATTCAAACGTAACGAGAGACTTGAATCCCTTTTAAAGGAGATCAATTCTGTTTTAGAGTCCGCAGAAGAGAAATTGCTTCAAAACTTTCTCGAACCTAAATATCCGACTATTTTGATAATAGGCGCTCCTAGAAGCGGTACGACCCTCGTACTTCAATGGCTTGCTAAAACGGGTTATTTCGCTTATCCAACCAATTTGCTCTCACGATTTTATGGGGCTCCCTGTATCGGAGCAAAAATACAGCAACTCTTTACTGCCCCTGAATACAATTTCAGAAATGAAATTCTCGATTTTACTGGCGAAATTTCTTTTGAATCCGACCTCGGAAAAACAGAAGGCGCGCTTGCACCAAATGAATTTTGGTATTTCTGGAGGCGCTTTATTTCCAATACGGAACCTGAATATCTTGATGAAGCAGCCTTGGAACTGATAAACAGCAAGAAGTTCCTTGCTGAACTGGCAGCCATAGAAGCCGTTTTTGATAAACCCGTAGCGATGAAAGGAATGATTCTGCAGTTCAATATCGAATTTCTTAATAGCATCTTTGACAAAGTTCTCTTTGTTTTTATCAAGCGGCATCCTTTTTATAATATCCAATCTTTATTAAAGGCGAGAGTCAGTTTCTACGGGGACATAGAAAAATGGTATTCTGTGAAGCCTGCAGAATATGAGGCGCTTAGAGATCTTAGTCCTTATGAACAAGTGGCAGGACAGGTTTACTATACCAACCGTTCAATTGAGAAGGGACTTGAAGGTATTGATCCTGAAAGATATCTGCAGTTCGGGTATGAGGAATTTTGCGCAGATCCCAAGCTCGTATTCGACAGTATTGTTTGCAAATTTGCTCAACAAGGATTCAAAAAAAATATGACATATATCGGGACCCGAATGTTTGATGTGAGAAATAAGATTCAATTTTCAGAGGAAGATTGTAATAATATCAGGGAAGCTTATAGGAAACTATCAGGAATGGATATCGATATATGACAACAAAACGGCTTGAAAACCTTGCAATATTCGGCGGCACACCCGCATTTGCCGAACAATTGCATGTTGGCCGCCCAAATATCCCTGACCGCAAAAGGCTTATTGAATGTGTCAATGATATCCTGGATCGGCGCTGGCTTACGAATCGCGGGATCTACGTAAGAGAGTTTGAGCAGAAGATTGCCGATATGATAGGGGTCAAACACTGCATATGTATGTGCAATGGCACCGTTGCCCTTGAGATTGCAATACGTGCTTTGGAACTTAACGGAGAAGTGATTGTGCCCTCGTTCACTTTCGTTGCTACTGCCCACGCTCTGCAGTGGCAGGAAATAACACCAGTCTTTTGTGACATCGACCGCGTTACATATAATATCGATCCAGACTGCATAGAACAACTAATCACTCCCAGAACAACAGGAATCATAGGGGTACATTTATGGGGACGTCCATGTGAAATCGATCGATTGAAAGGCATTGCTGAACAACATAACCTGAAACTTCTTTTTGACGCCGCCCATGCTTTCGGTTGTTCTTGTACAGGGAAGATGATCGGCACTTTCGGGAATGCCGAGGTTTACAGTTTCCACGCTACGAAATTCCTTAATACATTTGAAGGCGGCGCAGTTGTTACGAATGACGACGAGTTAGCGAACAAAGTGCGTCTCATGAAGAATTTCGGTTTTTCCGGTTATGATAATGTAATCTATATTGGTACTAATGGAAAAATGAACGAGATGTCAGCTGCAATGGGATTGACAAGTCTGGAAAGCATGGAACAGTTTATCGCGGTGAACTATGCAAATTACAAGCAGTACAGGAATGAACTCGGGGATATCCCCGGTATTAATTTTATGCCGTATAATGAGGCTGAAAAAAATAATTTCCAGTATATAATTCTTCAAATCGATGAGCAAACGACTCATATCAGCAGAGATCAACTGGTGACTGTTTTACATCAGGAAAATGTTCTGGCTCGACGTTACTTCTATCCTGGCTCGCACAGGATGGAACCTTATCGTTCTTATTTTCCGAATGCAGGGTTATTGCTCCCGATCACTGAACAGCTTGTGCAACAAGTAATGAGTTTGCCTACAGGTACAGCCGTCGGTCACAAAGAAATCAGCAGCATATGTGATCTTATTCGATTTGTTGTCAGTCATGCTCCTGAAATAGTGAAAAGCTGCATCCATAAATGCAAAAGCATGCGGTACACCTGTTCGGAAACTCATTGGAATAAAGCACATTAAACGGAGGCCTTTTTCGTTTATTAGATTCTTCATAATTCAGCGCTTTACGTCATGAAAGTCAGTGTTTCATTAGTAACGTATAATCAAGAAAAGTTCATTGCCCAGGCAATTGAGAGCGTCTTAATGCAAGAAACTAATTTTGAGTTCGAAATTGTAATCGGAGAGGATAAATCGGAGGACCGTACGAGAGATATAGTTCTTGAGTATAAGAAAAGTCATCCTGATAAGATCAGGCTTTTTTTGCATGAGAAAGATGAGTGTCATTTATATAGATGGCAGGCGGACCGGCAGATGGAATTTCATCAACAACCTTGAAAATGTCAAGGGGCAGTATGTCGCACTGATTGACGGAGATGATTATTGGACTTCACCTCATAAACTCCAGAAGCAGGCAGATTTTTTAGACCAGAACCCTGAGTGTTCTATGTGCTTTCATGATGTTCAGATAGTCTCAGAGGAAGGCGAATTAATATCTATTCAGTCTCCCGGAGAAAAAAAGCAAAGATACACTCTTAAAGATTTGCTTAGAGGTAACTTCATCTATACCTGTTCCGTGATGTACAGAAGGGGACTGTTCAAAGAGTTCCCGGAGTGGTTTTACAAGACTTCTTTGGCAGACTGGCCCCTCCATATCCTGAATGCGCAACATGGTGATATTGGGTATATAGATGAGGTAATGGGCGCTTACAGGATTCATGGCGGGGGAATACATTCTTCGAAGAGTGAAATGGAGAAGGTGAGAGGCAATGATAGAGATATATCCTTATATAAATGCCCATCTGGATTATCGGTACAATGCATTCATTAAATCGAGGATCTGGTTCAAATTGATCGAAAAGAAGGTAGGGACTTTTTCTGAATTCACTCGGCTTCGGCCAGATCGTGAATTTCTACAGAAAGATTTTCTACAATTGATACTGATATAGCGAGAAATGTATCCGCTATAAGATTTTTTGAAGAGAATGGAGTATTTCATGGCGCAGGCGAACAGATCTAATAATGAATGACCTTTGTCTTTTCACCATAATATCCAAAAATTATATCTCTCATGCAAGGGTTTTAATAAAATCCTTCTTAAGACATCATCCCGGAATAAAGACCTTCGTACTGCTTGCAGATAAGATAGACGGATATTTTGATCCTTCTCAGGAAGCTTTTGAAGTAATCGAGGCTGATCAACTCGGCATTAAAGATTTTGATTCTTTCAGTTTTAAATATAATATTATCGAGTTCAATACCGCCGTTAAACCTTTTTTTTTTCGAAACACTTTTTTCGAAAGGGTTTGAAAAAGTTGTATACCTCGATCCTGATATAGCAGTCTTTAAACCGCTGGATGAAATTTTCGACGCTCTTGGCCGGCATTCCATTATACTAACGCCCCATATGATGAGTCCCATTCCTGAAGATGGCAGGTCTCCGACGGATATCGATATCCTTAAGGCTGGTGGCTTCAATCTCGGATTTCTTGCACTCTCAAGAGGTGAACCTTCCGGCAGGCTTCTCTCCTGGTGGAAAGAGAGGCTTTATGATAAATGCCGTCAGGCTCCCCTTTCCGGCTATGCTGTGGATCAAATATGGTTAAATCTTGTACCGTGTTTTTTTGATGATTATCATATTCTCAAAAATCCGGGCTATAATGTCGCTTACTGGAATCTCCATGAAAGAACAGTTGCCAGCAAGGGTGATGGATTTCTCGTCAACGGGTATCCCCTTTCTTTCTTCCATTTCAGTGGTCTTATGATAGAAAACCTTGAGGCGATTTCAAAATTTCAAAACAGATACGACATAAAAGCATTCCCGGATCTCAGTGAACTTTTTACTCTGTATAAAAGACTCCTCATCGAGAATGGATACATGGAAACCAAACAGTGGCCGTATCATTACGGATTGTTTAAAGATGGATCGAAGGTTTCCGAGTTAGCACGCGGCATTTATTTAGGATTGGGTATCGAGACCGATACTTTTGGAAACCCTTTTGAAAGGTTTTGGGTCAGACTATTGAATGTCAGGTATTGCAGAACAATATTTTCGAAGCATTTTGTGCAAGTAATGTTAGATAAAATCTTCCTTTCCGCATGGAAATTTATCCTCAAGAAAAGATCAAAAAGCAAAGAACGATAACTATTACAGTTCTATGAACATACTCCATTTCATCTATGACCATATGAATAATCCCTGGGTAGGCGGCGGCGGGGCTACCCGGGTATACGAAATATACAAAAGACTTGAGAAACGACACTCTATAAGAGTCTTCTGCGGTAATTATCCCGGTGCTAAGAATTACGAGAAGGCAATATAATTCTGTTTTATTGGGACACCTCAAAAGAATTATGTACTGAGTACGTTTTCCTATATGACTAAGGCAATGATTTCTTTATGCAGATATGCAGAAAATGCGGATGTTGTGATTGAGGATTTTGCACCATATAATCCATTATTGTCAAAGTTCTTTGTTCATAAACCGCTCGTTTTACAGATTCATCATAAGGAAGGAATTCACTTATTTAACCGTTACTTCTTTTTAGGCTTTCCTTTTATGCTCATCAGAATGGTTCTTATCCAAGGCTCTTCGGAATATCATTTGTGTTTCGGAAAGAGAGCAGGAAGAAATTTAATATTAAAAATGCAGCTATCATTCCGAATGGTATAGCCAAGAAACTGTTCGAGGCAACCCTTTCCGACGCCGGCTATATTGCCTACAGTAGGAAGGTTGCAGATCCAGGTGATAAGGGGATGGATACATTAATTAAGGCTATGGATACCATCCATGCAAAACTTGAAATGGCAGGAAAAGGCGAAGGATGAAAAGTAAATTCAATCGCTTAAAGGCTTCTATAAAAAGGTCTGGTGCTTCAGGGAGAATTAAATTGGCCGGTTATCTGAGCGGTGATGCAAAAACAAGATTCTTAGCATGTTCAAGGTTTGTCGTTGTACCTTCCCCGTTACGAGGGGACAGGGGATAGTGGTACTCGAAGCCGCCGCCTGTGGAAAACCTGTGATTGTGAGCGATATCCCCGAATTACGATATGCCGTTAATGCAGGTTTTGGTGTTTCATTCCGGACTGGTGACGCAGTTGGCCTATTGCGGAAAGGTAGCGATATCTTCTCAACAATGAGTGACTGAGAAAGGAAATGGGACACAAGGCTAGGGAATATGCAAGAAATTTTACATGGGATCATTTAGCAAGAGAGTATGAAAAGTTCCTCGGCAAGGTAGCCGGTTTCCCAAATTATTCCGATTTATAGGCGTAGACTGTCATGATAGACGAAATAATAGTAAACCATAGCAAGAAATATTGATATCCTCAGCATCTTCTCAAGACAGCAGGGTATTTTTATTCTGCACCGGATGAATATATAAATATATATAAGTTAGAATAAATTATGAAAAAAATTTTGGCTCTTCCGATGTATGGTATTGGTGATGTATTGATGACAACCCCCGCCTTAAGGAATTTGAAGGAACAGTTGAATGTAGAAATAACATATCTTCATATGTTCAAGACTACGCGGGACATTCTCATGAACAACCTGTTTATAGATTATAATATTTATTTCCCGTTTACGGAGGCAACAAAGGTCAATGGTTTCAGTTTTCTTATGACGCCTCAGGAAGGTCAATTATTGGATCAACCTTTATCCTTCAAACAGAAAGGATTACAATCTATCAGCACTTCTTGTCGGAAGTCCTATCAGGATCGGACATCGTTATGTTCGTAACGACCTGTCAGAATTAAATTTCCTCAAGAACATGACGCTACAAGAAGATGATGCTCTGCATAACGTCGAAGAAAACCTGCGACTCATAGAATTCCTCGGTGTCGGGATAGAAAGTCCTATCCTCTGGAGATCTGCTTATCGGATGAAGAAAAGCTATTTGCCGATCAATGGTTCAGGGAGAAGAAGATTGACACAAAAATATTGATTGGTATTCATCCGGGAACCAGCGTTTTCAAGAACCATGATAGAAGAAGGTCGCCGAAATTTCCATTGCAAGGCTCATTGACGCACTTGCCTCGGAAATGAGGGACTGTTTCTTGTTGCTTTTCGGTGGCCCTGAAGAGAAATTATTGAGAGAGAAGATCATTTCAATGGTTCACCATAAAGAAAAGATATTTTATGCAAACTCTGTATCGGTAAGACAGGTTGCTTTTTGATGAAAAAATGGGGCTTTTCGTAAGTAATGATTTCGGGGCCGATGCATATGGCAGCAGCAGTTGGAGTTCCAACTGTCGGTATTTTTGGGCCTACGATCCTCTCTGGGTCAGACCCTGGGGTGTGAAATATAAAGTTGTAAGGTCAGGATTACCTTGCAGCCCATGTTTTAGATATTCGCCAAGGCCGTTGAAATGTGTTGCAAATCTTGATTATGCCTGTCTGAAAAACATAAGTGTAGCAGGTATATAACGCCTGTATTGAATTGCTTAAAGAAAAATCAGATTAACTTTTCTTTCGGATTGTCGTTCTTTTTCTATAAAAAGTGGCATGCAGTATGCTATAAAATAGACATAGATGAAAGCCTTAGTAATACTGCCAACATATAATGAAGTCGAAGACGCTGCCGAAGGTTCTCTCAAAAATTTTGGCCTACGACTGGTTGGATGCCCTTATTGTAGATGATAATTCTTCCGACGGCACTGCAAAGGTAGTAGAAGATTGGCCAGGTAATTCAGACCGATTTCACATAATAAAGAGACCCATGAAGCTGGGCCTCGGAAGTGCATACATTACCGGGATTCAAGTGGGGACTTGAGAGAGAATATGACTATTTTTTTGAGATGGATGCGGATCTTTCTCATAACCCTGATGCCCTGCCATGGTTTATCAAGGAGATGGAAGGCGAAGGTTATGATTTAGCTATTGGGTCGAGATACACAAATGGCACCATAAGCGTTGTTGGCTGGGACTTCAGGCGTCTCCTACTGTCAAAATTTGGCAATCTCTATGCCGCCAAAATCCTTGGACTGCAAATAACTGACCTTACAAGCGGATTTAGATGCTATAAAAGGCGGGTTCTGAAGGAAATAGACCTCGGAAGGATCTGCTCGAACGGTTATGCGTTTCAGATCGAGATGGCGTATCTTGCAATAAAGGCTGGTTTTAAGGTCGGGGAAATACCGATTGTATTTTATGAGAGGAGTCACGGTTTTTCAAAAATGTCAAAAAAGATTGCAAGAGAAGCAGTAATTCTCCCATGGAGATTAAGAATGAGAGAAATCGGTGATTTATTGGGCAAAATATTCTCGAAGAAGAAGTATGTTAAGGAAATATTTCACTAAAGGGCTGCTGGTAGTTGTAATTTTTCTCATTGATCGTGGGTAGGGTAACGTATCTGCAGAGGAGTCATTTTGTCGATGCGGAAAAATATTATAACGAAGCAAACTGGAAGCTTGCGATACGTGAGTATGACCTGGCGATGCATTTTTATACACCCTGGGGGCCTTATGTCGAAAGATCCGCAGAGAGACTTTGGCAGATAGGCGAGATGTTCGAAAAACAGGATAAGCTTGATTGGGCGAATATCGCGTATTCTTCGATAAGGAGTTCTTTTTATGCTTCAAGAAGTCTTTATACGCCGGGGAAAAAATGGATGAGAAGTGTGATGACAAGATAGCTGATCTGAGCGTCAGGATGCTGGTCAGGGAAGGCTCGATTAAACCTGATGCAGCCACTGAAGAAAAGAAGAAATACCTTTATGTTTTGACGGTTGACAGGGCTCCGGACCCTTTCTGGTCTGTTCTTGTTGAAATCGGTTTTTTCGGATGGATTGGGTCTGTGGTATTCTTGATATTCAAAGGATTCGGCGACGACGGAAAAATTAAAAAAGCTTCCGTCTATGGCATAGTTTCTTTTTTGCTCACTTTTGCTCTTGTGGGTAGTGGCTTTGCTTAAGGCTTAGCAGTTAGAATTCTATGTAGAAAAGGAGGATTATTTATGGATAAGAGAGGGGTAACCTTAATTGAGCTTATAATAGTAGTTGCCATTATCGGCATACTCGCCATGATTGCGGTTCCGGCATATATCGGGCAGCAAAAGAGTGCGGCGAGGACTGAAGCATATAGTAATCTCCAGAACCTGCGGCTTCTCGAGGAGCAGTATTTCGCAGAGAACGGCTGCTATTACATGGCTGGCGGACCGCCGGCTGTTTGCACGAACGCTACTATTTCCGGGGTCGCAAATATACAGGCTTTTCTTCCTGGCTTTAAACCAGGTTCTTCATTAAGTTTCAGTTATAAGATTACTACTAATTCGACTGGCGCAGGGGAGGAACTGCCTCATGTTTTGTCGCAACGGCGACCGGCAATACTTCCCGCGTCAGCGGCGATACCTTTACCATCGATTGTAACAACACCCGAAACTTCTAAAAGACCCGGTAGAGAGTAAAAGAGTTTTCGTCCGGAACTTTTTTCTGGCAATTGGGTTTGTTGACATTGTTCGAGGGCATACCTTATCATTTATAGTTACATCATTGATATAACAACATGACCTATAAAACATAAAGGAGGATGAAGATTGACGCCCAAGAAAATTTTCTTTACGAAAGGGGTTGGTGTTCATAAAGACAAGCTATCGTCCTTCGAAGTTGCATTAAGAAGTGCAGGCATTGAGAAGTGTAATCTTGTTTATGTATCAAGCATATTTCCTCCTGAGTGCAAGATTCTTTCAAAGTCTGCTGGCCTAGAACATCTGAGACCCGGTCAGATCACTTACTGCGTAATGTCTCAAAACGAGACAAACGAACCGAATCGTCTTATTTCTGCAGCAATTGGTTTTGCCATGCCTAAGGATTGTTGCAACTATGGCTACCTTTCTGAGCATCATGCTTTCGGTGAAAAAGCCTCTGTATCCGGCGAATACGCAGAGGATCTTGCCGCAACAATGCTTGCCACAACTCTTGGCATTCCGTTTGATCCTAACCAGGCATGGGATGAGCGTAAGCAGGTCTACACAGCAAGTGGCAACATATTCAAAACTCAAAACATCTGCCAGTCTGCAGTGGGAAATAAAGACGGTCTGTGGACCACAGTATTAGCATCAGCAGTTTTTATTATAGACTGAAATGCCAGCGTCTACCATGAGTTTCTGTGGTTTGCCCACCGATGCTACTGCTTATGCGCAGGCCTCTACCATAATACTTCCGATCCCATTTGACAAATCCAGCACATGGCTTAAAGGTGCCGATAAAGGCCCTGCAGCAATAATCGAGTCATCAAAATATCTTGAACTTTACGATATAGAGACCGACAGCGAGGTTTACAAGAAGGGTATTTTTACTGCAAAGCCGATCCATGCCACCTCCTCTTCTGTTTTGTTAAGAAAAACTGATACAATGGTCTCCCGTTATCTCAAAGACAATAAGCTTGTAGTAACCCTTGGGGGTGACCATTCGGTTTCCATCGGTGTTATCAAGTCATACGCAAAGCATTATAGGGATCTGAGCATATTGCACCTTGATGCCCATGCCGACTCACGTGACTCATATGAGGGGACCCCTTATAATCATGCCTGTGTTATCGCACGTGCCCGGGAATTCACGAAAAACATCGTCTCTGTCGGAATACGGAGTATGGATTCCTCAGAGCGTGCCCATCTCGACAGAAAAAAGAGTGTTTTTTGCCCATGATATACACGATTCTGATAAATGGATAAATAATGCAGTACGCCTGCTGACTGACAGTGTCTATATCACCATTGATCTTGATGTCTTTGATCCCGGCATCATGCCGTCAACAGGCACGCCTGAGCCGGGAGGGTTAGGCTGGTATCAGATTATGAAGCTCCTCGCGTCTGTTTCGAAGTCAAAACGAATTGTCGGCTTTGATGTTGTTGAGTTGTGTCCATCAAAACACAAAGCCCCTGATTTTCTTGCTGCAAAATTGATCTATACGCTTTTAAGTTATATCCACGCAAATGTACCACCTCGCTGACCCATTGTGGCTCACCATTCCTTCTTAACTATTCGCATGTCCCACTGTAATTGCATTTACTCGGGTTTAATCACGATAGCCTGTCCCTGTAATCCTCATAGCCAAACTTCTTTATTACCTCTATCTTTCCTCCATCCCTTATCACCGCGATGTCCGGGAGATTTATTCCGTTGAAGGTCGTATTTTTCACAATACTGTAAAGGGCCATGTCCGTAAAAACCAGCTTGTCACCTCTTTTTAGCGGCCTGTCAAAAGAATAATCACCGATGACGTCCCCTGCAAGGCAGCTCGGTCCTGCGAGTCTATATCTGTATTTTTTTTCATTCTTCATGCCTGACCCAAGTATATGGGGTCTGTAAGGCATAAGCAGAACATCCGGCATATGCGTTTCTGCCGAGGTGTCCATTATCGCGATCTCAGTCTTGTTCTTCACGATATCCAGAACCGACGATATCAGCACTCCCGCATTGTAGACGCTCGCCTCCCCGGGTTCAAGATATACCTGTACCTCGTATTTATTCTTGAAATCGCTGATAAGTCTGATCAGAAGCTCTACGTCATAATCGTCTCTCGTTATGTGATGGCCGCCTCCGAAATTCACCCATTTCAGCCCCTTGATATATTTTCCATAAAGCTTCTCGAATGACCTCAGAACTCTTTCAAGCACGTCTGCATTCTGCTGGCACATCACGTGAAAGTGCAGGCCGTCCACAATGCTCTTCTGCTTAGGGAATTCCTGTCTGAATATAGAGTGAACTATGCCCAACCTCGAATATGGGGCGCAGGGGTTGTACATATCTGTTTCAACCTCAGAGTGTCCGGGATTTATCCTCAGGCCGATCTCAACGCCGCTTTTCTTTGCAGCTTTTCCATATTGCTGAAGTTGGTAAAACGAATTGAATGTGATTGAGTCAGAATACTTCAGGATATGCCTTTATCTCCTTTTCCCGGTATGCTGCGCTGAAGGTATGCACTTCCTTTTTGAATTCTTCATAGCCAAGCCTCGCTTCATTGAGACCGCTTGCACACACGCCGTCGAGATACCTGGACATCATCGGGAAGGTTGCAAAAGAGGCATAGGCTTTTAGTGCGTGGAAGACCTTGCAGCCTGTGCACTCTTTCACATGCAGCAGGACCTTCATATTTTTTTCAATAAGGGTTTCGTCTAACAGATATACAGGGGTTTCAATTGCCCCTTTTGCGATCCTCAGGAATTTATTTACTTCTCTTGTGTCCATTCGGCAACTTCTAAATTTTATCAGGTAGCCCGGCATGTTCTGCGACCTGCCAGGGAAGGCCGTATCTATTTAGCGCTTCCATAAAATTATCAGGATCCAACTGTTCGATATTAAATACCCCCGTCCCCTGCCAAACTCCCGTGAGCAACATCATCGCGCCGATCATTGCAGGCACGCCGGTCGTGTATGCAATTGCCTGGGTTCCGGTCTCCTTAAATGCCTCTTCATGGTCGCAGACATTGTAGATGTATCTGGTAATAATCTTCCCATCCTTCATCCCGGTCATTATGTTGCCAATAACTGTCTTCCCCGTATATTTTGTTCCAAGAGATGCAGGTTCGGGAAGCAGGGCCTTAAGGAACTTCACTGGCACAATCTTCTGCCCTTCATACTCCACCTCGTCTATTCTTGTCATGCCGACGTTCCTAAGCACTCTGAGGTGATTAAGGTAATTATCAGAGAAGGTCATCCAGAATCTTGCCCGTTTCAGTCCTCTTATGTTCTGAACAAGCGACTCAAGCTCCTCATGGTAGAGCAGATAGCTTTCCTGTGCTCCTGCTACCGGATAATCAAATGCTGAAATGTATGCTCCTTCCTCGATTATCGCAGGCGTCTCGATCCATATTCCGTTTTCCCAGTGTCTTACCACCTGTGTTACTTCCCTGATATTAATCTCGGGATTGAAGTTTGTTGCAAACGCATGCCCGTGCTTTCCGGCATTGCAATCCAGTATGTCCAGATAATTTATTTCGTCGAAGAGATGCTTTTGAGCATAGGCCGTAAAGACATTCGTTACGCCCGGATCGAATCCTGAACCTAGAACTGCCATGATTCCCCGATGCCTGAACTTCTCCTGGTATGCCCATTGCCAGCTGTATTCAAAGTGGGCTTCGTCCAGTGGTTCATAATTGGCGGTGTCTATGTAGTGCACTCCTGTCTCCAGGCAGGCATCCATTATATGCAGGTCCTGATATGGAAGGGCCAGGTTAAGCACGACGTCCGGTTGAAATTGGTTTATCAGTCTGACTAA
>CAVSHJ010000015.1:0-11418 GCA_963727725.1 Thermodesulfovibrionales bacterium
AAGGCGCCTGTTATCTCGGGGGTATCCGCGACATAAACCGCCTTTCCCAATTCACGCTCGATGAACTCTTCAGGCACCGGTTCCTTGCACAGCCTCCGGCAAAGACGACGTCCTCTTCTATGGGAATTCTTTTCAGCATGGAAAGCACCCTGTTTGCCACCAGCCGATGGAGAGCCACTCCGATATCCGCCCTGTCTTCACCCTTCGCTATAAGAGAAACCACCTCCGACTCAGCGAATACCGTACAAATACTGTTAATCTGGATTCTCCTGCCGCTTTTCGACATAGTGGAACCGAAGTCCTTTATCGGATAATCCAGGTTCTTCGCCATTATCTCGAGGAACTTTCCGGTGCCGGCCGCGCACCTGTCATTCATCTCGAACTTGGTCACATTGCCTTTCTCGTCAAGGCTTATTACTTTCGTGTCCTGGCCTCCTATATCGATGATCGTTCTGCATTTGGGAAACAGGGCCTTTGCTCCTCTGGCAAATGCCTTTATCTCTGTTATGGTCCTTGAGCCTATGTGCACCTCAAAAAGGTGACCGCCGTACCCTGTGGCCATAATATTGTCCGTGTTCACATCTTTCAACAACTCATAACATCTCTCAAGAGGACTGAATGATGTCTCTGATTTCCTGGACAAGACAAGCCGTCCTTCTTCAACAAGAGCAAGCTTGATGAACCGCGAGCCTATGTCAATTCCCGCAGCCCTCATGCCCTGCCCTTTACCATTTCGATGAACGCCTCGACACGGCTCTTCAGCTGTCCAACGTCTTCCATACTGTAGTCCGTCTCTATTCTCATGAAAGGGACATTCGTTATCGCCCTTTCAGCTTTGTATGCCTCCATCATGTAGGGCGTACAGAACTGGAGGCTGTAGTGAATAACGCCGTCTGCATGAAGACTGTCAACAAGCGATCTGATATCATCCAGTCTTTCGGTATTAGGGGTAAAACATGCACAGTTGATACCCATGTAGCGCGACGCTATCTTTTCCAGTGCCTCATCAACGCTTGAAAAGTTCTCATCGAGAAGATTGCGGTGGTTTCTTTCTCCTACACAAGATTCTTCGCCCACGACAACAGCACCACTTCCCTCAATTATTGAGTGGAGTTTCCAGTTCGGTATCGCCATGGGAGAGCCGGAGATAAGGATCCTCGGCAAGCCTTTTGCCGCTGCGCCAATGCCCCGTTTCACCCTGTCCTCGAGTTCATCACAAAGCTTGTTCGTCATTTGGGTAAACCGGACAGGGTCATCGTAGAAGACGATCTGATTCACCAGGAGGGCATCGAGTCCGGATATGGGTGACGGGTCAGCGGACCGCAGCCTGCTCAGCCGCTGAAGGGCCTTTCTCTTCCCGTTCACGACAGAAGCCGCTTTCTTGAGGGCCTCCAGCGTTACCTTCTTGCCGGAAAGCTCTTCCATCTTCTCCCTGAATCTCCTGACCTCATTCAGCCAGAGCCTTCTGTCCTCCCCGGACTTCATGTCGGGCAGTTCCATGACATAGACCTTTTTCGTTATATCATTAAAGATCTCGTATGCTTTCTTCTTCCCGTCGCAGGTCGTTTCGCCGACTATCAGGTCCGTCAACTCCACGTAAGGGCATAACCCCGCGAGTTTAAAACCCATGAAGGCCTTTATCAATGCGCAGGTGTTCCTAGGTATGAATCTTTCTGCCTCGGATGATCCGACCTCGGCGCCTGCACAGAGACCTATACATATCCCGTCCACTGCGAGTATGATTTCTTCGGGCACATAAACACAGAAGGTGCCCACAATCTTTCTTCTTTCCTTCTTCGCCTCGTATACCTCCTCGATCCTCAGACCGTGGACTTCAGATATGACAAAATCAAAATACTCCATGCCCTTCGGCCTGTCCTTCTGGGAAAGATAAATGCTCTTGTAAGCGTCAGTCAGGACGCCCAATAACCCTGTGTGCGCATCGAGATTGAGCCCAATTTCTTCCCACATCTTCGTATAGTCTTTCATTTACTCCTCCCGCTTTGAGAACTTTTTTTATTATAGCAATAACATTATTCGATGAATCTAATAGAAAATATCTATAAATAGATGTGGATTTATAATTTATATCGATGAAAAGAAAGCAGGACGACCGGAAGGGGGCCGAATCCCGATAAGACTTTGCACAACATTGACCTGTCTGTCATTGCGAGAACCCGAAGGGTTCGTGGCAATCTGAGCTTCGAAGGCGAGATTGCTTCGCTACGCTCGCAATGACAATTCTCTGTATCGTGGGGGCAAATTACCCCAAAAAACAGTTCATCGAAAAGACAGAAGGAGATATGGGCAGCAAAAGCTTGATGGCGGCACCTTTGCAGAATCCCATGAGATTTTAATCACTACTTCTCTTTTGGTATGAACTTCTCGGGGTCCTTGTCAAACTTCTCTTTGCAGATTTTTGCACAGAAATAATACGTCGTGCCTTTATAAATGCTGGTACCTGCTGCCTTTTTCTCATCTACAGTCATATTACATACAGGATCTTTCGCCATGATATCTACCCTCCGTCATTATTCGCAGATTTACATCCCTTAGACAGAAGGGTATCAAAATTCAGGCCGGTCGTCAATTTTTTATTTTCGCAACTTTTTGAGAGCCTCTTTCGCAGCCAGGGTTTCGGCCTCCTTCTTGCTCTTGCCAGATCCCGAGCCGAACCTTTCCGCAGGCTATACAAACCTCGACAGTGAAAATCTTCTTGTGTTCTTCCCCCTCCTGCTTTATCAGTTTATATTCGGGAATGACGCCGAAGAGCAGCTGGGTCTTTTCCTGGAGTTCAGTCTTGAAGTCGTGGAACTCTCCCGAACTCATTATGGTATCTATCTTCTCTCTGAATAACCTCAATATGATTTCCCTCGCCTTTTCATAGCCGCCGTCGATATATACCGCACCCAGAACAGCCTCAAATGCATCCGCCAGGAGGGACTTCTTTGTTCTCCCGCCTGTGACTTCCTCGCCTTTGCCGAGCCTCAGATGCCGTCCGAGAGATATATCACCTGCAATCTCGCAAAGTATGGATTCCTTGACAAGGTAAGACTTTGTCTTTGCCATGACGGATTCGGTCAGTTTATTCTCCAGGGAAAACAGATATTCGACGATCACAAATCCAAGCACTGAATCACCAAGGAATTCCAGCCTTTCATTGTAGGCATCTGCCGTATCAGGGATTCTCGTGATAAAAAGACCTGTGGGTCAGGGCTTCGATAAAGATTTTCCTGTCCTGGAAGCGGTAACCGAGGTGGTCTTCTAATAAAGAAATATCATTTTCAGACATGAAATTCAGCTTCGGGATTTGATGACTTACTTCCCGATACTTTGAGGTTCGCTGCGAAATATTTCAATTCTGAAATTTCTTAAACAACAGGCAGGCATTGGTCCCGCCAAAGCCGAATGAATTCGTTAAAGCGTAATTGACCGTCATCTTTCGCGACGTATCGGCCACATAATCGAGGTCACATTCCGGGTCAGGATTTTCAAGGTTTATCGTCGGCGGGACAATATCACCGTGCATGAGCAAGAGCAGTAAAGATCGCCTCGACTCCTCCGGCTGCGCCGAGCAAATGACCTGTCATGGATTTTGTTGAACTGACGGCGACTTTATAAGCATATTCGCCGAACACCGTTTTAATGGCATTTGTCTCCAGCTCATCCCCATATTTTGTCGAAGTGCCGTGGGCATTGATGTAATCCACATCTGAAGGTCTGAACTCCTCCATCTTTCAGAGCTATTTTCATACACCTCGCAGCGCCCTCACCGTTCGGGGAAGGAGAAGTGATATGATACGCATCAGCGGTCATGCCATATCCCACTATTTCGGCATATATCTTCGCACCCCTCTCAATAGCGCTCTCAAGGCTCTCCAGTATTACAATGCCGGCACCTTCCCCCATCACAAAACCGTCTCTCTCCGCGTCAAAAGGTCTGCTTGCCTTTTCCGGTTCATCATTTCTGGTCGACAATGTCTTCATCGCATTAAATCCGCCTATCCCCAAAGGAGTTATCACCGCCTCCGCGCCGCCTGCGATCATTGCATCAGCCTCACCCCTCTGAATAATCCTGAAGGCATCTCCGATCGCATGACTCCCGGTAGCACACGCGGTGGCCACCGCAGAGTTGGGTCCCTTTGGCTCCGAACCTGATAGATATCTGTCCGGAAGCAAGATTTATCACCAGCATCGGGATAAAAAAGGGACTGATCCTCTTCGGCCCTTTCTCAAGGAAAACGGAATGGTAATTTTCAATGGTGCGCAGGCCGCCGATGCCGGATCCGACAATGACACCCACCCTCTCGCCGTTCCGGGCCGTAATCTCCAGCCCCGAATCCTTGATCGCCATCGTTGCCGCTGCAAGGGCAAAGTGGATAAACCGGTCCATCTTCTTCACTTCTTTAGTCTCCATGTAATCTTCCGGATTGAAGCCCTCTACCTCTCCGGCTATCTTCGTCGGAAAGGCGGAAGCATCGAACTGGGTTATTTTTCCGATGCCCGATCTGCCGGCTATAAGATTGTCCCAGCTCCGCGGCGACGCCGATACCAAGCGGGGTTATCATGCCCACACCGGTAACGACGACCCTCTTCTTATCCATCCGTCTTGCTCTTAGGCAGCTTTCTTCTTGTTAATGTAGTCGACGGCATCTTTGACTTTTACGATCTTCTCGGCATCCTCATCCGGTATCTCGATCCCGAAGGCCTCTTCAAATGCCATAACCAGTTCAACAGTATCGAGTGAATCAGCTCCAAGGTCTTCCACAAAAGAGGCTTCAGGGACCACCTCGGACGAATTCACGCCAAGCTGTTTTGATATAATCTCTTTTACCTTTTCTTCTACCATTCACACACCTCCGATATTAAATTCAAATCTCAAATTTCAAAATTTCAACCGCAAAATATGATTTCAATGTCATCGATTTTGAATATTCCATTTTGCATTGTGAATTCTCACATATACATCCCGCCATTCACATGTATCACATGGCCTGTTATATATCCGGAGTCAGGGGATGCAAGAAAAACAACCGCATTCGCAATATCCTCGACCGTACCAAACCTTGCCAGAGGAATAAGCTTTTTCATCTCCTCCTTTATATTATCCGGCAGGACATCCGTCATCGCAGTTTCTATAAAACCGGGCGCGACAGCATTCACCGTTATCCCCCTGCCCGCATACTCTTTCGCGACAGTCTTCGTAAGTCCGACAATCCCCGCCTTTGATGCACTGTAATTGGCCTGTCCGGGATTTCCCATAAAGGCGGCAACAGAGCTTATATTCACTATTCTGCCATATCTCTGTTTCGCCATATCCTTTATCACCTCCCTGGAACACAGAAAAGCCCCCTTCAGGTTGGTGTCGATTACCGCGTCCCATGCCTCTTCCTTCATCCTCATCAAAAGCCCGTCTTTAGTTATCCCCGCGTTATTGATCAATATATCTATCCTCTCGAATTCCTTGCGGATTTCCTCAAAGACCCTTTCAACCTCTCCGGAGTCCGATACGTCCAGTCTTACGCCCAGAGTCCTGACACCCAGATCCGACAGGGAGGCGGCAACTGTCTTGGCCGCTTCAAAATTCCTGCCCGCAACAACGACATTCGCTCCCCGTCTCGCCAAGTCCTTCGGCAATCGCCCTTCCTATGCCGCGCGTTCCACCCGTAACTATCCCTGTCTGGCCCTTAAAGTCCATATATCCTTTCTCAAAACCGGCTTTAATTGTAACAAAGAGTTCTTCTCTTTTCCAGTCTTTATTTATGACCCGGTTTATAGCCCGGCATAACCAGGACGGGTCAACTTATTGTAATATTAATGAATTTATGCTATTAATAGTAATGCGAAGGTGAAGACCAGACTTTCTGAAGTTCTGCCTTAACCCGGATAGCTTATCTCTGCTGTCCATATCCCTGAAAACATGTGTGAGGGCCATAAATTTTTAAAGAGAAGAGATGAAAGAAAATGAAAGGTAAAGTATATCTGATAGATGTAACAAACAGGGACGGTGTGCAGACGTCACGGATACTTCTTCCCAAACTCTCCAAGACCATGCTGAACATCTATCTTGACGAGATGGGGATTTACCAGAGTGAGATCGGTTTCCCGACCTTAAAGCATGAGCTCAACTATATAAACGCAAATCTTGAACTTGTAAAACTCGGAGCGATAAAAAGGATCCATCTCGAAGGCTGGTGCAGGGCGATCCCCGAGGACGTGAGGCTGAGCTTCAAAAACTGTCCCGATCTGAAGCACATAAACATATCGATGTCGACATCGGAGATAATGATCAAGGGTAAGTTCCAGGGGAAAAGGACCTTTAAGGATATCATCAAATCTCTTGTGGATTCCGTAAAGACCGCAAGAGAACTCGGGGCAGTGACCGTGGGGGTGAACGCGGAAGATGCGTCCAGGACCGAGCTGGACAGGCTCATAGAGTTTGTGCTTGCGGGCAAAGAAGCAGGCGCGGACCGTTTCAGATATTGTGATACACTCGGTACGGATGACCCGATAACGATCTATGAAAGGACAAAGGCGTTGGTCCTCGCGACAAAGTTTACGATAGAAATGCACTGCCATAACGACCTCGGCATGGCAGAAGCTGTTTCTATTGCGGGCGCACAGGGCGCGATAGAGGCGGGCGTTGATTCGTACATAAATACAACTGTGAACGGTTATGGAGAGCGCTGCGGCAACTGCGACCTCGTATCAACAATCCTTGCGCTGAAGTTCTCGCAGGGGCTGAAGGATAAACTCCCCCTTGATGAACATGTAGACCTTAAGAAGGCGTGGAAAATCGGAAGGTATGCCTCTTACGCATTCAACATACCGATACCGATAAACCAGCCCGGCATAGGCGCGAACGCATTTGCCCATGAATCAGGAATACATGCGGACGGCGCGTTGAAAGACAGGCGCAACTATGAACTCTACGACCCTGAGGATGTGGGAAGGGGAGAACCGGAGCTTGCGGAGACAGGCAGGATGATAACGACCGGAGAATACGGCGGCCTCAAAGGCTTCAGGCATGTCTATGACAGGCTCGGCGTGCATTTCCATGACGACAACGAAGCGAGGAGGGTGCTCGAACTCGTGCAGTACGCCAACCTTCACACCCAGAAGCCATTGACGGACGATGAACTGAAACTTGTCGCCATGTATCCCGAAATAATCCAGAAAATATTGACGGTGGACCCGTAATGTACAACATCACACTGATCCCGGGCGACGGGACCGGTCCGGAGATCGCGGAGGCCGCAAAGCGCGTCATAGAAGCGACCGGCGTTCCGATTCAGTGGGACATCCAGGAAGCGGGTATAGACGTGTTTGAAAAAGAGGGTACTCCATTACCGCAGAGGGTCATCGATTCGATAAAGAAGAACAGGGTGGCCATCAAAGGCCCTGTCACAACACCCGTGGGAACAGGTTTCAGGAGCGTTAATGTGACTCTCAGGCAGACCCTCGACCTGTACTGCTGCTTGAGACCTTCAAGGACCTTCAGGGGTGTGAGGACGAGATTTGATCACATTGACCTCATCATCATCAGGGAAAATACAGAGGACCTGTATGCCGGCATCGAGTTCGCAAAGGGTTCAGAGGGCGCAGGAAAGATTATTGACCTGATCAGGGAATTAACGGGAAAGTCGATCAGGTCCGATTCCGGCATCAGTATAAAACCCATATCAGCCTTTGGCAGCGAACGGATAGTAAGGTTCGCCTTCGAATATGCAAGGAAGAATAAAAGGAAAAAAGTTACCGCGGTCCATAAGGCAAATATCATGAAGTATTCCGACGGGCTTTTCCTCGAGACGGCAAGGGACGTTTCAAAGAGGTATCCGGACATCGAATTTGAAGACAGGATCGTTGACAACATGTGCATGCAGCTTGTCCAGAAACCCGAATTGTACGATGTGATCGTCCTTCCAAATCTTTACGGTGATATAGTTTCCGACCTGGCGGCAGGCCTCATAGGCGGTCTCGGTATCGCCCCGGGCGCAAATCTTGGAGAGGAATACGCGGTATTTGAGCCTGTCCATGGAAGCGCGCCAAAATACAAAGGGTTGAACAAAGTAAATCCCCTTGCTATGATACTTTCGGGGGTGATGATGCTCAGGCATTTGGGGGAGTTCACCGCAGCCGAAAGATTGGAGACGACGATAGCATCTGTTATAGAAGAAGGCAGGTACGTGACTTACGACATGAAGCCTTCACCCGATGATCCCACTGCCGTGACAACGTCACAGTTCGCCGATGCCGTAATCGAGAAATTACCTTAATTCAACCGATGGAAAGTGACAGTCCTCAAAAAATAGAACCTCCGGACAGCAGTCTGGAAATACCCTATCTTTGATCTTTGTTATTTCAGACCTTATGGTATTCATGAAATCTCCCCAGCCCCTTCTCCGCCTGAGGCGGACCGAGGCGGACCGAAAAACGGCATTTCAGGGGTAATCAAGGCCTTATAAATCTCATGTGGTTTGATATCCTCCTCATCTTCTTTTTTATCATTCTGAACGGCTTCTTCGCCGCAGCAGAGATAGCTGTCATAACCGCCAGAAGAAGCCGTATCAAACAGCTTATCGACCAGGGTAACAAGACCGCTCTGCTCTTGAGCGGCTTCAAAGAAAAACCGGCACGATTCCTGGCAACGATCCAGATCGGGGTCACCCTGGCGGTCACTCTTGCCTCCGCCATTGGGGGCGCACTTTCAGTACAGCTGCTGAAACCCTTGCTCGAGAGAGTACCGGTACACATAATTTCTGCATCAAGCGACGGGCTGTCGATCGCCATAGTCGCAGTTGTCCTCACCTATTTCACCATAGTCTTTGGAGAACTGATTCCCAAATCAATAGCGCTCTCCCGCCCCACCGCGGTAGGCCTCGTTCTCGCGCCGACAATAGAAAGGTTCTCCAAACTGACTACCTTCGCGGTCAAGATTCTATCTGCAAGCACAAATCTTTTCCTGAAACCTTTCGGGAAAAAAGCGTTCCGCGAAAGAGGGTATATCTCCGAAGAGGAAATCAAATTACTCATCGAGGAAGGAAAGGAGCGGGGGATCTTCGAGGCGGAGGAGAAAGAACTTATCCACAGCGTCTTTGCTTTCACGGATATCTTTGTTAAAGAGGTCATGCTTCCGTCTCCTCAAATGGTCACCATCAATATCAATGCGCCCGTTGATGAAGTCAAAAGGATTATTCTCGACGAAAAATTTTCGCGATACCCGGTTTTCGGCAAGGATATAAATGACGTGAGGGGCATCCTGCATGCCAAAGATTTTTTCAACGCTCTTTTGACGACGGAGAACGTTATAATCAGGAGGATTATCAAACCGCCGCTCTTCGCTCCGGAAACTCTGAAGATCAGCGCCCTTCTGAGGGAGATGCAGAAGAAAAGGGTACACATGGCAATCGTAATCGACGAATATGGCGCCGTGTCGGGTCTTGTAACGCTGGAAGACCTTATTGAAGAAATCATCGGAGAGATACGGGATGAATTCGATACCGAGAGCCCTGTAATAGGGCTGGGCGATGGCACAATGATAATCGACGCATCGATCAGTATCAGGGACCTCAGCGAAGACTACAGCATTGATATACCCGAAGCGCCGGAATACGAGACGCTCGGAGGCTTCATAGTCACTTATCTTCAGAGGTTGCCCCAGCCCGGAGATGAAATTGATATGGAAAAGATGAAACTGAGGGTCATTGAGATGGTCGGCAAGCGCATAGCAAAGGTAAAACTTGAAAGGTTACCCTCAGAACCGGCCGGTGAATAGCTTTCCCCGTCGTATTCTTGCCATTGCCCTGATCTATCCTTTATAATTTAGACCCGATGAAAAGAAAGGTATCAATAATAGGAGCAGGTAATGTCGGCGCCACGACAGCGCAACTCGTCGTGCAGTCGGGGATCGCCGACGTAGTGCTGTTCGATGTGGTCGAAGGAATGCCTCAGGGCAAGGCACTCGATATGGCAGAGGCATGCCCGCTCTGGAATTCATCATCCTCAATCAAGGGAACCAATGACTACTCCGATACCTCAGGCTCCGATATCGTGGTTGTCACGGCAGGACTTGCGAGGAAGCCCGGCATGTCGAGGAGCGACCTGCTCCATGCTAATGCCGACATAATGAGGGCAGTTTGCTCCGAGATTGCGAAGACGTCTTCTCCGCATACTGTTCTTGTCGTCGTAACAAATCCGATGGACATTATGGCCCAGCTTGCCTGGAAAACTACCGGGTTCTCCAGCAAGCATGTCATGGGCATGGGTGGCGTGCTGGATGCAGCGAGACTGGCGGCCTTCCTCTCATGGGAACTGAACGTGTCACCGGAAGATATAGAGGCGATCGTGCTCGGAGGGCACGGCGACGATATGGTACCGCTTCCGAGATTCACGACCGTAAAAGGTATACCGCTGACCGAACTCCTGTCCAAAAAGAAAATCGAATCCTTGATAGAGAGGACAAGGAACGGAGGCGCCGAAATTGTGGACCTGCTGAAAGCGGGGAGTGCGTACTATGCACCGGCGGCCTCAACATTCCAGATGGTCAAATCGATCCTGCTCGATGAAAAGAGGATGCTTCCCTGTGCCGCATATCTGAATGGAGAGTACGGGATAAGGGATATCTACATGGGTGTACCGGCCGTACTCGGGAAAGAAGGCGTTGAAAAGATTGTTGAGGTGAAACTGACGAAAGAGGAAAAGGCCCAATTCAGAAAATCCAGCGCTTCTGTAAAAAAACTGATAGAAAAATTACAAATATAGTTGGAGGAGAGATGGAAAGAACGTTGTCGATTGTGAAACCGGACGGTGTGAAAAAAAATGTGGTCGGTGAAGTAATAAAGAGGTTCGAACAGAGGGGGCTCAGAATCGCAGCTCTCAAGATGCTCAGGATGTCCAGGGATGACGCAAAGGGATTTTATATCGTCCACAGAGAAAGACCTTTTTATGACAGCCTCACCAGCTTCATGTCGGAAGGTCCGGTTGTTGTGATGGTGGTAGAAGGAGAAAACGCAATCAGCAAGGTGAGGGAGGCGATGGGAGCAACCAACCCTAAAGATGCAGCCCCGGGTACGATCAGGGCCGATTTCGCGTCGGATATCGAGCACAATATTGTTCACGGATCGGATTCAAAGGAATCCGCGGCATATGAGATACCCTACTTCTTTTCTGCCCTTGAGATACATTGATAGTTCGCATTGTTGACAGGGATCAGGGCGTAAAATGTTATTTTATATACTCTTGCAGGCGCGTAGCTCAGTGGGAGAGCGCTTCCTTGACGCGGAAGAGGCCAAGGGTTCAATCCCCTTCGCGCCTACCATATAAATCAAGGACTTACCATCTTTCATTTTATCTGACCCCTGCCGACTGTATAGTTTTTGTATAGTTGATTCCGAGTCGACTGCAGCGAGATTTTCTCAC
>CAVSHJ010000016.1:0-57230 GCA_963727725.1 Thermodesulfovibrionales bacterium
ATATTCGGTCAATGTGGCAACAGAAAAGTTGAATAGTTTCAAAAGGTAATGTATCATATACTTACGGGATACATTAAGTCCTGATTCCTGGACAAAGGTGTAAGATGTCATTATTTTATTCGGCAAAACATGATCGCTGTTATGTAAACTCTCCGGTGGAATATATGTTGGATCCTTTTAAGGCCGATGAAATTTTTGAAGGCACAATTGATAACATCAGTGAATCCGGCATGTGTATTGTCACTTCTGAAGCCCTCACTGAAGGACAGGAAATCACAATAAAGAGCCTCTTGTTTTTGCCCTCACAAACAGCGGTGGTATGCTGGGTAGAGCCCCGGGATAACAGTTACAAGGTTGGCCTGAAGTTCCTATAGCAGTTTGTCAGAGTTCTCTTCTGCCTTCAAGCGCCTTACCGAGTGTAACTTCGTCCGCAAACTCGATATCGCCGCCCATCGGGAGTCCATAGGCGATTCGCGTCACTCTGACCGGAAACGGTTTTAGCAGTTCCTTTATATATTGAGCCGTCATCTCACCCTTGGTGTTGGGGTTTGTCGCCACGATGATCTCCTGTATCGAATTCCTCCTGACTCTTTCTATGAGTTCATTGATCTTGAGACGGTCGGGAGTAAATCCGTCAATCGGAGAAAGGGCTCCGAGCAGGACGTGGTAGAGACCGTCGAAACTCTTCGACCTTTCAATGACGAGGATGTTACTTGGTTCTTCCACAACGCAGAGCTTGCTTCTGTCCCTGGAGGAGTTACTGCATATATTGCATATTTCGTCTCCTGTAATATTGAAACACTCCTTGCAGAACCGCGCCTTTTCCCTTACCTCCGTGATAGCCCTCGAAATCCCTTTCGCCTCTTCTTCGGGCATGGCGAGAATAAAGAAGGCAAGTCTCTGCGCGGTCTTGCGCCCGATGCCGGGAAGTTTCGTAAGTTCGGTGATGAGATTTTCTATGATGCTCTGTTCCATAATAAAATAAGATTTATATAATTACTAACGAGTTCATAAGTAAGGATACATTAAACACCCTCCCCTCAAGGGAGGGAGGGAGAGGGCAGGGTGAGAGTGTGTTGTGAACTCATTAATAATTAAGTATAAAGGAATACGAGAAATCCTGACAAGAAAATTGATAATTGTTGAGTGCTAAGGTTGGGATGAAGCCAGTGTTAACGAGTGGGAATATCTACCCAAATAAAAAGAGCCATTTTAAGGGGCGTTACCGCTACAGCCTATAGACTCGTCTTTGGCTGTTCCGCCCTTAAACGGCTCCTTAGTTTGTTTGCGACCCCAGTTCCGGGATACCTTGAGCTCTTACGTCTAAGTGGGTGCTCGCAGATGCCTTCAGGTTTCCTCCTCGCTGCTGGAGGCTTACTCACCGGCATCTAACTCTTGCTCCCTTACTGCGTTTGATCCTCAGGTTTAATCCTGTCCTGAGTATCGCAAATCCTTTTCTTAGTTACAATTTTACACCCTTCAGGATATATTTCAATCGCTGATTATAGCCAAAGAAAAGCGCCGCGGCCTGTTTAAGCCAGTGGATGTTCTTTTATGGCAATTATTTATCGCTTTCATCAATTATTGGGGTATTTCATTCACGATTATGTAATGGAATATTTCCGTGAAATTATTGAAATTATTTTATGACTTACTGAACTCCCCGCTTTTACAAAATGCTATAATTATTGGGATTACAATTGTTGATCAACATCCGGGTAAAATGCATGGTTATCAAACGTTACACCAGGAATCCACTCAAAAAGAAAGCCAAAAAAGGATTTCACGGTTACCCCGTGGCGACAGTTGCCTATTATGGTCCAAATAATGAGACAGCTTCGAAAGCAGCCGTAGGTATTATATTGGAGGAAGGTGCTGAGCCGGCATACATGGAGAGGTGGGTTTTGGAGCACGGGGATGTCCGTACTGATGTTACGATTAACAGACAAATATTGCAATTTATTGAGAAACATCCGGTGCGAAGCGTTTTAATTACAAACAGGGTTATCGGTTGCCCTCACGAAGAGGGCATTGATTATCCTAAAGGTGACGTCTGTCCAAAATGCCCCTATTGGGCTCATCGCGATCGCTGGACTGGCACGACTATTCATTAATACTCAACTGTTACTTCAGGCACCTAACCACGGTTTTTCGGCAAATTTCATTGACAATCACCCCGTAAAATTATAATCTCTTAAGCAAATATAAGATGCGCTTAAAAATAAATGTTCTGTGCAAAAAGATATAAAGGAGAATAATAAATAAATGCCTATACCCGATTATGAGACTTTAATGCTCCCGCTTCTTCGCATTGCGGAAAGTAATAAAGGCAAAGAGGTATCACTTCTCGCGGCAATAGGTCAGCTTGCCGATGAATATAAGCTTACCGATGAAGAAAGAAAAGAATTACTTCCGAGCGGCGGCACGTTCAAGTTTTCTTCTCGCGCATCTTGGGCAAGAACATATTTACAAAAAGCAGGCTTAATAGAGTCAACGCGGCGGGGACATTTCAAAATAACACAGCGCGGAATTGATGTCCTCAAAAAGAAGCCCGCGAAAATCGATAATAAACTGCTTACTCAATTTGAGGAGTTCAGAGAATTTCAGGGCAAAAAGAAGACAAGAAAGGAAAGTGCCAATGCGTCATCCGAAACACCAATTGAATCAATGGCGACGCATTATGAAGAAATACGCTCGGAATTGGCGTCTGAACTACTGGAAAAAGTCAAGAAAAGTTCTCCTCAATTTTTTGAACGTCTCGTGATTCTTTTGCTCGTCGGAATGGGCTATGGTGGTTCACTAAAAGACGCGGGTCAGGCGATAGGAAAAACTGGCGACGGCGGAATAGACGGCGTTATTAGAGAAGATAAACTCGGTCTTGATAATATTTACATACAGGCAAAGCGCTGGACTGACAAAGCAGTGGGCAGTCCAGACATAGATCAATTCGCAGGCGCTTTGTCAAAAAAGAAAGCAGTAAAAGGCATATTTATAACAACATCGACATTCACAAAAGACGCTCTTGCGTCTGTGCGCGAATATTCATCTCGGATCATTCTTATTGACGGCATCAGTCTTGCTGATTACATGATTGATTATGGCGTGGGTGTATCAGTTGCTTCCACTTATGAAATTAAGAAAATAGATTCAGATTTCTTCGAAGAAGACATTGAATAGAGAACTAAAATAGCACAGAACGCCTCAATCAAGGCGAGTGGCATTAAGCGGGAAACATAAGGGTCAGGAGGCATTCCCAGGAGGCATTCCCAGGGACACCATACTTAATTCTTGACCTAGTATTTTGTAATCCATAATTTCATCGCATGGCACAAATTATATCCCTCTTGCGGGTTCAAGTTTGCAACTTGAACCCTCCGTTTTGATACGATACAACCATCATGCTGTCGATAAGGATTGCGAAGGAACTGACTTCCATAATCTATTATCTTACCCTTACGCTGCAAAAATATTTGGTTCAAGTTACAAACTTGAACCCGCAGAATGGCACTCAATGGATAGATTCCAAAGCGCGCGTTTGAAGAAGGAAACAATCTATCTGACATTGCTTTGACGGAGCAAATATTATCTCTTGCGATTCATTTTAGAGCAGGTTTTTGTCGCAAGAGCTTTTGCACCTCGTTCAGAAGACTGTCCGCTGACTCGATAACGCCCATGTATGTATAAACCACAGTGTTTTTCCCCCTCGCATCTCTTTTTACAATTATCGTGTAGGGAACCCTGGGATTTCCCAATGCCTTATGGAACGCAAAAGTGAAATCGGTCAGCACGGGATACAAGACTTTATACTCCTGTTTATAACTCTCCGCTTCATTTCTCGTATTGCCTATGGCAACTGCGACCACTTTCACTTTTTGCCTCAATTTCGGATCATTGTTGATCATGGAATACACAGTATTGAGGACAGGAACATTTCTCGGACAGGTCATGCAATATGTGCTGAATATTTCGAATATGAAAAGGTTCCCCTGCATGTCCTTAATGGAGAATAGCTTTTTCTTCCCTGTTCCCAGGTAGGCCCTGTCCCCTTTGGAGAGAATATCCCTGAAGCTCAGATTGGGAAAGTTATCCCCCGGTGCGATGGGTCTTGTTTCTGCGCGTGCACCCCCGAGCGGGAAAGAAACCGATGTTCCGAGAAAGAGCACCAAAAGAACAACACGGATGGCATTTATCATGATATGCGGTCCATAACCATTCCAGGAGAAGACTACTTGTTCAGTTTCCCGAGCTCTTTGACCAGAACCTCGAGACGCGGTCTCTCGTTGATATTATGGACGTCGATGTAACGAATAATCCCTTTTTGTCTATCACGAAAAGAGCCCTTTCGGAGACACCGCTTGAACGCAAAATACCATATTTTCTTGCTACCGCACCGTGGGGATAAAAATCGGAAAGCACGGGGAACCATAGACCTCCCATCTCTTTTGTCCATGCATACAGTGTCGGTATGTTGTCCACGCTAATCCCGATCAGTACCGCATCATTCTTATCAAAAAAACTCTTCGCTATGTTGTAACCCGGCCACTGATCGGAACAAACAGGCGTCCATGCCGCAGGAACAAAAGAAATGACCACGTTTTTTTTCCCGCGATATTGCCTGAGTGAAATTTTTTCGCCTGACAGCGATGGCAATGCAAAATCCGGCGCCTTCATACCGACCTTAAGATGCGTTTTGCTGTCGACCGGTTTAAGTATTCCCGGATTGTAAATCTTTCCTTTGAACTGTTCTGATGCACCATGTACATCAGCGGTCAGGAATAAACATGCGGCGATCAAAGATAATAATATCGAGAAATATCTTTCTTTCTGTATCATCTATCTGCTCTCCTTTTTTATAATCCGGCCTCTTTCACGATCAGATCCAGAAATCGGTTTGGATCCTGAATAGTGCCGACCTTCGAATAGATCACCCTGGCAGATCCGTCGGCATTTGTCCTGAGCACAAAAAAGTATGGAGTCCTGACCTCCCCGACCGCCTTATGCACAGAAAATGACTCATCCGAGAAGAGCGGGAAACGGATGTCATACTTATTTCTGAAGACATCGACCTCAAAAGGCGTGTTGCCCGCGCCGATACCGATAATCTTGATCCTGTCCTTCAGAGCGGGCTTCTCACTGATTATCCTGTAAAGATCATTAACGATAGGGGCTTCTTTCTGGCAATAGGGACAATACATGCTGAAGATTTCGACTACTACGAGGTCGGCCTTTATCTGCGATATACTGAATGAACCTTTCCCGGTCAACCCGAGGTATTGTCTTGCACCCTCTTTTTCGGGCACGATAAGGGATATTGCGGGAAAGAGATCGCCTTTGGCGGGCGTGACTTCCCCGGCATGGACATTAAGTCTCAAAAAAGAGAGAGACAGAAAGATTGTCAACAAAATCATCACCTTGTTCTTCATAATATCCTCCTCCAAATCTTCCCTTACAAGTATTGTCTTTTACTTATGCGGGCATGTCAAGAAATTTTCGTGGTCGTGTGCTTCAGCAGGATTGAATTTATCATTATTGTGAGGTATTCTATTACCAAAATCGCTAGGGGAGGGTGTTTTAATGGCAAAGAAAGCAGTCAAGAAATACGTTTACTTTTTCGGTGGCGGTAAGGCTGACGGCAGAGGGAATATGAAAGATCTCCTCGGCGGAAAAGGCGCCGGCCTTGCAGAAATGACCAACCTGAAGATCCCTGTCCCGGCCGGTTTAACGATCACCACGGAAGCGTGCAACGAATATTTCAGGGCCGGCAAGAAATATCCCGCCGGTATGTGGGAGCAGGTGCTCGGAGACCTGAAGAAGGTGGAAAGAGTAATGGGCATGAGTCTGGGAGACCCTGTTAATCCTCTTCTGGTTTCGGTCCGCTCGGGGGCAAAATTCTCTATGCCCGGTATGATGGATACGGTCCTCAATCTTGGATTAAATACTACGACGATAAATGCATTGATAAAAAAGACGGGGAATGAGCGGTTTGTGTACGATGCTTACAGGAGGCTCATCACCATGTTCGGGAGTATCGTGATGGGTATCGACAGGCAAAGGTTCGAAAGAGCGATCGAAGAGGCGAAGGAGAAGAAAGGTGTGCGTCTGGATACCGAACTGACGGCTGAGGACCTGAAGGAGCTGGTTGATAAATTCAAGCTTATTTACAAAAAGGCTGCCGGTGAGGATTTTCCGAACGACCCTCTGGAGCAGGTGAAAAAGGCGATTAACGCGGTATTCGGTTCATGGTTCGGTGACAGGGCGGCGAAGTACAGGAAGCTGAACAATATACCCGATGATCTTGGTACAGCCTGCAACATCCAGTCGATGGTATTTGGAAATCTGGGTGAAAATTCCGGAACGGGGGTCGGCTTTACGAGGGATCCCTCCACGGGGCAGAGAAAGTTCTTCGCCGAATGTCTCATAAACGCCCAGGGTGAGGATGTAGTGGCTGGTATCAGGACACCGCTCAGGATAGAGGAACTGAAGAAAGCGTCTCCCCAGGGCTTATGCGGAGCTCAATACTATTTACAAGAAGCTTGAAAGGCACTATAGAGATATGCTGGATATTGAGTTCACGGTCCAGGAAGGAAAGCTCTATATGCTGCAGACAAGGGTCGGGAAGAGGACTGCTGCAGCAGCACTGAAAATAGCCATTGATATGGTAAAAGAGAAATTGATAGATAAAAAGACGGCTGTCCTCAGAATAGACCCCCAGCAGCTTGACCAGTTGCTCCATCCGACGATAGACCCGAAAGCTCAAATAAAGGTTATCGCAAAGGGTCTCCCTGCATCGCCCGGCGCTGCAGTCGGGAAGGTCGTATTTACCGCAGAAGATGCAGAAGAGGCGGCAGAGAAGGGTGGAAAGGTCATACTTGTCAGGGCGGAAACATCACCCGAAGACATCGGCGGGATGAATGCAGCTCAGGGAATCCTTACGGCGAGGGGTGGCATGACCTCCCATGCGGCGGTTGTTGCAAGGGGGATGGGGAAATGCTGTGTTGCGGGTTGTGGCGCGATAAATATCAATGAAGTGCAAAAGTATTTCACAGTAAATGAGCTTATTGTGAAAGAAGGCGATTATATAACTCTCAACGGCACAACCGGAGAAGTAATTCTCGGAGAAGCTCCACTGGTAACACCGGAACTCACCGCTGATTTCGGCATATTCATGAAATGGGTTGACGAGTTCAAAAAGCTTGGCGTCAGGACGAATGCCGATACTCCTCATGATTCGGAGGTTGCGAGGAAGTTCGGTGCAGAGGGTATCGGTCTTTGCAGGACGGAACACATGTTTTTTGCACCTGAGAGAATAAGCGCGGTCAGGGAGATGATACTTGCTGATGATACGGAAGGCAGAAAAAAGGCCCTGGAAAAACTTCTCCCCATGCAGAAGACTGATTTCATAGGAATATTCAAGGCGATGAAAGGACTCCCGGTCACCATACGCCTGCTGGATCCACCGCTTCATGAATTTCTGCCCCATACAGACGAAGAACTGAGAGCACTTGCCTCTTCGATGGAGGTTCCGGTCGACAAACTAAGGGCCAGGAACAGGGTGTTGCAGGAATTTAATCCCATGCTCGGCCACAGAGGCTGCAGGCTCGGCGTAACATATCCGGAGATTTACGAGATGCAGGTGAGGGCCATAATGGAGGCGGCATGTGAATTATCTAAACAAAGGGTAAAAGTGATACCGGAAATAATGATCCCGCTCGTCGCCCACGTGAATGAACTCAGGATGATGAGGGAACTCACCGTCAGGACGGCAGAAGAGGTCCGGAATAACTACAAGATAAAAGTGAGTTATACGGTAGGGACGATGATCGAATTGCCGAGGGCTGCTATCACGGCCGATGAAATAGCAGCGGAAGCTGATTTTTATTCTTTCGGCACAAACGATCTTACACAGACGGCTTTCGGTCTTTCGAGGGATGATGCGGGAAGGTTCCTTCCGTATTACGTAGAAAAGGGAATACTGGATGCCGATCCTTTCGTAACCATCGACCGCAATGGCGTGGGGCTCCTGATGAAGATCGGGGTGGAAAAGGGAAGAACGGTTAAGAAGAACATGAAGATGGGTATTTGCGGCGAACACGGAGGGGATCCGGATTCCGTAGATTTTTGTCACAAGATCGGACTTAACTACGTGAGCTGTTCGCCTTACAGAGTCCCGATTGCGCGACTTGCCGCAGCGCAGGCCGCGCTCAGGACAAAGACGAAAAAGGATTTGAGCAAGTCGACTGTGTGATAAGGACTTTTTGAATTCCGCCCGCATCGCATGATCTGCGAATGACAGGTCACGCGGTTTCGGATATGTCTCCCGTCTTGTACGTTGAAAGACATTCTTTATCTTTACACAGCGGTTAATGATATGGTATCGTAAAAATTGCAGAATTATTGAAAGGTGGTGAATAGATGGCAATCGACAAGGTGCAGAAACAATCTATCATAGATGACTATAAACTTCACGAGGGCGACACCGGCTCACCCGAGGTGCAGATAGCATTGTTGAGTTCCAGAATAAATTATCTTACCGAACATTTCAAGATCCACAAGAAAGATCATCACTCACGGAGGGGTCTTTTAAAACTTGTCAGTCAGAGGAGAAGACTGCTTGACTATTTGAAGCAATCGGACAAGGAACGTTACGAGAAGGTAATTGGACGATTGGAAATCAGGAAGTAATGAAGAAAATCGAAATTGAAGTTCGTGGCAGAAAACTCACGCTCGAGACGGGTAAAATAGCCAGACAGGCTGACGGGGCAGTGGTTGCGCAGTACGGTGACACAGTCGTTCTCGCTACCGCTGTATCAGCAAAGACACCGAAGGAGGGTCTGGATTTCTTCCCGCTCACAATTGACTACCAGGAAAAGGCGTATGCAGCCGGAAAAATACCGGGTGGCTTTTTCAAACGCGAAGGGCGTCCCACCGAAAAAGAGATATTGACCTCACGCCTTATCGACAGACCTATCAGACCTTTATTCCCGAAGGCTTTTTACTATGAGACACAGGGTATAATTAATGTCCTTTCTTACGGCGATGAGAATATTGCCGATATCCTTGGAATAATAAGCATGTCCGCCGCTCTCATGATTTCCGACATACCTTTTAAGGCCGCCTGTGGGTGCCGTAAGGATCGGGAGAATCGCCGGTTCCTTTGTGATTAACCCCGATCTCAGAGAGGTCGCTGAATGTGACCTGAACCTGGTTGTCGCAGGCACCGAAGAAGCCGTGGTGATGGTCGAGGGCGAATCCCAGGAGATATCGGAGAGCGATCTCCTGGAAGCGCTGGATGTTGCTCACCAGGAGATAAAGCGCCTGTGCGCGGTTCAGAATGAATTACAGAGTTTGTCCGGGAAGGAAAAAAGAGTTGTCGCAGAGCCTGTGGCGGATGAAGGACTGAAGGAAACCGTCACCGGGCTTTCCCTGGAAAAAATGAAAACAGCAATAACTATTCCGGATAAATTGATGAGACAGAATGCCCTTGACCAGTTGCTCAAGGAGCTGGTTGAGAAATTGAATACCGAAGAGCAGGACAGAACGATGGATATCGTTAATGTCTTTAATGACATAGAAAAGAGTCTTGTCAGGGGCATGATCATCAATGAAAACAGGAGAGCGGACGGCAGGGCCCCGCAGGAGATAAGAAAGATCAGTGCTGAAGTCGGTATTCTTCCGAGAACTCATGGGTCTGCATTGTTCATCAGAGGCGAGACGCAATGCCTCGCTGTTGTAACTCTGGGCACATCGGATGATGAACAGAAGATAGATTCCCTTGAGGGCGAGAGCTACAAGACTTTCATGCTGCATTATAATTTTCCGCCCTTCAGTGTCGGAGAGGTGAAACCTCTGAGGTCTCCGGGTCGGAGGGAGATCGGGCACGGCATGCTCGCGGAGAGGGCACTCAAGGCTTATATACCGCCCAAAGCCGAGTTCCCGTATACGATCAGGGTGGTTTCGGACATCCTTGAATCCAACGGCTCATCATCAATGGCGACAGTCTGCGGAGGTTCTCTTGCACTGATGGATGCGGGTGTTCCGGTGAAGGCGCATGTCGCAGGCATCGCGATGGGACTTATTAAAGAGGAGGACAGGGTCGTTATCCTTACCGATATACTTGGACTTGAAGACCATCTGGGTGATATGGATTTCAAGGTTACCGGGACAGCAAAAGGCATTACCGCGTTCCAGCTGGATACGAAGATAGGTGGCATCTCAAGGGAAATAATGGAGAAGGCCCTGGAACAGGCACGGCAGGGAAGAGTGTTTATCCTTGACAAGATGAATGAGACGATCGGTGCGCCGCGTGAAAATCTTGCTCCGTATGCACCGAGAATTTACACAATGCAGATCAAGCAGGATAAGATACGCGACGTGATAGGTACCGGCGGAAAGGTCATCAGGGGCATCGTGGAACAAACGGGAGTAAAAATTGACATTGAGGATAGCGGTATTATAAATATCGCGTCTCCTGACGGCGAATCGGCGAAGAAGGCTATCGAAATAATAAACAGTATTACCGCCGAGGCCGAAATCGGTAAGATCTACACGGGCAAGGTGAAGCGGATTCTCGATTTCGGGGCCTTTGTGGAAATCATGCAGGGTACGGAGGGTCTCCTGCACATATCGCAGATATCGGAAAGAAGGATCGCAAAGGTGACAGATGAAATACATGAAGGAGACGAAGTCCTCGTGAAGGTCATCGAGATTGATAAAATGGGACGTATACGCCTTTCGAGAAAAGAAGCAATGAGAGAGCGGGAGACCATAAAGAAGGATTAGCGGCGAACAGAGACGGAATGACTGAAGGAGGGGGGGATAGATGGAGTGTTTATCCCCTTTTTTTGATTTTCGAAATAGCATAGATTATATTTTTGGCAGCTGAGGGTAGACTGATATATAGGTATTCAAGCCATCTGTACCACCTTAAAACATAATATGTTTAAAAAAGAGCATCTTGCAAATGGTGTGCCCCTGGTTACGGAAACGCTGAAGAATATGCGCTCCGTTGTACTTGGAATATGGGTGAAGGTGGGGTCAAGGAACGAGCCGCCCGAGAAGAACGGCATATCTCACTTTCTCGAACATATGTTTTTTAAAGGTACCAGAAGGCGCAGTGCAAAGGATCTTGCGTTCGAGATTGATTCACTGGGAGGAGAACTTAATGCCTTCACGTCCCGGGAAACGACGACATTTTACGTAAAGATCCTTGATGAGTATCTTGATAAAGGCGTCGAACTGCTGTCTGATATCTTTCTCAATTCCACATTCCCGGAAGATGATATAGAGAAAGAGAAGAAGATAATCAAGGAAGAGATCAAGATGGTGGAGGACACCCCGGATGATTATATACATGATCTTTCGAACCAAACCGTATGGGGTCATTCCGGCCTTGGTCAGCCCGTTCTGGGACGGAGAGAAACTATCCGGGCATTCACAAGAGATGACCTTGTATCACATATAAGGAAGTATTACGGGACGAAAGATATCGTTATTTCCTGTGCGGGGAATTTTGAGCATGAACATCTTATTTCTCTCCTCAATAAAAACCTCGGCAACCTGAGGCGAGGTTCCGAGCCGGAGAGAGGGTTTCCTCCTGATTTTCAAAATACGACCGAGGTGATCGTCAAGCAGCTTTCGGAGGCCCACTTCTGTCTGGGAGTAAACGGCATTCCCCAGGCGAGCGGGGAACGATATTGTCTTTTCACACTGAACACCGTTTTGGGTGCGGGTGTAAGCTCGCGGTTATTTCAGGAGATAAGAGAGAAAAGGGGGCTTGCCTATTCCATCTATTCTTTTATCGCCTCCTATCTGGATACCGGTTTATGGGGCGTCTATGCGGGAGTCAGCAGGAAGAAAGTGCGTGAAGTGATAGACTTAATACTGGAGGAAATGATGAGCTTGAAGGATACGGTGACAGAGGTGGAACTCGAGCGTGCAAAAAACCAGCTGAAAGGCAATATAGTCCTGGGACTCGAATCGACGAGCAGCCGGATGAACAACATCGCACGGCAGGAGATTTACTACGGCAAGTATTACTCCCCGAAGGAAGTTATGGGAGAGATCGATTCAATCACACTCAAACAGATCAAAGAACTTGCGGACAGACTCGTAAAAAAGGACGGATTTTCCCTCACTGTTTATGGGCCGGTGCGTGAAGATGATTTGAAGGGATCCGTAATTGACACCGCCTCTTAAGATCATCCTTTCCCTGCGGAGAGCCTCTGCTGCCTCACTATAAGCGTATTCCCAAAACCTCGCTTACTTTACTTGCGATCTCGCTGATCTTGAACGGTTTCGTGATGAAAGAGTCCGCTCCGGCATATTGTGCCTTTTCCCTGTCCCGCTTCTGTCCCTTGGCTGTGAGTATGATCACGTAACAGTCCTTCCGCTCAGGACCCTTCTTCAGTATACTGCATACCTCAAAGCCGTTCATTTTGGGCATCATCACATCAAGGAAGACAATATCGGGTTCTTCCTTCCTGACTATATCGAGAGCAACGATGCCGTCTTGCGCGAAGAATAGCTCAACTCCGCGCTCTTCGAAAGGCTCGAGTACCTGACCCAGGAGGTTTCTGATAAGAGGGTCATCGTCAATGATCAGTATCTTCGGCATTTTTCTGCCCTTCCGTCGTTGTCATCTATTAATTGTCGCGCGCATAAGCGGCGGGTGTCCATTGACCTCTTCAGGCGCCAGAGGCAGGGTGAAAGAAAAATTGCTGCCTTTATTTTCTGTCCCGCCCTTTTCACCCGGCATGTCACAAAGCCTTTTTCTGACAATTTAACGCCTTAATCGTCATCTGAATTGTCGGTTGAGGACACCTGAGTCCCTTTGCGTCGGGCATAACCAGAGCCATCTACCCCACCTAAGTCGTTGTATTTATACGTTATTATTACTCTACGAGAAAGCAACAATTAAAAACCACATGTAGTTATAGTGGATATTATAAGCAATATATATGCCAATTTGTAAACCGGATTTCGAGTTGTTTGCTTCAGTTCCCTCGCCGGAGTTACCACGCATTCGGATACTTTTGGAATAGTGTCCTTGACAGGTCTCTTTCCCGCAATATAAAATCATCTGCATCTCGTGATGTAACCCACATTATTTCGTGAGTACCCGAATGGAAAAGGTAATACTAAGAACAGATTTTTCTGACATGCCACTGGTTAAGCGCGGGAAGGTAAGAGATATCTATGACCTTGGAGATTACCTACTTCTCGTTGCTACGGACAGGATATCGGCCTTTGACGTTGTCCTTCCCAGCGGAATACCGGGTAAGGGAAGGGTGCTTACCCGGATATCTGTCTACTGGTTTGAGCAGATGAAGGATATCGTTCAGAACCATCTCACGGCAGAGGATATAAGAGATTTCCCCGGCAAGCTTCACAAGTATGCGGACGTCCTTGAGGGGAGGAGCATGCTTGTGAAGAAGGCAAAACCGATACCGATCGAATGCGTCGTCAGGGGTTATCTTTCGGGCAGCGCGTGGAAGGAATATGTGCGAAGCGGATCGGTGTGCGGTCTTCCGCTTCCGGAGGGACTCGCCGAATCATCGGGGCTCGCCGAGCCGGTGTTTACCCCGAGCACTAAGGAAGAAGAGGGACACGATGTCAATATCTCCTTCCAGGATGCGGAAAACATTGTCGGCAATGAGCTCGCGGCAATGCTTAGAGATACGAGCCTGAGAATCTATTCAAAGGCCGGAAAGATGGCGGAACAAAAAGGTATCATTATCGCAGATACCAAGTTTGAATTCGGCCTCTTCGATGACACGCTCATGCTTATAGACGAACTTCTGACGCCGGACTCTTCACGTTTCTGGTCACTCAAAGAGTATGCGCCCGGCAGGAATCAGGACAGTTATGACAAACAGATCGTCAGGGATTACCTGCTTACTCTGAAGTGGGACAAGACGTATCCGGGGCCGGAATTGCCTCCTGCAATTATAGAAAAAACAGCCAACAGATATCAGGAAATACTTCAGATAATAACCGGACAGAAATAATACGGTTAACGTCACGAACCGATCTTCTTCCTGATCTCGACAAGCTTCCTGTATGCATCTTCCGGCGTAAGCCGCTTCATATCCAGATTTCTGATTTCCGTGATTACAGCGTCTGCCGCTGAAGAGAAAAGGTCGAGCTGGACCGTTCCCTTTTTTGTTTTTCTGTCCGCAAACCTCGGTCTGCCTGTTTCATTCAGTTCTTCTTTCTCCAGGTTTGCGAGCACCTCCTTCGCTCTGTTGATGATTCGTTCGGGAAGTCCCGCCAGTCTCGCCACCTGTATGCCGTAACTCTTGTCGGCGGGACCCTTTTCAATTTTCCTCAGGAAGATAATCTCATCTCCCCACTCCTTGACCGAGACGTTCAGGTTTCTGACGCCGTCGTTCATAAGGGCAAGTTCGGTAAGTTCATTGTAGTGTGTCGCAAAAAGAGTCCTTGCGCCTATCTCATTCAGGATATATTCCGCGACGGCCCAGGCAATGCTTATACCATCAAACGTGCTCGTGCCGCGCCCTATTTCATCCAGGAGTATGAGGCTCTTTGCCGTTGCGTTGTGGGCGATATTTGCAACCTCTATCATCTCCACCATGAAGGTACTTTGGCCTCTTGTGAGGAAGTCGGATGCGCCGATCCGTGTGAATATCCTGTCCGCAATAGCTATGTTCGCCTCGGATGCAGGCACAAAACTGCCCATCTGAGCCATGATCATGATAAGCGCAAGTTGTCTCATATAGGTCGATTTACCCGCCATGTTCGGCCCGGTAATGATCAGCACACGGTCGTCTTCGGTATCCATAAAAATGCTGTTCGGGATAAACTTTTCTTCTGACGGAATCTTTTCAAGCACAGGATGTCTCCCGTCCGCGATATCAATCACTCCGTTGTCATTGATAACCGGTTTCACGTAGTTATACCTCTTTGCGACTACGGCAAGAGCGGCAAGAAAATCAGCGAGAGAGAGTGCGGATGCCGTTCTCGAAAACGGGACGCATTCCTTCTGCAGGCTATCAAGGACGCCCTGAAAGATATGGTACTCGAGACTCTTAAGCCGCTCTTCAGATCCGAGTATTTTGGATTCATATTCCTTCAACTCAGGGGTTATGAACCTTTCGCCTCCAACGAGGGTCTGCTTTCTTATGTAGTTCTCGGGGACCATATGCAGGTTCGACTTTGTCACTTCGATGTAGTAGCCAAAGACACGGTTATAAGCAACTTTCAGGCTGGATATGCCCGTCCTCTGTTTTTCTGCCAGCTCGAGTTCTGCAAGGAAGTCCTTTCCTTTTCTGGAAATGCTTCTCAATTCGTCTATGTCCGTATTGTATCCCGTCTTAATAATTCCGCCGTCTCTCAGGCCTATCGGCGGCGCGTCATTAATGCTCCTGCTGATTAATTCCTTCGCATCGGAGAATTCCGATATTCCTTCCGAGATCGACCGAAGGTAAGGATTCCGGGACGATCCCAGACATTTCTTAATACCCGGGAAATGTACTATTGAGTTTCTGATCGCGACCAGGTCCCGTGCGTTCGCGCTCTTCGAATTCACCCTGGAAGTAAGCCTTTCGAGGTCCTGTATTTTCCTCAGAAACGTACGGAGTTCTTCAAGCATCTCAAAATCGTCCGCGAGATACTCCACGGCCTCCTGACGCCTCTTTATCTCGGCAATATCTATGAGCGGCTTCAGGACGGAAGACCTCAGGTATCTCCCCCCCATCGGGGTCAGGGTTTCATCAAGGACCCAGAGGAGGGTGCCTTCACCCGAGACCTCTTTCAGGTTATGGGTCAGTTCGAGGTTGCGCTGTGTCGCCGCATCGAGAAACATGTATGCGTCCGGCCTCAGAGTAGAAATCTTCTCGAGCAGGAATGTTTCCTTCTGCGTTTCTTCGAGGTAGGCGACCAGAGCTCCTGCTGCAGAAATTGCGGCATTCATGCCGTCGCATCCAAAACCTTCCAGGGAAGCGACCTTTAAATGTCTCAATAAAGTCTTATATGCCTCTGTATAATCAAAATACCAGTCCTCGTAGGCGGAGATGTAGAAATTGCCAAGAGCCTCCTCATAATGGATGTTTTCTTTCACACTGCGGGGTATCAGGATTTCTCTCGGTTCGAAGCGGTACATTTCGTCTTCGATATTCTCATCCGTTTCATAGATGATAAACTCTCCCGTAGAAATGTCGGCTGCAGCCACACCGTGTTTCTCCCCCGATGGAAATAAGCTGATGATGTAAGAATTTTCTTTCGGATTATCGGGCTCGTGAGTTCCGGGTGTAATTACCTTTACAATGTCTCTCTCGACAAGCCCCTTTGCTGCCTTCGGATCTTCCATCTGTTCGCAGATCGCAACTTTATAGCCGGCCTTTATCAGTTTTGCTATATAGGATTCCGACGCAAAGTACGGTATCCCGCACATCGGGGTGGGTTCTTCTTTTGACTTATCCCTTGTGGTGAGAGCGATCTGCAGGACCTTTGATGCCTTCTCGGCGTCCTCGCCGAACATCTCATAGAAATCCCCCAGCCTGAAGAAGACAATAGCGTCCCTGTAGCGCTCTTTGATATTCAGATACTGTTTCATCAGCGGGGTCAGTTCCGGCATACAGAATATTTAATACCATCAGAGAGTGAAAGTGCAATATACAAAAAGTGCGGCCTACTGCTAAGGAATACATAAGTGAGGCATCGCTATTAAGAAAATCTCCCCTCACCCCTCTTCCGCCTGAGGCGGACCAAAGAGGGGCGTATTCCCTCCCTTTGGTAAAGGGAGGACAGGAGGGATTTTAGAATCAAAGTCTTCATGCTTTTGGCCTTATTGGTTGCTACGGGTACGATGACAATAACAGGCAGACGGCCTGCCATCGTTATTCGCCAATTCACTCCGTTGCCGTAATAAGATTATCTGTTTTGGGCAGGTGGAAAATTCTCGAGTATCCTGGCAACCGCCTTATTGATAAGATCCATTGAGGGCGCGGAGGGATCAAGCTCCGCTGTCGCCGTACCGCGCCAGATGAGTTCCCTTGTCTTTGTATCGACAAAATCGATAATCAGGGTTCCTATATCGTACACGTAGGTGTCTGTCCCGCTTCTGAATTCATAATTAGACGGAGCCCCTCCGAAACGGGAAAATCGCCCCCCGCGATAAAAATTACCACTGCCGTACGCGTACCCCCATTGCTCGGTATCCACTTTCCTCTGTTTTGTGACGTGGACGGCAATAAGGAAATCCGGGTTCTCAGAAGACATTGTCAATCCCTTGGCTTCAAGCTGTTTATCCACGGCAAATTCAATGTTCTTTATTGTCAATTCACTTGTCCTGGCCTTTTGAGGCGTGGGAAGCCAATTGTATGTTTTGAGAGTCGCAAAATTGACACGCTGATCATAGTCGTAGTTAACGCTCATTGAAGCACATGCCGCGATAAGAATCGACGTACAGAAGATAGAAAATATCGCTCCTATTTTCATGAGAAATATCCTCCTTATTAAGAATCGCTTTCTATAATAGTACAGGAGAAATCTATAAAGATAAAGGTGGCGTCACTTCACCGGCGCTTACAAACTGATATAATATCTTCTAAGAAGCTGAAGCCAGTCCGGAACAAAGGAGAAAACGTGCTGACAAGAAATACCATGAACCTGTTCTTTCTTTTTCTGTTCGCTGTCATGACAGTGATGACGCGTGTCTCTCTTGCTGACGAGACACAAAGAGGATCATTTCCCACCTACAATCTCTCCGTCTCATTCGACGTGAAGAAGAAATCACTCAAAGGCACTGCTGAAATTGTTTTTCCCGAATCAGGGGAGATCGTTGTATCCCCGGCAAATCTTACGATCATTGATGCGAAGCTGAATGGAAAACCGGTTGAATACAGGAAAAAGGAGGGTCTGATAAAGGCGTCCGGCAGTGGTACGCTCGAAATAAAATATGAGGGTATCTTCACAGGCGAACAGGGGAAAGACCTTGAGAACACCGGCGTAGTATCCTCGGGCGTCGTGAGCACTGAGGGGATATCCCTTACCGGCAGCTGGTACCCGGCAGTCAAGGGCCTGGCCTATTACAAGCTTTCCGCTCTTGTCCCGGGAGGGTTCGCGGCTGTATCGGAAGCTGACGAAATCACTGCAAAGGAGACTTCAGCAGGCAGGGAATATTCATTCTCTTTCCCTCATCCTGTAAATGGAATAGACTTCGTAGCCGGCAATTACAGAGTGGTCAAAGGAAATCTGGGCGGAATAGAAATCTATGCATACTTTTTCCCCGAAGATGTGGCGCTCGCCGACACTTATATCGAACATGCGAGAAACTATTTGGAAATGTACAGCAGGCTTCTGGTCCCTTATCCTTATAAGCGGTTTTCAGTCGTTGAGAACATTCAGACTACAGGATATTCGATGCCGACCTTTACCTTGTTGGGACAGGAAGTCGTTCGCCTTCCTTTCATTGTCCGGACATCCCTGGGACATGAGATTACACATCAGTGGTTCGGCAATTACGTTTACGCAGACTTCGGGAAAGGAAACTGGCTGGAGGCGATAACCACCTATCTCTCTGATTACCGATATGAAGAGCAGAAAGGAAAAGGGTGGGAATACAGAAAAAAGATCCTCACCGACTATCAGAGTTATGTTACCCCGGAGAAGGAATTCCCGTTGAGGGATTTTATCCGGAGGACCGGTTTTGCATCGATGGCGATAGGTTACGGGAAAGGGGCGATGTTCTTCCATATGCTGCGGAATCTCGTCGGAGAGGAGACGTTCTACAGATCATTGAGGCGCCTCATTGAGGATAACAGGTTCCGCAACGCTGCGTGGGAAGATATAAGAAAATCTTTTGAAACAGAGTATGGAAAGGACCTCGGGTGGTTTTTCAGCCAGTGGCTCGACCGGAAAGATATCCCCTCCATCGCTGTGAAGGACCCCAGGACGCTCGTGCTGAAAGGTATCCCCTCCGTCTCATTCCGGCTTTTGCAGGGGAGAGACCCTTACAGGCTCAGGCTGCCTCTGGAGATCATCACGGAGAAGGGAACGGCAAGAGAGGTGGTTGAGTCCGACAAAGAGAAACAGTATTTCGACATCCGTGCTGAAGGCAACCCGCAGACATTTATTGTTGACGCTGACTATGATGTGATGAGAACGCTTGAGCAGGATGAATTTCCTCCTGTCATATCAAGATTGCTCGGTGACAAAAGGAGAGTGGTCGTTTATACGGAAAAAGAAAAAGAGATTTACTCCGACCTGATCAAAGTTTTCAAGGAAAACGGTTTTGAGGTTAAAGAGACAGGGGAACTGAAGGACGAGGAACTCCGGACTTCTTCTCTCCTGGTGCTTGGCTATGAGAATCCGGTACTCAAGAGATTGTTTTCCGATGTCGGTAAACCCGCGCCCGGCTTCGTTCTTACGGTCAAGATTAATCCTATGAATACGGCAAAAGTGGTAGCGTATGCAAATGCAGGTTCCCCTGAAGAGGTCAGTCCGGTTGCGGAGAAGATCTTCCATTATGGTAAATATACGACCATCCGATTCGAAAAAGGAAAGAACATTCTGAAGGAAACGGCACAAACGCATCGCGGCATGATATTCAGACTTGCCGAACCCATAGAGGGCGTCGTGCCCAAAAAGTCGTTGAATCTTGAGCAGGTTATCGACAGAGTTGCTGAAGAACCCGTGATATTCATTGGAGAAAGACACGGTAATTATGAGGACCATAAGGTGGAGCTTGATCTCATCATGGGCCTGAACAAAAGGGGAAGGAAATTCGCAATAGGCATGGAAATGTTCCAGAGGCCTTTCCAGAAAGTGATGGACGATTACATCTCAGGGTCTATCGGTGAAAAGGAGTTTTTGAAAAAGTCGGAGTACTTTAAGAGATGGGGGTTCAATTACAACTATTACAGGGAGATTATTGAGTTTGCGAAGGCGAAGCAGATTAAGATAGTGGCCCTTAACCTTAACGGGGAGATTATAAGGAAGGTCGCCCTTGGCGGTCTGGACGCCCTTTCCGCCGAGGAGAAGAAGGAAATACCGCAGGATATGAACATGGCTGATTATTCCTATAGAAATAGGCTGAAGAAGATCTACGGAAGCCATCCGCCCGGGACAAGTTTCGATAATTTTTATCAGTCGCAGATACTCTGGGACGAGACGATGGCCCATTCTGCCGCAGATTTCCTGAAAGAGAAGCCGGACTGCCAGCTTGTTGTGATCGCGGGAGCGGAACACATCGTGTATGATTCGGGTATACCGCAGAGGCTAAAAAGGCTTACAGGCAAGGAATATGCTACCATCGTAAACGGCATTTTCAATGAAGACGTCGGAAACTATGTCGTCTTCGCGAATCCCCTGAAGCCGCCTTTCAGCGCAAGACTGGGCATCATACTCCAAAAAAAAGACGACAGGGTGGTTATAGAAGATTTTTCCCTGGACAGCCCTGCGATGGAAGCGGGAATGAAAAAGGGAGACGCAATTGTCATGGTGGATGATTCTAAAATAGGGACTGATGATGACGTCAGGATCGCCCTTTTTGACAAGAAGCCCTATGAATCCGTGCGCGTGAAAATCATAAGGAAAAGGTTTCTGTTGGGTGAAAAGGAACTTGAATTCAATGTCCCGCTGTGAGGCTTTCACGCCCGGTCACATTGTTGTCTGTTCAATCGCAGAAATATTTGGTATCGGACAATGGGGTGAGGGGGTGCCGTGCCCCCTCACCTGACGGAGGGATTAATCTAGTTCACTTTGTCCACCGGATAACCTGCTTCTGTCCAGGCCGTAATGCCTCCCGGATAGCGATAAACGTTCTTGTATCCGAGTTTTACCGCCCACATTGCGCCATTGTGGCTGCGACCGCATTTCGTGAAACCACAGTAAATAATGATTAAACGGTTCTTGTTCGGGCCGAGAAGTTTTTCAAAAGCAGCTTTTGTCTTCTGGTCGAGTGTTGTGACCTCTTCCTTGGGGAATTCAAATTGGACTGCGCGGGGGATATGCTGTTTCTTGTAGCTGTCTTCGTAAGGCATGGTATCAACTATGAGCATGTCCTTTTTTTGATCGATCCATCCCTTCAGTTCATGGGTAGAAACAATTTTGTAACCGCCTCTCATTGCTTCCCTTGCAAAGTTTACCGCGGTCTTTTCCGTCTCCAGTTCCTTGCCTCCCCACAATGCAGCTAATCCCGTACCAGCCAGCGTTATGGCAAAGACGAGGCTTACGAGCAGCATCGAAATCATTTTTTTTCTCAACATTATTCCAGTCCCTCCTTTTGATCATTTTTTATAAAAGTGCCGCGTCGACGACTACGATACAGAATGTATGACCTTTGAAGAAAAAGAAAAAGCACCGCTCCGGTCATCACTAGGTCACGGTAGAATGCCTGTTTCAAATTACTCAACCCTTTAATCTCTTCCAGTGAAAGGCAGCCACAGTCGATATTCAGATTATTGAATATGCCGTATCCCAACACCGAGGAAAACAGGACAAGCAGGATAAGAATAACAGCAAGACTGCCCCTCAGATTGAATACAAGGCCGAGCCCGGCTAAGAACTCCAGCAGGGGCAGACCTATGGCGAAAGGTAAGAGCAGTATATCCGGGAGGATGTCATATTGCGAGATAAGTCTTGCGAAGGCCCCCGGATCGGTCAGCTTGATAAAACCCGCATAAATAAATACGAATCCGATAACAAGCCTGACTATGCGACAGATCCGGTTTGACATAACAATTTTTTTGATAGCCGTGAATGATTTTGACATCGCGATTCCCCGGTATATTTTGCGCATATTATTGAATAACGTGGGCTATAATACAAATAGATAATAGTTATAATCAGGGTACAAACGATAGATTTTGGTAGAGGACTTTAAAAAAGATGCCCCGATGCATTATGATATTATTAAGAAGAAAATATACTCTTGGAGGAACGACATATGTGTCTTGGAATCCCGTCAAAAATTATAACGATTTCAGAGAATGCAAGGGCAACCATCGATGTGTATGGTGCGCGGCGTGATATAAGCACGATGTTATTGGAAGACGACGTGAAGGTCGGCGATTATGTGCTCGTACATGCCGGTTTTGCAATACAAAAACTTCAGGAAGATATCGCAAAGGAGACCCTCAGTCTCTTTGATGAATATTTGAAGGCAACTGAAGGGGATATGCCGGTATCTTCAGAACAAAAGCCTGTCGGGAAAAGGACGAAGAAGAAAAAGGCCGGCGTCGCTTAAATCAACGTTCCCTCCTTATCAGTGAAGAGACTGTGTAATTGCAGGTGCGTCTTTTCTGATCTTCAATTCTTGTCATATCTCTCACCTTTATGGTAATCTCCTCTGAAGCCTCTCGGCTCAGGAAGGTGCCACATGCTTAAGAATGATAGATGGATAAGAGAAATGGCAGAAAAGGGGATGATAAAACCATTCAACAAAGAACAGGTCAGGGGGGGCATTATTTCTTATGGCGTGAGTTCATACGGGTACGATATGAGGATCGCTGATGAATTCAAGATTTTCAAAGAGGAGACTAACGCTGTAGTTGATCCCAAGAACTTCAATATCGAGAGTTTCATTGATTTTAAGGGAGACGTCTGCACAGTGCCTCCCAATTCCTTTGTACTCGGGCGCTCTGTCGAATATTTCAGAATTCCCAGGGAGGTCCTTGTAATATGTCTGGGGAAATCGACCTATGCCAGATGCGGGATTGTCATTAATGTGACACCTCTGGAACCCGAATGGGAGGGCTATGTGACAATAGAGATATCAAATACAGCGCCTCTTCCGGCAAAGATATATGCAAATGAAGGGATCGCCCAAATCCTTTTCATCGGGGGCTCGGAAGTATGCGAAAGATCATATGCTGATAAGGCCGGCAAATATCAGGCACAAAAGGGCATAACACCGGCGAAGATTTGATGGTACCGACGCATGTCAGCACGCGAAAAAATAATACTCGCTCTTGATGTATCCGAATATGATTATGCTCTGGACCTTGTGGACCTCTTCGGGGAATATGTCGGGATATTCAAAATAGGTCTTGAGCTTTTTACGGCCTGCGGCCCGAAGATAATCGATGAGATTGCCGGAAGAAGGGGGAGAAAGGTCTTCCTCGATCTTAAATTTCATGATATCCCCAATACTGTTTCGAAAGCTGCGATTGCTTCTGCGAGGTTGGGTGTATACATGTTCAATGTCCACGCTTCGGGCGGCCTTGAAATGATGAGAAGATGCAGAGAAAGTGTAGTTGAGGTATGCCTCAGGGAAAACATGGAAAGGCCGAAAATACTCGGAGTAAGCGTGCTTACGAGTCTTACGGGAGAGGTTCTGAGGAATGAACTGAGTGTCCGGCACGGTCTGCGGACTCAGGTGAAACATTTATCGGCCCTTGCCCTTCAAGCCGGGCTTGACGGGGTTGTTGCATCGGGGCGGGAGGTCGAAGCTATAAGAGGACATTGCGGCGATCAGTTTCTTATCGTGACTCCCGGGATCAGACCTTCCTGGACTCCACCTGATGATCAGAAGAGGACGATGACTCCGAAGGAGGCTATCAGGGCAGGTGCTGATTACCTTGTCGTGGGAAGAGCCGTTATAGAACAGCCGGACCCTCTAAAGGCGCTCGAATTAATCAGTCTCGAGATGCTCCCGTCCTGAGAGCGGTTCCCGGTGTCGGATGTTCCGTTTGGGTGTCAATCCCGAAAGAGGCGCGGTTTTCCCTGGATTATACTGAACCCGGTTGTGGTATTTGGTGGATTGCCTCCGCTATTCACCCATCTGACCTGAGCCTTCAGATCAGAATCTCTCACTCTGAGGAGGATGACGTCTCCAACCGGCAAACTCACCCGGTCGGATATCCTTACGCTGATCCCATCTTCAGAGAAATCAAGTGTGGTCGCATCTAACTTATAGTTGTTGTGGACAAAGAAGAATGGGATTTCCTTTCTTATACGAAGAGCCTTTCTCTTTTCACGGCCGTGCTTGCCGCTAAAGGCAACTCCGCAGTAGGGGCATGGTCTGAAATCAACTACGGATGCACTGTAGGAATCTTTTTTGCAGATCGGACAATCAATCCTTAGAATCACAAGTTCCTCCTGACACTACCAGTATTGCAACCGGCCGGTATATATTAGCATATGCTAACTATTAGGCGCAACCCTTAAAAACGTTCTTCCCCCGTATTCTGATAGTATGGACATTGTTTGGACTGTCATTCCCGCAGTTCTCCAGTCCGCCTGAGGCAGTCCGCCTCAGGCGGAACGCTTAAAACCATGGATGCCCGACTAAGGATCTCGGGCATGACGAATAAGAGACCTCGATGGATCTGCTCTAAGAAAGTCAATTCGATAATAGGCTCATCTATTCATATATGTGATAATCGGTATTCACTCTTAATCCGTAATGAAAGTAATCGCAATTGAAATATTGAGTCCCGGGAATTATGGTATAGTAAGTTTTTTAAGAGCATGGCAAATCCCCCTAAGAAAAACTTCTTGGAGACGGCACGAAAAGGAACAATACCTCCGCTTTATGAGGAGATACCTTACGCGCCCCCGCGTTTAATGTACGAAGCCTTCGCCTCGAAGAACAGTTTCCTCCTCGAAAGCGTGAAAGGCCCGGAGAAAATTGCACGATATTCGTTCATAGGATTCGATCCCTGTTTGATATTCAGGACAAGTAACGGAATTGTAGAAACGGAGCCGGCATGGGAAAAAGGCTCATATCACAACAGGCCTCTCCGCGCTCTGAAGGATCTCCGGTACTCTTACAGACAGGAGCCCTCTAAACACCTCACTCCTTTCCAGGGCGGTCTTGTCGGTATACTCGGCTATGATTTTGTCCATTACCTTGAAATTCTGCCTCAAAACGCTGCGGATGATCTACATCTGCCCGACTGCCATTTTCTCATGATCGACAAATTGATCGCCTTTGATCATATGGCCGGGAAATGCTGGGTTATCGTTTGTCCGGGGGTAAGAGATTCCCTGGCTTTTGGAACACTTCCGGGAACGGAGGAGTGGCCACAGAAATATGATGAAGCAGAATGCGATATCGCAGAAATAGAAGAGAAGGTAAACAGTGTAAGGCCGAGGCCGGGAAGTGGGAAGACGGGGCTCATACCGCCGGACCATATATCTCCAACAAATGTCGATATCGTCTACGAGATGAAGAAGAAAGAATATATGGATATCGTGAAGAGGGCAAAAGAATACATTGCGGCGGGCGATATATTCCAGGCGAACCTGTCGCAGAGGCTTTCTGCGCCTGTCGGGGAGAAAAGTCCGTGGAATTTGTACCGGATATTGAGTGACATAAACCCGTCGCCGTTTGCGGCATTCCTGGATTTCGGGGATTACCAGATAGTGAGTTCCTCCCCCGAGAGGCTGCTGAGAATCAAAGAAGGAATCATCGAGACGCGGCCTATCGCGGGCACCAGGCCGAGGGGTAAGGACCGGAGAGAAGATGAACTTATGCGCAGAGAACTCCTCCTGAACGAAAAGGAGAGGGCTGAACATATCATGCTCATAGACCTCGAGAGGAACGACCTCGGAAGGGTTTCTGAATACGGTACCGTCAGGGTCGATGAGCTTATGATAACAGAAGACTATTCCCACGTAATACACATTGTCTCTAACGTGACGGGAGATCTCGCATACGGGAAGGACTGTTTTGATGCGATAAAGGCGGCATTCCCCGGAGGTACGATAACCGGAGTTCCCAAGGTAAGGTGTATGGAAATAATAGATGAACTTGAACCGGTGAAACGCGGACCTTACACCGGTTCGATAGGATATATCGGTTTTTCAGGAAATGTAGATCTGAATATTGTCATACGGAGCTTCGTGATAAGCAACGGCAGGGTCTATGTTCAGGCAGGCGCCGGCATTGTTGCCGATTCAGATCCGGAAAAGGAATATTTTGAAAGTCTCAAAAAGGCAGAAGCCCTGATAAAGACACTGGAGAAAGTCTAGGAGTTAGGAGAGTCTGAACCAGCTTCTCCTGGTTTTTATACCAGCGAAAGTATTCCTTATTTCCCTGAGTGCACTATTGATCTCTTTCTGATCCTTCTTGAGGTCCTTCACCTCATAGTGGACACTCGAAATCACGTTCCTGATCTCTTTCAGCGTTTGTGCTATCTCTGTCATGCTATTGATGAAAACCTCGAGTTTTTCTTTTGGAATAACAGGTACCTCTTTGATCTGTTTGATAATAATCTCCTTCGGAATAGAAGCTTCTTCCGTCGCAAGTGACCGGACAGGCTCTGCCTTTGCTTCCCGCCCTTCGTACATGTTCCGTTCTATTGGCATTCCGGCTGTTTCATATCCTGACGGTCCGCTTACCGGAACTTCTTCGGAATATGTCGCTTCTTCGAAAGACGGGGTGGCCTCCTCCGCCCGCTTTATCTTCAGATCTTTATGTTTCCTTGATATGCCCTCGATAACGAGTTTCGTGATCCGCTTAAACGTTTCATGAACTCCGACGCCCTTTGTCGCTATTGATTCTTTAAATTCATATTTCCCGCCTTCATTCAGTTCCCCATTCAACTCATCGACTGAAAGGATATTCGTCAGATCCCTCTTGTTGTATTGCAGAATGACGGGAATATCGTCGGGGTCGATGTTGTTCGCAACAAGATTTTCTCTCATGTTCCTCAGGCTTTCAACGTTCTGCCCGCGCATCTCACGCTGCGAATCAGCAACAAATACAACCGCATCGGCGCCTTTCAGCACAAGCTTCCTCGTTGCGTTGTACCTGACCTGTCCGGGTACCGTATACAACTGAAAACGTATCGAAAATTCGCTTATCTTCCCCAATTCTACCGGCAGGAAGTCAAAAAAAAGCGTCCGGTCGGCCTCTGTAGCAAGAGACAGAAGCTTCCCTCTCTTTGCCGGATCGAATGCGGAATGAAGGAACTGAAGGTTTGTTGTCTTGCCGCTGAGCCCTGGCCCGTAATAGACTATTTTGATCGTTATTTCTTTTGTTGCATAATTGAACAGGGCCATGGATTATACTATAGCATAAACGGCGTTTCTTGTCTGATACTTGACCCTGTACATCGCGTCATCCGCCAGTCTGATAAGATCTTCCTTAGATTTTGCGCTTTCCGGATACGAGGCAACTCCAAAACTCGCAGTCAATTTCAGAGAATATCCCTCTTTCCTGAGAAAGGTATACTGTTCTACAGCCTTTCTCATCCTTTCTGCAATCTGGGCAGCAGCGTTTGGAGGCGTCTGGGGCAGAACAATCACAAACTCATCGCCGCCGTAACGAGCGACGATATCAACAGTTCGCAGGCTCTTTATAAGAAGCTGGCCCATTTCAACAAGCACCTTGCTGCCGACAAGGTGACCGTATCCGTCATTGATACGTTTGAAATAATCTATGTCCATAAAAATAAGCGACACCGAACTGTTATACCTGCTCGAACGCTGAATCTCGATCTCGATTGTGCGGTTGAGATACCTTGTATTAAACAGTTTTGTGAGATCGTCAGTTATGGCGAGTTCCGTCATCTTTTGATACAGCGATGTCCTTTCTATTGCAATGGCCGTGAAGTCAACGAGCTTCATCATGAGTTCAAGGTCTTCTTTTCTGAATGGTTCATTTGTCGTCCTGTTTACCAGTTCGAGGACTCCGAGAACCTGATCGTTGATCTTTATCGGGACACACATGAGAGATTTTGTCCTGAAGTGGAGGGCCTTGTCGATCTTGCCGAAGAAACGTTCATCCTTTGTCACGTCAGGGACGACAAGAGGAATTCCCTCGCGTGCCACCCATCCGGCAATCCCTTCTCCCAGTTTGAGCCTGAATTTGCGAACCTGTTTCGTCTTTTTCACATCGGTCTTTTCGAAGACCAGTTCTCCCGTTTCGGGTTCCACCAAAAGGACTGACCATGCCTCCGCCTTGGTCATCTCCTTCACTTTATCCATGATCCTGGAAAGAATGTTGGACAGTTCCGACGTAGAAGTAAGGGTCTTGCTGACGCCCTCAAAAAAATCGAGCTCGCGCCTGGCCAGAGACAGGTCATTCTTCAGCCTGATGTTTTCACTGAATACCTTGCACTCCTTCGTAAGTCTTCTGACAAAATAGATCAGCTCCCTGACACTGGGAGAATAGAGAGGGTATACGAATGCCTGTTTTATCCACGGCGTAAAGCCCCTGGATGAAGCGGCGTCCGAGACAACAATCTTGGGTATATTCTGCGATAACTTCAGGAATTCCCTGAAAGAGGGGGCGCTGCCCAGTTTCTTATCGATTATCAGGAGATCAGCTTTATCCTTCAGATTTGGAGCTGCGGTATCCAGAGAATCAAACCTGCTGACGGTATACCCGTCTGATTCCAGTGCCTCGCGGTAATCGTTCCTCGCCGTACCGCCGCCTATCAAAAAAATCCTAGGCATTCATACCACAGCATTTTTTGAATTTCTTTCCGCTGCCGCATGGACACGGGTCGTTCCTGCCCACTTTTTTGCCTCGCCTCACCGTCTGTACAGGACCGGACCCCTCGCCCCTGTTATAATTTAACCGCGCCTGCTTTACAGGCTCCTTCCTGACGGTTTCAGCCTTCTGCACCTGGATCTTATAGAGCCTGCTCACAACCTCCGCAGCTATTCTCGATGTCAGATCCGCAAACATATCGAACGCCTCTTTCTTGTACTCAACAAGCGGATCCTTCTGCCCGTAGCCTCTGAGACCTATGCCTTCCTTCAGATAATCAATTGCCAGCAGGTGATCTTTCCATTGAGTATCCATCACCTGAAGCAGAATGACCTTTTCCAGGTATCGTATCACATCGCCGCCGGCCTCTGATTCTTTGGTGTCATAGACATTCCTGACTGCCGAAAGCAACGATTCCCGCAACAGCTGAGCAGTAGTCGCAGAGGTATCCGGCACGAAGGAAAATATGCCATAGGCGGCATCCTGAAGGCCCTTCGTATCCCACTCGTCTCTGTGTTTTTCCTCCGGGCAGTAGATGAAGAGCAATTCGTCGACGACCTCTTCTACCATATCAAAAATCCGCTCCTTGAGATTTTCGCTCTGTAGTATCTCTTTTCTGAAAGAGTAAATTTCCGTCCTCTGCTTGTTCATGACATCGTCATACTCAAGGAGATGTTTCCTTATGTCAAAGTTGTGCTCCTCGACTTTTTTCTGCGCATTTTCTATAGCTCTCGTCACCATCCTGTTTTCAATCGGCATGTCCTCGTCCATGCCCAGTTTCCCCATAAGGCCTGAGATCCTGTCCGAACCAAAAATTCTCATGAGGTCGTCTTCAAGCGACATATAGAACCGGGACGACCCGGGGTCTCCCTGCCTGCCGGAACGGCCTCTTAACTGGTTGTCTATTCTTCTCGCCTCATGTCTTTCAGTTCCGAGGATATGCAGACCTCCTGCAGAAACAACCTTATCTCTCTCTGTCGTGCAGATATCTTCCGCCTTCGATAGTGCTTTTTTCCATTCTTCCTCGGTATAATCGCTCTTGTCCCTCAAAAACTCTCTTGCAAGGCCTTCGGGATTTCCGCCGAGCACAATGTCTGTTCCTCTTCCTGCCATATTGGTGGCAATGGTCACCGCGGCGCTCCTCCCGGCCTGGGCAATTATCTCTGCTTCTTTCTCATGGTATTTTGCATTCAGCACGGAATGGGAAATGCCTTTCTTCTTCAGCAGATGACTTAATACCTCCGATTTCTCTATGGATATCGTGCCGACCAGGACCGGCTGTCCCTTTTCATGGAGATCGACTATTTCGTTTATAACCGCATCGAACTTACCTTTCTCTGATTTATAGACAACATCGGGATAGTCAGGCCTTATCATAGGTTTATTGGTCGGTATCACGATCACTTCAAGGTTGTATATCTTTGCAAATTCTGCCGCCTCGGTGTCGGCAGTTCCCGTCATGCCCGCGAGTTTCTTATACATCCTGAAGTAATTCTGGAAGGTGATCGTCGCAAGGGTCTGATTCTCGCTCTCAATCTTCACGCCTTCCTTTGCTTCTACCGCCTGATGGAGCCCGTCCGACCAGCGCCTCCCGGGCATGAGCCTGCCCGTGAATTCGTCGACAATAATAACCTCGCCTTCTTTCACCACATAATCCACGTCTTTTTTAAAGAGCGCATGGGCTTTGAGGGCCTGCAGGATGTGGTGGACGAGTTCGATATTCGCCGGGTCATAAAGGTTCCCCGCACCCAGGAGTCTTTCAACCTTAATATTGCCTTCTTCTGTCAGAATGGCGGTCTTTGCCTTTTCATCAATCGTATAATCAATTTCTTTCTGGAGCTTCGGGATGATCTTGTCTATTCTGTAATACTTGTCGGTCGATTCTTCGGACGGACCCGAGATGATAAGCGGTGTTCTCGCCTCATCGATGAGAATACTGTCCACTTCATCCACGATCGCATAATGGAGTTCCCTCTGACAGTAATCGGCTATATCGTATTTCATGTTATCCCTGAGATAATCGAAGCCGAACTCGTTGTTTGTGCCGTACGTGATATCCGCCGAATAGGCTTCCTGTCTGGAACACGGCCTCAAGAAATCCTGTCTCTTGTCGGTGGAGAGGTAAGATGGGTCATAAACGAAGGAAATGTCATGCTGTATGGTGCCCACGGAGAGTCCGAGAAAATGATAGACGGGCCCCATCCACTGGGTATCCCTTTTGGCAAGATAGTCATTGACGGTCACCACATGCACTCCCTTGCCTTCAAGTGCACTTAAGTAGACGGGTAGGGTAGCGACAAGGGTTTTACCTTCACCAGTCTTCATTTCCGCGATCTTTCCCTCGTGCAGCATGATGCCTCCGAGTATCTGAACATCGAAATGCCTCATGTTCAGCCTTCTGCGGGATGCCTCACGTGCCACTCCAAATGCCTCCGCAAGGATGTCATCGACGGTTTCCCCCGTCTCAAGTCTCCGCTTGAATTCTTCTGTCTTGTCTTTCAGCTGGGAATCTGAAAGACCCGTAAAGTCTGATTCGAGCGCATTCACACGCTCGACCAGGGGCCAAACCCTTTTGAGTTCGCGCTCGTTTTTCGTGCCAAAAACCTTGCTCAGTATTGTTCCAATCATAGTTTATATAATAGATGACAGGGTTTAATATTTCAATGTCTTCAGTCCTGTTGCAATACAAACTCGTCTTGCCAGAATATTGTAGCCCGTGTTAAATTTTTAAAATGGCAAAATATGTATACATCCATACCTTCGGATGCCAGATGAATGTCCACGACTCGGAAAAAATGCTGGGAGTCCTGGGGAGAGAAGGTTACGCCGCGACTGATAATCCTGTCGAAGCCGACCTGATCATATTCAACACATGCAGCATAAGACAGAAGGCGGAGCAGAAATTTTTCAGCGAACTCGGAAGAATGAAACCCCTAAAGAGAAAGAAACCCGGAATGAAGATAGCAGTTGCCGGATGCATAGCTCAGCAGGAAGGCGGGAAGATACTGAAGAGGGCGCCGCATGTGGATTTCATATTCGGGCCGCAGAATATACATATCCTGAGGGATGTTGCGTCCGGAAATGCTCGGCATGTTGCTCTTGATGAAAATCCGGAGATTGCAACAACAGATCTCCCGGCGGAAAGAGGGGATACGTTAAGGGCGTGGGTCACTATAATGTACGGGTGCAATAATTTCTGCAGCTACTGTATAGTCCCTTATACGAGAGGAAGGGAGCGCTCAAGGCCGAGTGATCATATTTGCTCCGAAGTGTATGAACTCGCGAAGAAGGGTTGCAGGGAAATAACGCTTCTCGGACAAAATGTGAATTCATACTCCAGCGACGTTGATTTCGCCGGACTCCTGAGAAAGCTCAACAACATACGGGGGATAGAAAGGATAAGGTTCGTGACATCTCATCCCAAGGATCTCTCGGATGATCTTATTTATGCCATGTCTGAATCGGACAAGGTCTGCGAGCACATTCATCTTCCCCTGCAATCGGGATCAGGCAATGTGCTGAAACTCATGAACAGGGGATACACGTACGAAGATTACGCAGAGAGAGTCTCTGAACTGAGGAAAATGATTCCCGGCATATCGATAACATCCGACATAATAGCCGGGTTCCCGGGGGAAACAGATACTGATCATCGGCTCACCATGGCGGCGCTGAAGGAGATAGAGTTTGACGGAATATTTGCCTTCAAATTTTCTCCGAGGCCGCGCACGAGGGCTGCGTTGATGGAGGACCACGTACCGGAGGATATCAAAACTGCTCGCCTCAGTCAAATATTGGCACTGCAGGACAATATAACTTTGTGTAAGAACAGGTTAATTGAGGGCGCAGTCCAGGAAATACTTGTCGAAGGGGAGAGTGAAACAAACCGGGAGAAGCTCATGGGAAGGACACGGACTAACAAAATTGTCACTTTTTCCCGCAATGGCATGTCTAAGGGTACTTTTCTTCGAATTCAGATAACGAAGGGCAGAAAGCATTCTTTAGAGGGAATACCCGTCTAATGATGAAGGTTGCTATTCTGACCCTCGGCTGCAAGGTAAATCAGGCAGAAAGTGCGTTCATAGCCAGAGGACTTTCTGAGCGTGGTTTGGCCGTTGTGGAGTTATCCGAGCAGCCGGAATATTGTATCGTAAACACCTGCACAGTAACGGCAAAAAGTGATTATCAGTCCCGGCAGCTTATAAGGAGGGCCGTAAAGACGGGCGCCAGGGTGATAGTTACGGGTTGTTACTCGCAGGTGAGTCCGGCAGAAGTGCGCCGGATCGGGGGCGTATCCGACATCGTTCCAAATAATAATAAAGATAGTATTATTGATATGATAGATTGTAATACATCAAGTTATAGTTTAACACTATCCCACAGATCCAGGCCTTATGTGAAGGTACAGGACGGATGCAACAACGCCTGCTCATACTGCATAATACCCAGCGCGAGAGGAAGATCGCGAAGTGTAGATATGCCTGTGATATTAAGAGAAATATCGGACTTCGAGTCCCGGGGTTACCGGGAGATAGTACTCACGGGTATACATCTGGGATCCTTCGGCCGTGATCTGAAGCCGGCGTGCAGCCTGGCTGATCTTGTCAGAACCATTCTGAATAAAACGGGAATGGGCAGGTTAAGACTCAGTTCATTGGAAGTCAATGAGGTTAGTGATGAACTTGTTGAATTATTGCAGGAATCCCGTATTTGTAAGCATATACATATTCCTCTGCAAAGCGGCGATAATTCGATCCTGAGACTTATGAGGAGAAAGTACGACGTTGAGGATATCACCGCCGTAGTATATAGGCTGAACAGGAAGATAAATGGGATCGCTATAGGGACGGATGTTATTGTTGGTTTTCCGGGAGAAGGGGATCTGGAATTCTCACATACGAGAGAGACTCTCGAAGCGCTGCCCCTGGCATATATGCACATATTCCCTTTTTCGCCGCGGCCCAACACGTTGGCATGCGGCATGGACAGGCAGAATGCCGCCGCAGTGAAGAAGGAGAGGTCCACCGTGCTGAACGCCATGAATAGGAGGATGAAGGAAAGGTATATGTCGTCACAGGTGAACAAGATCCTTGATATAGTTATTGAAGAGCGGGACATGGATGGGAGGATGCTCGGTACATCGGGTAATTACCTGAAGGTAAGGACGGTATCAGATTGCTATCGCAAGGGATCCCTTGTGCAAGTAAGGGTTTCGGGCGTGGAGGACGGAGCGTTGCAGGGGGATGCTATTGAATAGACGTAACGTCTTATTTTTAAAGATTTGTTCCATTGCCTAAATCCTAATCAATCACGTTTGAGCCTATAATCCTCAAGGGAGGGGACCATTTTTACACAAGGTTAATAACAGATTATTAACAATGCATGTTTATATAATATGTCTGACAAGATATATTATGTAAAGTTTAATATCAACATTGAAGCGTCCTTCATCTTTATTCCGGTTCAGGCCTTAAACGTAATATAAACTTCTACCTCATCAAACTAAGCATAAGCCATTGCTATTTAAGGCAATAATGAATATGCAGGATTCCTATTGGCACAGAGTGGCGGCAGAAGATGCTTAAGGATACTTATTTCTGATAGCTCCTCACAAAATCCACAGCTTCTTTCTCCGACTTCACTACGCCCTGAAATTCAGCCCTCCTCAGGGCCAAAATTATCTTGCCTACGACGGGACCAGGCTCGATGCCGGCGATCTCCATTACATCCTCCGATTCCAGAAATCCGTCCTTCATGATTTTCCTGAACTTCTTGTATTCCTTCAGAAGATCCAGCCGCCCGGCAATTATGATGACGTCCAGCACTGCATCTTTTGAGCGCACGAAAATATCGAACAATTTCTCTCTCGATTCAGTTCCCCGTTTCGCCAGCTTCCGTGAACTCCTTACGGGCAAGTTGAACGCGTTTAACAATACTTGAACTCATTTTAATGCTTGGAACACCTGGAATACTTCCTTCCAAAAGCAGTTCAAGACATAATAATCCTTTATATGTGAGGTTCTGAGAAAATGTCCTGTTAAGTAACACTTTAACCATGACAGGCAGCTCCTCAAGTACCTTTCTTTCAAGTTTAGAAATCGCTCCAATATTGTGCTCTAACACTTCGTCGGGAATTGATAATATGTCAGAGAGCACGCCATCACGGAAAGCGATCTTGAGATGCTTGAACGAACGCTTTGAGTTTAACAAATGGAAGAGTTCTAAAGTTATTCTTTCAGATGAAACCTTTTGTATCCTGTTGTGCAAAGTTTTTACAGCATGACGCGTACTCTTTTCTATCGATCCTCCAAGTTCTGCCGCAAACCTGTATGCCCTCAGAATCCTCAGCGGATCTGCTACCAGATTGCTTTCAGATATCATGCGTATTGTATTTTTCTTTAAATCTTCCAGGCCGTGATGCATGTCCACGATTCCTCTTTCAGGAGTCCAGGCTATAGCATTGACCGTGAAATCCCTTGCGGACAAATCTCTTTCCATCGTACCCACCGGAGAAGCGAAGTCAAATGTCAGGCCACTTTCCAGGGCCAGCCTTACCATGTCACCCTTCTTGAACTTAACGATCGTCCCCCCGAATATGTCTCTTACCTCGCGCACAAAAGACGTCAAGTCTCCATTGATCACAAAATCTCTGTCCTGAGAACGGACACCCCTCAGTGTGTCCCTCACATGTCCCCCGACGATGTATATTCCGCGATCCCTGCCCATTTCGAAGATAAAGGCGTTGTGCTTGTCTCCGAGAAGCCTTCTCCTGAGTTGCCGGTCTGAAATTGTCATACGTCAATCATAGCACACAGCCCCCCTTCCCTCGTCACATCAGAAATCATGAAGACTCCTTTCTAAAATTTGAGTAGGTTCCGATCCGGCACCCCTTCTTCAAATTTCACCCGTCTTGACAAGACGTCTTCTCACTGTATGCTTTGTATAAAGGCCGGCTCTTTTCGGATGTGGATTGCGCCGGCGTCAGGAAAGGAGACAGATAATGAAAGTAGGTTTCATCGGGCTGGGAAACATGGGTTCGGCTATGGCACGGAACCTCGTCAATGCGGGACACACGCTGGAACTACGGGAGTATGATAGCCGCGGAAGAATTCGAACCTGCACGCTTCAGGCTGCCGCTCGGATTTAAAGACAACCGTCTGCTGCTGGCTGCCGCAGAGGAATTGGCAGTCCCTATGCCGATGGCCAGCCTTATACACGACCGGTTTGTGGCCGCTTTAGCGCAGGGATTGGGCGAAGCCGATTGGACCGGAATCGCCCGCATCTCATACAAAAATGCAGGACTCTGAGGTGACATGATGCTTTATCGAACATTGGGCAGCACGGGCGAAAAGGTGTCGGCGATCGGGATCGGAGGCTGGCACCTCGGGCTGAAGCAGGTTGATGAGCAGACGGCGATCCGTATTGTGCGCTCGGCCATCGACAGGGGAATTAACTTCCTTGACAACTCGTGGGATTATAACGATGGCATCAGTGAGGTCCGGATGGGCAAGGCGCTTCGGGACGGTTACAGGAAAAAGGCATTTGTCATGACGAAGATTGACGGGCGTTCGAAGAAAGAAGCGGCCAGACAACTGGATGAATCGCTTCAACGTCTGCAGGTCGACTGCGTCGATCTCCTCCAGCATCATGAAATTCTCCGGTATGAAGATCCGCATCGCATCTTTGATAACGAAGGAGCAAACGCAGCCCTTGTACAGGCACGAGATGCCGGCAAGGTCCGGCACATCGGGTTCACAGGCCATAAAGATCCCCGCGTGCATCTGTATATGCTGGAAGTCGCCGACAGGTATGGCTTCAGGTTCGACGCGGTCCAGATGCCCCTCAACCTCATGGACGCGCATTACCGCAGCTTCGCGAAGACAGTCGTACCGGAACTGGTAAGTCGCAAGATCGCGGTTCTTGGAATGAAGAGTATGGCAAACGGTATACTGCTAAAGTCGAACACCGTTACGCCGACCGAGTGCCTGCACTATGCCCTGAATCTGCCTACGTCTGTCGTGATCACGGGTATCGACAGCATGGAGATCCTCGATCAGGCATTTGAGGCCGTCCGCACGTTCCATCCGCTGAGCAAACAGGAACTGGATGCCCTGCTCGCAAAAACGGCAGAGGCAGCAGCGACAGGCCGTTTCGAACCTTTCAAGACATCCTCAATCTTTGACAGCACCGCGCAAAACCCGCACTGGCTCGGCGAGGAGCCGCCTGAGGTCCGACAGCTCGTGCCGGTGTAAGTCTTCGCCTGATCTGATTATCTATTCCTTGCCTACGTTTATGAAATGGGTGACGATAGGTTTCCCCGACCCGATATGAAAGGCATTTGCGAAATGCAGAACACAAAATGTTTCAATATACCGCCCGACAAGGTCTTCGAAATCGGGGCACAGATAAAATTCCAGGCGGCCATATGTCGTTAAATCTACCTAGATACCGGACTTCTGCCCTTCCCTCTCCGATATTCTTACTTCATGTTTTCTTCACGGTATCTGCCCCGACCTTAAGACCTCACCTTTTTCTTTATACAGGCATCAAATGGGGATAGGCTGAACTGCAACTAATGTTAGTTGCAATTTGTATTGATTGCTGATAAAATAGCCTTACAAGTTTATGGGAACGTCTTGAAGGAGGATATCCCTGAGTAAGCATAAGAAGATTATCAATCGTTTCCTGTCGAGGCCCAGTGACTTTACCTGGCAAGAACTTGTTAACATGTTGAACGGATTTGGATACACATTGGCAAAGTCTGGGAAGACCGGAGGATCAAGGGTCAAGTTCATACACAAAACGTTGCCTCTGATAATCCTTCATAAACCGCACCCAACACCGGTACTGAAAAAGTACCAGTTGGAGCAGATCGAAGAAACTTTAAGAGGAGAGGGATTGATATGAAAGATATGATGAGATATAAAAATTATTATGGTTCTGTCCATTACAGCGATGAGGACAAGGTGTTTTACGGAAAGGTCGCATTTATCCGTGCTCTCGTCAGCTATGAAGGCACCGACGTCAAATCACTGCGCAAATCTTTTGAGGAAGCTGTAGACGACTACCTTCAGACCTGTAAGAAACAGGGTAAAGAGCCTGAGCATCCGTTTAAGGGATCGTTTAATATCCGCGTCGGATCAACCTTACACCAGCGTATTGCGGCAGAAGCAACAAAAAAAGGGGTTACCCTTAATAAATATATAGTCGATGTCCTCGAAAAGGAAACCGCCAAGCAGAAGACAGCTTAGAGTATAGCTGCCGCTCGCACCGGATTCCATTTTCTGGTTTCTTTCAACGTGAACGATTGCTTTGTATCTGGCCGTGCTGCAAATACAGTAGAGAGTACTTGAGAGAATCCTCATTTGCGCCGGGAGTTGCTATTCCTTTATTTTGAAGCCTCCTCCGGTTTCTTTTTTGATATTATCCGAACGTCTCTATCCTTATCAAAATTAGGATTGTATTTGCCGAGGGGCATGGAAGACATTGTAGTTATATTTGCCCGTTTGGCTACGGGGACATAATCAGTTGTTGCAGTTTTTATCGCAGTAGCTACAACCTGTACAATCAGTCCGGCTAATCCTCCGCCTCCTGAGACACTCGTATCTACCACGATTGTACCATCATATTTCCATAAATCCCTACCTGTCGTTGTAGATTTAAGTAGACAATCCACAGCAACGGTCACATTACCGCCGATCACGTAATAAGAGGTATCCCACTTAAGTATTTTGATGTACATCACCGCATCGGCTCCAAAAAATTGCTTGAACTTTTCGGGCGGTACCTTGTCCAATATTTCCGTATCATATAGACCTTCATTTTTCAGAATGTCAGTGGTGACTTCTATGGGGTAAACATAATATCCTGCAAGTGAAAGAGGTTCTGCTATCGTTGTTGCGTAATACTCTTTGGCATCTGCTGCTGTGGTCATATTTATTGGCGGCAAAACCAATATCGACAAGGGTCTTTCCTCATACATGTTGGGAAAGGCATCTTTCTTGCTTATATATTTTGGTCCACAGGCTGATACTAAAATAAACATTAGTGATAACAAACAGATTGATTTTATTTTTTTCATGGCTGTTCCTTCGTCTTATTAAATTGCGATTCTAATCTTTGAATGAACACGGTAGATTCTGGATAAGTTTTCTGCTCCAAGTCGAAGTATGACAGAGCTTCGTTAGATTTTCCTTCTTTTAACAAGATATATCCATACTCACAATAGACACCTGGAGGAATGCGAAGGCCCTTTTCCTTAGAATCCGCCATAATCTTAAGAAGAACCTGTTCATGTTTCACAAGATTTTCATCGCAAGGATTCTTTTTAAGTCTATAAAGTGAAGAGGAATAATCACCCCAGCTATAAATCGGCTTTTGTGTGGCACATCCGACAAAGAAAAACACCGATAACAATATAAGCGAAATCGGAGAAACAATTTTCATGGTATCATCACCTCCGCTGTCGCCTGATTATCCAAAAATAATATTCTATTCACTATAAGGTGGCCGTCTCGGTATACTTTTATCAAATGTTTTCCCGGCGAGACTTGATATAGTTTGTTGTCGCTGCTGTTTTCTTCTGAATCATCCCCACCTGCCTTCAGAACGAATTGGTTCATATCATCGATCTGAACCGACACATTTGTCCGATTGCCAGTAAATTTAACGAAGCTTTTTTCACCTTTTTGAACGATGCCTTCCTGATAACCGCAGGCAGATAAGATCACTATTACCAAAAACAAGAAAATGAACTTTTTCATCACATCCCTCCGTGCTTATTTTGTGTCTATTTCTTGGATATAAAAATCCGAAAAACCGTTAACCGGCACATCACCGCTCAAGACAGAACATAGAGAAATCTCATTGTTTGGATTATCGCCTGACAATGTGTGAACCGTTATCTTTGCCGACTAATTGCCCCGGAAGGTCAATAAACATATTGGTTTGCGGATTCTTGACCTTCTGCCCCTTCTTGTAAACTCCGAAGACATCGTCTTTTCTTATCCCTTGTGATTTGCCGCCCGCATATAATGTAATTACCGCCCTCATACGCCAAAATGTAAGACCGCCATGGTTTGTCCAAGAGACTTTCAATGATGTTGTTTACTAATTTTGATATTGCCGCTGAAATTGCTTTATCATTCAGACTGGAGTCATAAGCAGCACGTGCACCAACGCCCATGACGCTGCCGGCTTCTGAAAATGCCTCGCCATCCCCTTCTGCGGAATAAATTATTTGTCCTGTATAGACATCTATCAATCTTACGTTTACTTTGGCATAGGCTTGTTGCTTTTTCACTCGGCTAAAAATCCCGACGTCGCTAACTTCTTTTCTGCCAAACTCGGAAACAGATCCAACAATCAAATAATCAGCAGGTATATTTAAACTCGACAAATCTCCTATCTTGAGCTCCTTATTAATCTTTTCTATATCTGCCCTCTCAAGTAATATGAATTTATCAGTAGCAGCAAGCTTTGCAGAAAGAATATCCATTGCCTGTTTCCCAATGACATCCTTATTTTCATCAATAAAAAAACTTTGCCCGTACTTAGTTTCATTGGAAAATCTTGCAATTGCCACTTTTCTTTTTAGAAATCTTGCCGGCGCTTCATTGGATAAGACCTTGCTGACCTGTGGCTTTTTTTCAATTACTTCTACTTCACTCTTTTGAACTGTCGCACAAGATTGTAACAACATCAAAGACTCCAATTAGAAAAACACCATACCAATTCTTTCTCATTTTTAACATGCCCCCTTTCTATCGCCACAATTTCACCTCCAGGCTATATCCGGACTCAAGTTCCTCTATATCCCAAGAATTTCGGGATATAAGGCCTCCATCCCATTATGAATAACAAATGCAATTTACAACTTCTGACCATTTGTGTCAATAATAAGTACCATCACCTAATCGTGAACAAAGTACCCCAATAATTGATGAAGGCGATAATTGATTAGTGTTGATAATCCCAGGGGAATTAGCATAATACCCAATCCCCGGGCCAGCATAAGTTACGCCTCTTGAACTACCGGCGCCACCCCATGATGCAACAGGCGTTTTTATTTGAACGTCGATATTGGCATTATGATCAATATTATAGACTCCACGCGCCATTAGAATTTGAAACACATCCTGATATTAGTGATACCCGACGCTTTCCACCCTTTGTGGCAAGTGTTGGCAGTTGTCGTAACTGTATTCTTTACAACACCGGAGGTCACAGATTGGTCACAGATAAAAAAGAGACGCCTATAAGATTGAACCATTTACCATCGCCAGATCCGTGCCTCAGCCTTTCTATTTTCAGTTATAACACGGGCGGACCATCAGTTAGCTGATATACATCAGAGACCGGAAATGAGCGAGAATACTCTATCTCCGGCGATACAGCAATACTTCGTGAATAATCCGCGCTAAAACAATCGGTAAGACTTCCATATAATTTCCTGCTAAAAAAGAGGCCGGAAGTGGAGTTGAGAACAGGGTAAATTATGACGTTTTTATGGCACTGCATGTTATAATACGTCGTCAGTCCTTGATTTGCGGGCGTAACTCAGTGGTAGAGTGTTAGCTTCCCAAGCTGAAAGTCGCGGGTTCGAATCCCGTCGCCCGCTCCACTTTTACTATATATTTAAATAAATTATCGCATTGTTTGAGAATCGGCTATTATCAAGGCTCTAGATGCAGCAATTGTCATTTTCATGTCTTACTGCGATAAGTTAGCAAAACTGTCACCGGACCGTCAGAATGAGCAGGAGATCAAAACACAATTAATATCGTCATGCATTTTATCATTCACTTTAGCGATATGAATCATGGACATCGTCGCAGAGAGGCATTAGTCCCGTGAGCTGCAAAATTCTTTAAGATAGCGATCTGCTATAATACTGTATATTACAGATCGAAATGAATAAGTTTACTCCTCCGGTTTGACGATACATAAGAGCCGGGCTCACCAATCTGTCCTCGGTCGCTGAACAGCACAATGGTATCAGAGTGGAGCTATGATACGATCATATACGCTTCACTAAGAAACATGAACACTGACTACCGAAGGGGGATAGGCCAAAGCCACCACCCTGATTGCAATCCTATTTGCTGAGACTTCGTTTCTCAAAAGGAGACCTCAAACTTGAATATAAGCAACAGTATTCTTGGAAACCTGGCCCATTTACGGGCGAGGCTCCAGGGAAACAGCCAGACAAAAAAGTGTGCTGACAAAGAGCCGCCGCTGCGCTCGGAACTGTTCAGCAGCGATCAGATGGAGCAGCATGGCAAGACACTGGCGGGCTTACACAAGTTGGGTCTGGGACGCGCACGGGGCCAGCTTCTGAAACGGCTGGCTAAAAATGAAGGCGTGCTGCTTGAAGTCCGCGACCTGCTGACGCAGGCTATTAAGGCAAACCGCCGTATTACGCCGGCCGGGGAATGGCTGCTCGATAATTTCTATCTGATCGAAGAACAAATTCGCACAGCCAGGAGGCACTTGCCGAAGGGTTACAGCCGGGAGTTGCCCCGCCTGCTTAACGGCCCATCGGCCGGCCTTCCACGCGTATATGACATTGCTCTGGAGACGATTTCGCACGGTGATGGGCGGGTGGAACCGGAAAGCCTCAGCAGTTTCGTTGAGGCCTACCAGACGGTTACCACTCTGAAGTTAGGCGAATTATGGGCAATCCCCATTATGTTGCGCCTGTCACTGATCGAGAATCTGCGACGGGTTGCAGCCCGGATTGCCGCCGACAGAATAGACCGAAACCACGCCGACTACTGGGCGGACCAGATGACGGAGATCGCAGAAAAAGATCCGAAGAGCCTTATTTTGGTGATCGCGGATATGGCGCGTTCAAACCCGCCCATGGTGAGTTCGTTTGTCGCGGAACTTACGCGCCGATTGCAGGGACAGGGTGGTCCCGCTTTGGCAATGCCGCTCACCTGGATTGAGCAGCGACTCTCCGAGTGTGGCCTGACGATCAAGCAATTGGTGCAGTCGGAGAACCAGAAACAGGCCGCTGATCAGGTCTCGATGAGCAACAGCATCGGGAGCCTCCGTTTCCTGGACGCGATGGATTGGCGTGTGTTCGTAGAGGCGATGAGTGACGTCGAGCGGACCCTGCGTGAGGACACGGGCGGAGTTTACGGTATGATGGATTTCCCAACCCGTGACCGCTACCGCCACGTCGTGGAAAAGATTGCTAAGAGGGGCCGGCTGTCCGAGAGTGAGGTGGCGCGCGAGGCGATTCAGCTTGCCCGCGAGAGCGCGTCCGGGAATGGCCGCGATGATCGCTCGGCTCATGTCGGCTTTTACCTGATAGACAAGGGGCTGGCGCAGCTTGAGCAGCTGGCGGGGGTGCGGCATTCCGCCTCTGAGTCTCTTCAGGGAATCGCCTACGCGTTTCCTTTGCTCTTCTATGTCGGCACGATCACGCTGATTACGGCGGTTTTCACCGGGAGCTTATTGGCGAAGGCATACGCCGGCGCGTACCCTGACTGGCTACTCGCGCTGATTGGCATACTCTCGATGCTGGGCGCAAGTCAACTGGCGGTGGCGCTGGTTAACTGGCTGACTACGTTGCTCGCGACCCCGCATCCGCTGCCGCGAATGGACTTCTCTAAAGGGATCCCGCCGGAATCGAGTACCCTGGCCGTGGTCCCTACCATGCTCATAAGCGCTCAAAATATCGAGGACCTGATCGAGGCGTTGGAAGTCCGGTTCCTGGCAAATCGGGACGAGAACCTGCACTTCGGCCTGCTGACTGATTTTCTGGACGCGGACGAGGAAACGGCTCCGGAGGACAAGCCACTGTTGCGGCTGGCCCGGCAAAAAATCGAAGAGCTGAATAAAAAATACGGGAGTACACAAGGCGATACCTTCTTTCTTTTCCATCGCCCTCGCCGATGGAATCCCCGGGAGCAGATTTGGATGGGTTACGAGCGTAAACGAGGGAAGCTCGCGGATCTGAATTCCCTTCTGCGCGGCGGCTCAAGTGACCGTTTCTCGCTCGTCGTCGGTAATACTGCAATTTTATCTAACGTGAAGTATGTGATCACCCTTGACATGGATACGCAATTACCACGCGACTCGGCGCAGCAGTTTGTGGGAGCTATGGCGCACCCGCTGAATCGCGCGCACTACGACGAAGACAAGCAGCGTGTTGTTGCCGGGTACGGCATTTTGCAGCCACGCGTGGCCGCGAGCTTGCCGGGCACAAACCGGTCGCGGTATGCGCGAATGTGCGGGAGTGAGCCGGGCATCGATCCGTATACGCGCGCCGTCTCAGATGTTTACCAGGACCTCTTCCATGAAGGCTCGTTCATCGGCAAAGGCATCTATGACGTCGATGCATTCGAGCAGGCGCTTAACGGACGCTTCCCCGAGAACCGGATCCTCAGCCACGATCTTCTGGAAGGGTGTTATGCACGGGCGGGGCTGTTGAGCGATGTAATGGTGTACGAGGAATATCCATCTCGCTACAGCGCGGACGTGAGCCGCCGGCACCGCTGGATTCGCGGGGATTGGCAGATTGCGCGGTGGCTGCTGTCGGGTGTGCCTGGTTCCGATCCCGATGCGCGCCTTCAGAAGAATCCGCTCTCCGGACTGTCCCAATGGAAGATCTTCGACAACCTTCGGCGTAGTCTTGTGCCTTCGGCGTTGACACTGCTGTTGCTGCTGGGCTGGACGGTCTTGCCGTCGGCATGGTTTTGGACTCTGTCGGTGATCGGCATCATCCTGATTCCTTCCTTGATTGCCTCTGTCCTGGATGTGCTTCAGAAGCCGGGTGATGTGCTTTTGAGGCAGCACCTTGCTGCCTCAGTGCGCTCTGCGCGCAGGCGTTTCGCTCAAGCTGCATTTTCGCTCGTCTGCCTGCCTTACGAGGCGTTTTACAGTCTGGATGCGATTATGCGCACCACGTGGCGGATGCTGGTCACGCATAAGCGACTTCTCGAATGGAGTCCGTCCGACGACTCGGATCGCACGAGCCGTAGTCACCAGAAGGGCCTCGTCAGCTCATGCCGGACCATGTGGATCGCCCCGGTCATTGCCACCGCCACGGTGATCTATCTGGCTGCTTTCGGGGCCGGCGGCTTTAGCTGAGGCCGGGCCCATACTGGGCCTCTGGTTTTTCTCTCCCGCTATCGCGTGGTGGATCAGCCGACCGCTCGCTCGCCGTGGAGCAAGGCTGACGGACGAACAGACCCTCTTTCTCCGGAAGCTTTCACGAAAGAGCTGGGCGTTCTTCGAGACATTCGTCGACCCGGAAGATAATTGGCTGCCGCCGGATAACTATCAGGAGTATCCGGTTGCCGTGGCCGTACATCGCACCTCGCCGACCAACATGGGCCTTGCGCTGCTCGCGAATTTATCCGCGCACGACTTCGGCTATATTTCAACGGGACAGCTCATCAAGCGCACGGCGAATGCATTCCATACAATGAAAACATTGGAACGATACCGGGGCCACTTCTACAACTGGTACGACACGCAATCTCTGAAACCACTGTCGCCCCACTACATTTCTACGGTGGACAGCGGGAACCTTGCAGGCCATCTGTTGACATTGCGGCAGGGTCTGCTCGCGCTTCCCGATCAAAAGATCATAGGAGCGAGATTGTTTGACGGCCTCAGCGATACACTAATGATTCTCGTGGGGATTTTTGCGGACACTCCTGGAGAAGTCGCACCAGCGGGGCTCGCCCATCTTCGGCAAGGCCTGGAGTCAGCGCTCAAGTCCCCGCCAACTAAGCTTATGGCGGCTCGGCAGTGCCTTGATCATCTGGCACTATCCGCTGCAGAAGTGGTCGCCGGCATTGATGCCGACCGTGAGAACCCGGCCGGGTGGTGGGCGCGTGCCTTTGCCCGGCAATGCCGTGACGCCCTCGATGAGCTGACTCTTCTTAACCCGCCGACAGTTAGCGGCATCGATGAGATACCGACGCTGCGCGAACTGGCAGGACTTGGCAACCAACGCGCCATTGAGAGAATCGCGGCTATCGAACAGCTTGCATTGCAATCCGGCGAACTCGCCCGTATGGAATATGATTTCCTGTTCGACGAGGAGCGCCATCTATTGACCATCGGGTACAACGTCGGTGAACGCCGGCGGGACGCGAGTTTTTACGATTTGCTTGCTTCGGAAGCGAGACTGTGCAGTTTCGTGGCGATTGCGCAGGAACAACTGCCGCAGGAGAGCTGGTTCACCCTGGGGCGCCTGCTCACCACTACGAGTGGAGAGCCGATTCTCCTTTCGTGGGGCGGATCGATGTTCGAGTACCTGATGCCGCTTCTGGTGATGCCGACGTATGAAAACACGCTGCTCGACCAGACTTATAAGGCGGCTGTGGCCGGGCAGATCGAATATGGAAAGAAGCGCGGAGTGCCGTGGGGCATTTCGGAATCCGGCTACAACATGATCGACGGCCGTCTTAACTACCAGTACCGCGCTTTTGGCGTGCCCGGCCTGGGGCTCCAACGCGGGCTCTCCGGGGATCTGGTAATTGCTCCCTATGCCTCGGCGCTTGCGCTGATGGTGGCGCCCGAGGAAGCATGCCTGAATCTGCAGCGACTCGCTGCTGAAGGGTTTGAAGGAAAATACGGCTTCTATGAAGCTATCGACTACACACCTTCACGTCTGCCGCGCGGACAGTCGAGCGCCGTGGTTCGCTCCTTCATGGCACATCACGTTGGAATGAGCTTGCTCTCTTTGGCCTATCTGCTCCTGGACCGTCCGATGCAGAAGCGATTCGAGTCGGACCCGGTGTTCCAGGCAACCATGCTGTTGCTCCAGGAGCGGGTGCCAAAGGCCACGGCGTTTTATTCGCACACCGCCGAGCTCTCCTACATACAGGGGGCTTCCAGTGTTACGGAGATGCCGGTGCGCGTTTTCAGCAGCCCGGATACGCCGGTCCCTGAAGTGCAGTTGTTGTCCAACGGCAGATACCACGTGATGATTACGAATGCGGGGGGCGGTTACAGCCGCTGGAAGGACATCGCAGTGACACGCTGGCGCGAAGACAGTACCCGCGACAACTGGGGCACGTTCTGTTACCTCCGCGACGTGGCGAGCGGGGAGTTCTGGTCAACCGCATATCAACCGACGCTCAAACGACCGGCCAATCAATCGAATAAATACGAAGCGATTTTCTCGGAGGCGAAAGTGGAGTTTCGCTGCCGGGACCACGACTTTGACACACATACGGAGATCGCTGTTTCACCCGAGGATGACATTGAACTGCGCCGGGTCCGCATCACCAACCGGGCCCGGACGCGCAGAGCGATTGATGTTACGAGTTACGCGGAAGTGGTTCTTGCACCGCCTGCCGCGGAAGCACTGCATCCGGCGTTCAGCAATCTCTTTGTTCAGACCGAGATCATTCGCCAGCAGCGGGCGATCCTCTGCACTCGCCGGCCCCGCTCCCAGGGCGAGCAGCCGCCCTGGATGTTTCACCTGATGGCTGTGCATGGGGCGGAGATCGGAGAAGTCTCCTATGAGACGGATCGCATGCAGTTCATCGGCCGCGGAAACACGGTCGCCGATCCACAAGCGATGAGCGGGGTAGCTGGTTTTTTTACGGGTGCGCTCTCGGACAGCGAGGGCTCCGTGCTCGATCCGATTGTCGCCATCCGGTATCGGATAACGCTGGATCCGGAAGAATCGGTAACGATAAATATTGTCTCGGGCGTCGGCGAAACCCGCGACGTGTGCCTGGGCCTTGTGGAGAAATACCAGGATCGACATCTCGCGGATCGCGTCTTTGATCTGGCATGGACACATGGCCAGGTGTTTCTGCGGCAGTTCAATGCCACAGAGGCCGACGCGCAACTCTATGGGCGCCTTGCCAGCTCGATAATCTACGCTAATTCTTCGCTGCGCGCCGAACCGGGCGTCCTCATCAAAAACCACCGCGGTCAATCCGGTCTATGGGGCTACGCCATCTCCGGCGATTTGCCGATCGTGCTGCTGCAGATTGAAGATCCGGCAAATATCGATCTGGTGCGCCAACTCGTGCAGGCCCACGCATACTGGCGTCTAAAAGGACTGGCGGTGGACCTGGTGATCTGGAACGAAGATCACGCCGGTTACCGGCAACTTCTGCAAGACCAGATCATGGGGCTCATTGCTGCGGGCACCGAAGCCAACGTGACCGATCGACCCGGCGGCATTTTCCTGAGACCCGCGGACCAGATATCGGAGGAGGACCGCATCCTGATCCAGACGGTCGCTCGCGCCATCATCACCGACAGCCGGGGGGCGCTGGCGGACCAGATCAACCGTCGCAGTCTTGCGGAAGTAACAGTGCCGCTCCTTACACCGACCCGAACGCACCGCTCCGAACCGCTGGCGGTCGCGGCGCTGCCTCGTCACGATCTGGCGTTCTTCAACGGGCTGGGCGGATTCACCCCGGATGGACGCGAGTACGTCATTACGACTGCGCACGGGCAGGTGACGCCGGCGCCGTGGGTGAATGTGCTGGCAAACCCGCACTTTGGGTCCGTCATTTCAGAAAGCGGGCTTGCCTACACCTGGAGCGAGAATGCTCATGAGTTCCGCCTCACTCCCTGGGGGAACGATCCCGTGAGCGATTCGAGCGGAGAGGCGTTTTACATCCGTGACGAAGAGCGCGGCCACTTCTGGTCCCCCATGCCGCTGCCCAGCCGCGGGGCAACGCCTTACGTCACCCGGCATGGATTTGGATACAGCGTCTTCGAGCACACGGAGCGCGGCATCCACTCAGAGGTCTGGGTTTACGTGGCCCTGGACGCACCGATCAAGTTCACGGTGCTCAAAGTGCGAAACGAGTCCGGGCAGATCGCGCCGACTCTCCGCCACCGGATACGCGGAATGGGTGCTTGGAGATCTGCGGCCGAAATCGGCAATGCATGTGATTACTGAACTTGACCCCAACAGCGGCGCGCTCTTTGCGCGAAACTCCTACAACACGGAGTTCGCCGACCGGGTTGCCTTCTTCGATGTGGACGAGGTGACTCGAACCGTGACCGGCGACAGGACTGAGTTCCTCGGGCGCAACGGCACGCTTCGGAGTCCGGCCGCGATGAGTCGGTCCCGGCTTTCCGGGAAGGTAGGGGCCGCTTTGGATCCCTGCGCCGCTATACAGGTCCCATTCGAGCTGGCCGACGGACAGGAGCGTGAGATCATCTTCAGACTCGGTGCAGGGCGGGATGCGGATGACGCCCGCAACCTGCTGCAACGTTTCCGCGGATCTGCTGCCGCCCGCGGCGCGCTTGAAGCGGTCTGGCAGTACTGGAATCATACGCTCGGCGCAGTGAATGTCGAAACACCCGACCAGTCTGTCAATATCCTGACCAACGGCTGGCTCTTATACCAAACTATAGCGTGCCGCCTTTGGGCGCGCAGCGGATACTACCAGTCGGCCGGCGCCTTCGGTTTCCGCGATCAGTTGCAGGACGTGATGGCGCTCATCCACACTGAGCCGCGCCTCGTGCGCGAGCACCTCCTCCTCTGCGCTGCCCGTCAGTTCCAGGAGGGAGATGTCCAGCATTGGTGGCATCCTCCGTCAGGGAACGGCGTGCGTACACACTGTTCGGATGATCTCCTCTGGTTGCCGCTGGCCACGTGCCGTTATGTTCTGAATACCGGAGACACCGGAGTATTAGATGAATCCGTCCACTTCATCGAGGGCCGCCCGGTAAATGCGCGACGAGGACTCGTATTACGATCTTCCCGGCCGGTCTGAACAAGCGACCAGTTTGTACGATCACTGTGTGCGGGCCATCCTGAGAGGCATCAGCTTTGGCGAGCACGGTCTTCCACTCATCGGCTCGGGTGATTGGAACGACGGCATGAATATGGTCGGCGAACACGGCAAAGGCGAAAGCGTTTGGCTGGGGTTCTTCCTTTATGAAGTGCTCATGCGCTTCACCGAGATTGCACGCCTGCATGGTGACCTGACCTTCGTCGAACGCTGTGAGAGGGAGGCGGCCCAACTGCGCCGGAACATCGAGCAGAATGGCTGGGATGGTGAATGGTATCTCCGTGCTTACTTCGACGACGGATCGCCGCTCGGATCGGCGGGTAATCCCGAATGCCAGATTGATTCCATTGCGCAAAGCTGGTCTGTTCTATCCGGCGCCGGGTATGCTGAACGCTCGCGCATGGCAATGGAAGCTGTGGATAAGCGCCTCGTTCACCGGGACCATGCGCTGGTCCAACTCCTGGACCCGCCCTTCGACAAGTCGAATTTGAATCCCGGCTATATAAAGGGGTACGTCCCCGGCGTCAGGGAAAATGGCGGACAGTACACTCATGCAGCAATCTGGACAGCGATGGCGTTCGCTCAATTAGGCGACAGCAGACGCGCGTGGGAACTGCTGGCAATGATAAATCCGGTAAACCATGCGAAATCACCGGAGGGGATTGCAACCTACAAAGTGGAACCGTATGTTGTCGCTGCGGACGTATATGCGTCTCCCGCCACACACCGGCCGCGGTGGATGGACATGGTACACGGGATCTGCCGGCTGGATGTACCGGCTTATCGTGGAATCACTTCTGGGGCTGAGGCTTGAAGTAGACAAACTGAGTTTCGCACCGTGCCTCCCTGCTGATTGGGAGACATTCAAGGTACACTACCGATACCGGGAAACTATCTACCATATCACTGTCCTGCAAACGCGCACCGGAAAGGGTGGGACACGTGTGATAGTCGATGGTGTTGAGCGCGACGATCAGGCTATTCCCCTTGTTGACGACCTTCAGGAACACTCGGTCGAGGTGAGAATATCTTCCGCAGGCGATTAAAAGAAGGCGACTGCTGACAGGTCAAAATCCTGTCTTTCAAACTTATGAGTAATTGTCTGCTTAACTTGCCTTTCCCTTTTTATCTTTCTTTTCTTCTACTGCTTCTTCTTCCGATTCTTCTTTTATTGTCACATCCCTCACAAGAAAAAACGTCCCTAAATATCTACTAAAAATACATAGCAATTTTCTTAAGGGCTTGCTATAAATATAATTATTCATTGATTGTCCAACCTGAGAACATCTCTACGGGGGAAGTGTGGAGAAGAAAAGCATTCTTCTTGTGGAAGACGATGACGTGGTAAGGGCTATGATAAGGGAAGGCCTTGAACGGCAATACCACGTATTGGAAGCAGCCACATGCTCGAAAGCAATAGAGCAGAGCAAGAAGCCTTTCGACCTCGCCCTCATTGACTATAACCTGCCCGACAGTGACGGATTCGAAGTATTGAAAGCGATCAGGGAGTCAAAGCCGGGATTGCCGGTTATCTTCATGACAGCATATAGTACCGATACCCTGGCGATCAAGGCTTTCAGGTCCGGCGTGACGGATTACATAAGAAAGCCATTGAGCTTTGCTTACCTCCGGGCGAAGTTATCCGAGATTCTCGAAGGGAAAGAGGCTGAAGAACTTTCAGAAAGTGTAGGAAGCCGCGAGGTATTCATAATGGAGGGCATAGCGGCCTTTATAGAAGAGAATTATAACGAAGACCTCACCCGTGATGGGCTTGCCGAGAAGGCACACATGGAGAAATACAGATTCAGCAGGGCGTTCAACGAACATTTCGGCAAAAATGTGAAATCCTATGTGAACACTGTAAGAGTTATAAGGGCAGCAGAGATCCTCAGCAGGAACGCTGATTTAACTATTACGGATATAGCTGTTTCAGTAGGATACAGCGGCGTTGCTCATTTCGAGAAAGTGTTCAAGCAGGTATACGGTATCTCACCGAATGCGTACCGGAAGAATCAGCCGGGATCGTCTCCCGCAGTGTAGCATCTTGAACCTTCCATAGCGATCGACAATTTTCAAACTTCCGCCTTCATTTCTTACCAAAATCAAGAAAAAATTCCAAGATGCACAAAATGCGTAATAAAACGCACAGAATCTATAGACATAAGAATAATTGTCTGAAATACTACGCATAATTTCCTGTTTGGTTAAATAATCCTTCAGGGGGGCTAAAGGATTATTTAAAGTCAAAGGGGTGTAGATGAAAAAATTCACTTTCCTTCTCGTCACAATTCTTCTTCTGAGCAACATAGGTTGTCCGTCTGTCCAGGTTCCTTATGTGGCAGTGCGCGAAGCAAAATTCCGAAGTGAACGAACGCAAAGCGAACGAATTAAGCTTCCTCTGACTACAGAATCATGCAAGCGGCTTATCGATTTTCTTAAGGCTGGCGGCGACACGAGCCGAGTAGGCAGCGAGATTGCAGACCCGGAAGCTGAAAGACACTATGCGCAGCTTCTGAATATGCTGAGTGATACACGAAATCTTTCACTTCAGGATCTGACCGAGAAACAGACCTTCAAGGACTGGTTTCCGGACATTCCTATACGCCAGGTTATCGATGCGCGAGAAGAAGCTCCGCCGATTATTGATCCAGTTGCGGTGACTGACGGAAAATACTGGTGGATTTTTTACCATCGTCATAAGCAATTAATAGAACTTCTTGTTGTCAAGGCGATTCCTCACGAAATCAAAAGATAGGGGGAAAGATATGCATGACCAGCTACTCACTATTCTTCAGTCCATTGCAAACGTTAGGCTGGTTGCCTCACTCCGGGACGAGAGGCTTGGGTTTCCTGACAAAAAGGACCTCCGTATCTTCATACCGGACATTCATCTTATCAGCGAGAAGCGCCGCAAACAGGGCGGATTTGTATTCGCAACAAACTATACGGGGTTGCTGACTTCCTTGGCTCTTGCCCTGACAGATTTAAAGACAAAAAAAGCAGATGACGAAACCATTGTCGTCTACCAGCTCGGAGACTTCCTCGATCTCTGGCGGGAAGCTCCCGGCGTGGATGAACAATTTGATTTTGCTTCACGTATCAAAGATGACCATGAAGACTTGGTGCTGGCGCTCATGGGCGAGAAGCTTAAAGCACGTTTCTTGCTTGGTAATCACGATTTCGACCTTTACCGATGGCCGGATTATACCTCGTGGGACCGGCGTTACTATCTCCCCGACACGAGTCTTCAGTCCCCGAGTGCCGTTCTCTTTCACGGTGACATCTTCGACTGGGTCGAGTGGTTCCCTGACAAAATTCAGGACATACTTGTCTATCTCTTTGCGCCCCATCTATCCCCGAACGATTACAGACTCGGGCAGATGCAAACATTAATTCGGCAGTCCCATGGAAAAAGGAATTACCGCACCTACATCCAAGATCAGAGACCAGCCACAGTCGGTCTTATTCGAGAGGATATGACAGACAATATTCCGGAACGCTGGAATGTTCAGACAAAAGATTCCTCTCCTCCGGAGAATCTCAAATTTCTCGAATCGGCATATAACTACTGCATAAAAGCGAACATGGATTATCGGATGAATTTAAAAGTGGCAGTCATCGGGCATACGCACCACGCACGCATTGCAGTGCATGAGACAGATGGAGGCGATTTATTTGCCCTAATAGATTGTGGGGCATGGATCGAAAACTGCATTGCCGATGGAGAATCGAGTTCTGCGCCAAATGCACAGATTGCGGCACTCTCTGCGAATGAGGCGCGTATTTACCAACTGGGGCCAAAATGATTATCGACTTTGGATTTGATCAAATTATAAGGTGCTCCCATGAAGGATAAGAGTGACAACATACTTGGCGGCATAGACCGCTTTGAGCAATAAAATATGACTTTGGAGTGTAAGTTATGAACGATCTGAATGAAAAACTGCTTGATTTCTTTTCCGTAAATCATAAGTCTGGGCTTATAGGCTTGGTAGGAACAAATGATGCTATAGGGTTGGCTATAAGAGAAGCACAGAGTCTTATCACTAAGGACAGAAAGCCGTCTCTTTGGTCCCACTGCTTTATACTTGGTGATTTGAGGCTTGACCGGAGAGGGTCTGGAGGCACAAGGATCAGAAGCCCCTACATATTTGAGAGTGATCTAAAAGTAAATCTCTTCAAGCCCCAGGTTCGTAACGGCGCCCAGGAAAACTGGGTTGGAAAGTGGTGTGTGAAAAAAGTGGAACATGCTGCGATTATAGATTTTGGGTTATCAGATGACGAGAGAGATAATATCTTAGCCAATGCGCTTCAGCTTGTTGATGAACAGGTACTCTATCCGATTCAAGAACTCCTTGGGACATGGTGGGCAATAATTACCGGCAAACAATGGCTTCCTAACCCTCTAAATGACCCTAATCATGCCATGTATTGCAGCGCCTTTGTGAGATTCTGCTACGAACAAGCAGGAAAGGATTTCCTTGGTAGCGAAATCGATGTTTCTAATACTGCGCCCGAAAACATTGCGCAGGCTGGCATAAGAGCGGGGGTAATAAGAATATACCCATAGTCTTAGATTTGAGAACACGACTGGAATTGTTACCCATTTTAAAGGTTTCTCTATGGGGGGACTAAATAGCGGATAAAAAAGATAGGGAGGTAAACGTGTTGATTAGTACTAATGACTACAAAAAAGAAATCTCAATAGGCATCAATCCAAGCGAGGAAAGCCTTTATGCAAAACTCATATATCTTGAAGAAAAGATAGCTCTTTTAGACGATCCAAACTTGGACTCGGATAAAAGAAGGTATTAGAAAAAAGTAAAGAGATGGCATAACTAAACAGAAAGGACAAGAAGATGGATAACTATCAGGAATTTGTAGTTGTAGCTGGTGCTCTCGCCAAGCTTGTAATAATCGCCACACTGCTCGAACGTGGCTTGGCTTTTATTTTTGAGCATGAATGGTTTGTTCGGCTAACAACAAAAGAGGGCCAGGATCCAAGCGACAATACAAAAAAAATTCGAGTAAACCGTGTTCCCGGACTAAAAGGTATCGTGGCGTTTTTGGGCTCATACCTTATTTGCAACAAATATAGCTTTGATGTTTTATTCGTAATATTTAATCCTGAACAGCCCTCCCATAATGTAGATCAGCTTGGCATCGTATTAACGAGTTTAATCGTCGCCGGGGGCAGCGCTGGTGCTATATTAATTTTTCAAGGTTACTTAAATCTTAGCAAACAAGGAAGAGATGCTGTTATAGATGCAAAGAAAGCTGCTGCAGATACCGAGAAAGCGGTGGCAGAGGCTAAAAAGAAAGCTGTGGTAGGATAGATGTGTGTGAATCCCATAAAGAAGAATCAAGGAAAATAATAATCTTTAAATCAAAAATCGATGCATGGTGAGGCAGAGACGGGTAAGTGTTCTTGGGGTTCTTCATCGTATCATGGGAAGCTGGCTTTTCTGCTGCCGAAACAGCAGGAAGTTTTGGAGTAAAACTCTTGAGATGCTCAACCTTCTCGGAATTTAAGGAGATAGACTACGGCTGGTTATACGTGCCCGCTGACGAAATGCTTGGGGCGATCTGTCCGGTCGGGATTTACACCGTAGAAGCTGGAACCGTGCATGTGAAGTTGGCACTGCACCAGAACGGTGAGATATTGCTGAGGTTGCAGGTCGAAGGTGTGAGGGACGACATAATGGCACTGGCAGACAAAATGGCAGAGGCAATAGGCAATCTTAGCGAATCGGATGTTGCTGGCACTCGGAAGTCTATTATCAAATGAACATCAGCCCACACTAACTAATATTTTTCTTAATAAAAAGGAGGACCGAATGAAAAAACTTTACTTCTGCCTTATGTTTCTTTTGGTTTTTGGATGCGCCAACCAGTTTCAGACTTCACGATTCGACATGGACAAATGGGAACCGAAGGGTAACGCGGTAAATGGCGTTATCTACTATGAACCTCAGCTGGTCAGGATCACTTATACGTTCACTACTTTGGTGGACGAGAAGGGTAAATTCTTGGGGACCGCTGCGGACGGTGCATGCCAGAGAACGATCCAAAAAGAAGAGATTTCTGTGCAGCCAAACTACAGCGAGCCTCGCATACTGATAAATAAGCCGTCATTGTTCGCATCAGGTAAACTTGCGGTAACATTGAACAATGGGATGTTAACCTCCGTCAACTCTGAATCTACGCCGCTATTGCCGGAAATTCTTGGGCAAATTGCCAAGCTTAAAGAGGTCGGCCTGCTCGCCGCACGTGGCAAGGTCGCGGCGGCTTGTAATGCGGCACCAGTAATCAGCTCGATTCAAAGACAGGAAGTGCCTTGGTCGAAGTAATTATCGTGGCCGAATAGCAAGCATTTCAAAGCAGCCACCCTTATGGTGGCTAAGGCGAAGGTAAGGCCCTCCAGCTATCCCCATGAACTGTTTAGAGGGGCAGTAGAGGGGTCTGCCCTTGATCATTGACATTATTAATTTTGATCCTCTTTCCCATTCCTTTAACTAATGAACCGGTGTTATTTTGTCAAACTTCAAGGGCAGACCCCATTTTCGATTTCACTGACTCTCTGACCGCAAAACAGGTGGTGGAGAGGGTAGCAAAAGTGATCGGGCGGACGCCCACCTCCTCAGTACGATCGTATCTTCGTCTGAACACCCCGGATCTTTTCGTCCGGGAGGAACGCGGCGTTTATCGGGCCCGCTCTGAATTCAGCGGGGGAATTCAGCTCAAGCTTGCATCCTCCGAAAAATGGAAAGAGCCGATTCTTTTCGGGGCGTCCAGACTATTTCACGCGGACTGTTTCGATTGGCTCGAACGCCAGGATGATAATAGTGTTTCTAGTTTTCCACTCTACGCAATTTTCAACTCTTTCCGAATCTTTTCAGCGACCCATTGCCGCATCAGTGTTTGATACGGAATCCCCTTCTTCGTCGCCACCTTTTTGATTGAGATGAGATAAAGCGGGTCGATCTTGATAGTGACATTTCGTAGTTTGCGCCTCCGTTTTCCAGTCACGATGTCCCTCTTAAGGGCCTCATCGAGGCTGATCGCAATGTCCCCTTCGATGATCTCGCCGAGGACACCCTTCTTGTCATAGTATTCTGTATCCGTCATTTTCTTCATTGGCATTTTAGCCTCCGTTTCCTTTATCTCCTTCCGGACCTCAACCCCGGTGCTTTTGCCAGTATTTGATTTCGGCCCCGTCCATGTCCCAGCCGGTAATAACTCTAGCTATGCCGCCCTGTTTCAGCGCAAACACAACAGTGAGATAACGGCCTTCACGCGTCGGTCCCATTGCGACATAGTGACCTTTCTTTGTTTTTCGATACAAGGGCTTATACACAAAGACTCCCTCCGCCTCCTCGGGCGTCACGCCATGACCCAGTTCAAGGTGTACGACATTGCCCTCGTCCCATTCAAAATCTTTTATCCTCAATGAGCATCTCCTTAGTAATACATTGTATTACTTATTATTCTGAAAGTCAAAGGGTTATTGTGTGACTAATGATGAAATCTCCAAAAAATATAAAACTTGACAGCGGCACACTCTGTGCGATACTTCTCTTATAGGCAGAGCTGCAATCAGAATATTGATTTAAAGGAGTTCATAATGTGTGCGGGAGAACGCCCGAATCTTAAAACCGCTGTAGATAATTTGAGACAACCCTTGCCGACAGGCAGAAAAATCGCCCTGCTCATCAAAAATTCACTCATCAAGATAACAAGACTGAAGAGCTGCTGTGGTCATCCCGGAGAACCCGGATGCGGACAGAAATAGTAATCCTCACCGGTCGGTGAGACTGGCTGCCCTCGGCGAATAACAGTAACACTTCAGTGAAGCGTAGTATTTAAAGAAGGATTCCGGACAAGCCGGAATGACAGATCCTGCATTGGATTGGATTAGCAGATACGGAACGGAGATAGAGTATTTGAGCGGTTTCTTTTGCCGATAGTCATATGTATTCTGATAATAGAGAGGCAAAAGCCTCGCAGGTCGGAACGACCGAGTCCGCCTAATGCGGAGAGCGAAAATATTCTATCTCCGTCACTCTAAGAATAATTCATGAATAATC